>JBOGIW010000380.1:0-7804 GCA_050748045.1 Vicinamibacterales bacterium | reverse complement strand
GTCGCGTCCTGCGCGACGACGAGATCACGTGGGCCGCGGCGCCGCCGTTCTCGCCGCACGCGTACATCGAGACCGAGCAGGGGACGATCGAAGTCGAGCTCGCCGTGCTGGATGCGCCGATGGCGGTCGCCAGCTTCATCGATCTCGCACGGCGCGGCTTCTTCACCGGCGTCGCGCTGCATCGCGTGGTGCCCGACTTCGTCGTGCAGGCCGGCGATCCGCGCGGCGACGGGCAGGGCGGGCCCGGCTACACCCTCCGCGACGAGGTCAATCAGCGGCCCTATCTGCGCGGCATCGTCGGCATGGCGCGGGACTGGATGGACACCAGCGGTTCACAGTTCTTCATCACCCACTCGCCGCAGCCGCACCTCGACGCGCGGTATACCGTCGTCGGCCACGTCGTGAACGGGATGGACGTGGTGGATCGCCTCCAGCAACTGGACGTCATCCGGAGCATTCGCATCTGGGACGGGATCACCGCGACGCCCTGAGCGAAAGGCGCCATCGGTCCCCCAAAACAAAAAAAGGGGACGCGCGACGCGTCCCCGATGCTGAAGCGAAGCGGCGAGGTTACTTCTTCTTCGACGCCTTCTTCTTTCCCTTGGCTGCTTTCTTCGCCATCTGAATCCCCCCCTTCAGGTGTTGGATTGCGCGAGCGTCACGCCGCAGCATCGCAGCACTCTGCCGCCTGGCACGTTGTCCTGGATGTCGGCGACCTCGCGTCGGCTCACTCCCGCCGTGCGGGAGAGCAGTCGTCGGAACAAAAAAAATTGGGGTGCTCCATCCGAGCACCCCCCAAGTTCCGTCCGAAGAATTACCGCTTCTTCGCGGCCTTCTTCTTCGCGCCCTTGGCAGCCTTCTTCGCCATTGTTTTCTCCTCAGGTTGTGCGACTCAGCCTCGGACGCCCACATGGGTCGTCACTACTGGTGGGCTGAGCCATCCACCCTCATACCAGATGTAGATTATGGGTGAGATTTTTGTGATGTCAAGCACAAAAGCGCGTGAATTGTCAAAAACGACGCCGCGCGCGCTCGATATTTTTCTCGGATGCACGCGTGAAGCACTTCAGCGCGCGCGGCGATCGCGCCTGCATCGACGCGGCGAGCCGCGTGAGCGCGCGCTCGGCCGCGCGTTTCGTGCGCGCGTCGGCGCCGAAGACGCCGCGCGCGATGCGATAGAGATCGATGGCGCGCCCGCGATCGCCTCGTCGTTCGAACAGCCGCGCCGCGTCGACGCACGCCGTCGCGTAGATGGTCGGAGGCGTCGCCTTGCGCGCCCCGACGACGGCCTCGAGCACCTTCAGCGCCGCGTCCTCGTCGTGTTGCGCCTGGAGCAGCTTCGCCTGGCGATAGCGCGTGACCGCATCGCGGGGCCGCAGCGCGAGCGAGTGCTCGATCGCCTCGGCGGCGGCGGGGATGTCGCCTCGCTCGAGCGCACGCCACCCTTCGAGCGACTTCCGGTACGCCGTCGTCTCGTCGGTATCGACCCTGTGCCGCATGGCGGAGCGGGCGCGCGCCTCGATATCGAGCGGGTCGTAGTCGCCGGTCGCGGCCAGCGCGGCGCGATACGCGGCGACCGCCTCGTCGTGGTCACCCATCCGATCGAGCGCCTGGCCGAGGTGAAGCTGCGCCTGCGCGACGGCCCCGAACGGCGCCGCCGGATCGGAGGCCACCACGGCCCGGAGGTGATCGATCGCGACGTCGGTCTCGAACAGGCGATCGAGCTGCCGCGCCATGCCCAGGCGCGCCCGGGCCTCGGCCATTTCCGCGTGCAGCACCGTGTGCCGGCGCGCCGCCTCGAAGAGCGCCTGCCACGAGCGGAGGCTCGCGGTGAGGTCGTGCTGATAGACGTCCTGCACCTCGGCGATGCGCTGCAGGAAGTGTGGGTTCTGCGCGTGCCGGTGCCGCAGCGCGTCGAGCAGTTCCAGGGCGCGGGCGGGCTCTTCCTCGTACCAGAGGTAGATGATGTGGAGCTGGTAGTCGGCCTCGCTGCGCAGGAGCGCGCCGTTCTGGCGTGCCCGCAGCATCTCCTGCAGCCCCCTCACCCGGTCGCCGCCGGGCAGGAAGAGGAGCCATCGCAGCACCCTGGCTGCGGCGGGCGCCACGTCCGCGTAATAGTGATAGAGGCCGATGCCGAACCAGGCATCGTGCAGATCCGGGTCGAGCGCGAGCGCCTTCTCGAGCGCGCCCTTGACGCGCTTGCCGTCGCGGGCGGCGGCCAGGCGCTCGCCTCGCAGTACGCGCCACTGCACGCGGACGCCGTACGCGCCCCCCAGGTAGAACCAGGCTTCGGCGCGGTGCGGCTCGCGCGTGGTCCACGTCTCCGCGCTCGCGACGGCGTAGCTCACGCGCCGCGCGAGCGCCTCGTCGAGCGACAGGTCGAGCGGGTCGAGCTGGATCTGCCACCAGAGCGCGACGGCGTCGAGCACGCGGCAGACCTCGTGCGGCGCGGGCGGGCACGCGTGGGCGAGCGCCTCCGGGAGCCGATCGACGTCCGCGTCGAAGATCGTGTCGTAGACGCGCGCAAGCTGCTCGGCCCCGGTGATGCCGCGAAGCGGCTCCGGCGAGAGCGGCGCTGCCGGCAGCGCCGCGCTCAGGGCCATCGCCAGCGCGATCGGCTTCACGTGATGCTCGTGCGACGCTGCCGCTTCTCGGCGTGCCGTTCGAGGGCGAGCGCGATCAGGCGGGCGACCAGATCGGGATACGCAAGCCCCGAGGCTTCCCAGAGCTTCGGATACATGCTGATCGTGGTGAATCCCGGAATGGTGTTCACCTCGCTCAGGTACAACACGCCGGTGGCGCCGTCCATCAGGAAATCCACGCGCGACATCCCGGCGCCGTCCACGGCGCGAAATGCCGCGATCGACAGCCGGCGCACCTCGGCATGCTGTGCGTCCGTGATCGGCGCGGGGATCAGCAGCGTCGAGGCGTCGTCGAGATACTTGGCCTCGTAGTCGTAGAACTCCCGCGACGGTACGATCTCGCCCGCAATCGAGGCCTCCGGCTCGTCGTTGCCGAGGACGGCACACTCGATCTCGCGCGCGTTCGGCACGGCGGCCTCGATGACGATCTTGCGGTCGAAGTCTGCCGCCAGCCGCACGGCCGCGGCCAGCTCCTGGTCGTTCCTGGCCTTCGAGATGCCGACGCTCGACCCCAGGTTCGCCGGCTTCACGAACACGGGATACCCGAGCTCCCGCGCGACGCGGGCCTGCACGCCGGCGGGGTCGCGGTCCCACTCCCGCCGCAGCGTCACGACGTGCTTCACGAGGGGGAAGCCCTGCGCCGCGAAAAGCTGCTTCATGATCGCCTTGTCCATGCCGACGGCCGATCCCAGCACACCGGCGCCGACATAGGGGACGCTGGCCAGCTCGAGCAGCCCCTGCACGGTCCCGTCCTCGCCGTTCGGCCCGTGCAGGACCGGGAAGATCACGTCGAGACCAAGCCCTGTGACGACGGCCGACGTGCCCTCGGGGACGCCCGCCGTGTCGCGCCGCTCGATGGTGAGCACGGTCTCCTCGCCGGGGTGTGCCACGATATGCGCTTCGCGGCCCGGCCGCACGGGCCTGGCCGCCTGCACGCGCGCGTGCTCGATCACCTCCGCGGCCTTGATGACGCTCGGCGGCTTGTCGGCGAGGGTCCAGCGTCCATCCTTCTCGATTCGGATCGGCACCGGTTCATACCGGGTGCGGTCGAGGTGCTTGATGATGGAGGCGGCCGACGCGATCGAGACTTCGTGTTCCCCCGATCGCCCGCCATAGAGGACGCCGACGCGCAGCTTCTTCACGGTAAGTTACTAATATATGGCTTTCTCGTTCGATCTCATCGCCACCGACGGCGCGGCGCGCCGGGGCCGGTTCCGGACGCCGCACGGCGTGGTGCAGACGCCCGCGTTCATGCCGGTCGGCACGCAGGGCGCCGTCAAGGCCCTCCGCCATGCGGAGGTCGAGGCCAGCGGCGCCGAGATCGTGCTCGGCAACACGTATCACCTGTATCTGCGCCCCGGCGACGAGCTGGTCGCGCGCCGCGGAGGCCTCCATCGGTTCATCGGCTGGAACCGTCCGATTCTGACCGACAGCGGCGGCTTCCAGGTCTTCAGCCTCGCCGAGCGGCGGCGCATCACCGAAGACGGTGCGCAGTTTCGATCGCACCTCGATGGCAGCCTGCACCTGCTCACGCCCGAGCGGGCCGTCGACATCCAGGCGCGCCTCGGCGCCGACATCGCGATGGTCTTCGACGAATGCCTCGCCTACCCGGCCGACCGCGCCACCGTGGCCGAGTCGATGCGGCGGTCGGCGCGCTGGGCGACGCGGTGCCGCGAGCGGCTCGATCTGATTCGCGCCGGATCGGCCGCCGGCGCGGAGGCGACCAATGAAGGCCAGGCCCAGTTCGGCATCATCCAGGGGGGCGTGGTCCAGGACCTCAGGGACGAGAGCGTCGAGGCGACCGTCGCCATCGGGTTCGAGGGGTACGCAATCGGCGGGCTCAGCGTCGGCGAGCCCATCGACCTCATGTACGCCGTTGTGGCGGACACCGCCCGGCGGCTGCCGCCCGGCTGCCCGCGCTACCTGATGGGCACGGGCACCCCCGAAGACCTCGTCGAGTGCGTGGCACGCGGCGTCGACATGTTCGACTGCGTGATGCCGACGAGGAATGCGCGGAACGGGCAACTCTTCACGAGCCAGGGGCGGATCAACATCAAGAACGCGCGCTACGCGGAAGACGAGGGGCCGCTCGACCCGGCCTGCCAGTGCTACACGTGCCGGCGTCATTCGCGGGCCTACCTGCGGCATCTCTACATGGCCGGGGAGATGACGTCAGGCACCCTGAACACGTTGCACAATCTGAGCTTTTACCTTGACACGATGCGGAGGATCAGGGACGCTATATCGTTCAGGACCTTCGAACACTTCAAGCAGGAGTTCCTTCGCTCGGCTTCCCGCCAATCGCCTGACTGATGGATCCCACGGCGCTGCAGGCGCTCATCGTCCCCGTTATCATCATGGGCATCTTCCTCTTCATCGTGATTCTTCCGATGAAGCGGCGCCAGCAGAAGGTCCAGGCGTTCCTGGCCCAGTTGAAAGCCGGGGACAAGGTCATCACGTCGGGTGGGATTTACGGCACGATTACGCGGGTGGAGGACAGGATCCTGCAGTTGCAGATTGCCGACAAGGTCCGCATCGACGTGGCCCGAACGGCCATCGTCGGCTACCAGGGGCAGGCCCCGGTGGCCGAGGGTTCCTGAGGGACTGGACACATGAGCCTTCGCACCAAAGTTCTCATCATCGCCGGCGTCATCGGCCTGGCGGTCTGGGGGTTCTACCCCCCGGGAGAGAAGGTCAATCTCGGCCTCGACCTGAAGGGCGGCGTCCACCTCGTCCTGCGCGTGCACACCGACGATGCGCTCCGGCTCGAGACGGAACTGACGGCGGAGCGCCTGCGCGCGGCGTTGACCGCGGCGAACGTGGCGGTCGGAAGCGTGGCGGCCACCGGCCCGACGGAGATCCGGGTGGAAGGCGTGCAGAACGATCAGGCGTTCCGCGCCGCCGCCACCGACGTCGAAACCAGCTTCACCCGCACGCCGGGGGCGGGCAGCTACACCTACACGATGAGGCCGAACATCGTGAACCTGCTTCGCGAGGAGGCGGTCAACCAGGCGCTCGAGACGATCGGGCGGCGCGTCGACGAGCTTGGCGTCGCCGAGCCGATCGTGGCGCGCCACGGCGGCGCCGATCAGATTCTCGTGCAACTGCCGGGCGTCACCGACGTGAACCGCGCGAAGGAGATCATCCGATCGACGGCGCTGCTCGAGCTGACGCTGGTCGAGCAGGGGCCGTTCCCGTCGCGCGAGGCGGCGCTGCAGGCCTACAACAACAACCTGCCGCCGGATCTCGAAGTCATTCCGGGCCGCGACGAGGGCCAGAGCGGCGCCATGCCGTCGACGGTGTTCTACGCCGTCAAGAAGGTGGCGGCGGTTGCGGGACGCGACCTGCGGAGCGCGCAGCAGTCGATGGACGAGTTCAACCAGCCGGCCGTGAGCTTCACGCTCAAGCAGGACGCGGCGGTGCGCTTCGGCAGGTTCACCGAGTCGAGCATCGGCCGCCGGCTGGCGATCGTGCTCGACGATCGCGTGATGTCGGCGCCGACGATCCAGGCGCGCATCACCGACAGCGGCCAGATCACCGGCATCACGCGCGAGGAGATGCAGGACCTGGTCATCACGCTGAAGTCGGGCGCGCTGCCGGCCGCGCTGACGTATCTCGAGGAGCGCACCGTCGGCCCCTCGCTCGGCGCCGATTCGATCCGCGCGGGCGTCACCGCGGCCTCCGGCGGCCTGGCGCTCGTCGTCCTGTTCATGCTCTTCTACTACCGGCTGGCGGGCGTGAACGCGCTCACGTCGATCACGGTCAACCTGCTCATCCTGCTCGGCATGATGGCGTACCTGGGCGCGACGATGACGCTGCCGGGCGTGGCGGGGTTCATCCTGACGATCGGCATGGGCGTCGACTCGAACGTCCTCATCTTCGAGCGCATCAAGGAGGAGCTGGCCACGGCGAAGGGCGTGCGCTCGGCGGTGAACGCCGGCTTCGATCGCGTCTGGTGGACGATCGTCGACACGCACGTCGCGTCGCTGATTGCGGCCGCGTTCCTCTTCCAGTTCGGCACGGGGCCGATTCGCGGCTTTGCCACGACGCTCTTCATCGGTCTCATGGCGAACGTGTTCACGGCTGTCTTCGTGTCGCGGACGGTCTTCGAAGTGGTGCTCTCGCGCCGGCGCGGGGCGGCGCTCTCCATCTAGCCATCATGCAGATTTTCACCAACCCGCGCTTCGACTTCATCAAGTGGCGGTGGCACGCCATCGGGCTCTCGTTCGTGGTCATCATCGCCGGCATCGTGAACATCGTCACGAAGGGGCTGCCGCTCGGCATCGACTTCGCCGGCGGCACGAACGTCATCGTCAAGTTCGAGCAGCCGGTCGGCGAGGAGCAGGTGCGGAGCGCGATTGCGCCGGTCGCCACAGAGAGCGTCGTGCAGCAGTACGGGAATCCCGAGGACCGCGAGATTCTGATCAAGCTGCCGCAGACGCAGACAGCCGAGGAAGGGGCGAGCCTGGAGGAGGGCGCGCGGCAGATCGTCGGCGCGCTCCAGAAGGCGGGGTTGCCGGCCTTCGAGGTCATCAGCACCGAGATCGTCGGACCGGTCATCGGCGCCGACCTGCAGCGAAAGGGCATCTACGCGACCATCGCGTCGATTGTCGGCATCACGATCTACATCGCGCTGCGATTCCGGCCGTCGTTCGCGATCGGGGCCATCGCCGCGACCCTGCACGACGTGTTCGTGACAGTCGCCTTCCTCACCTTCTTCGGCTACGAGATCTCGCTCAACATCGTCGCGGCGATCCTGACGATTACCGGCTATTCCGTGAACGACACGATCGTCATCTTCGACCGCGTGCGCGAGAACCTCCGCGGCATGCGGAAGGAGCCGCTCGAGTACGTCGTGAACCTCAGCGTGAACCAGACGCTGTCCCGCACGGTCATCACCGCGGGCACCACGTTCCTGTCGGTGATGTCGCTGTACCTCTTCGGCGGCGAGGTGCTCGAGGGGTTCGCCTTCACGATGCTCGTGGGCATCGCCAGCGGCACGTACTCGACGGTATTCATCGCGGCAGCGATTGCCATCCTGCTCAGCGAGCGGAAGCGCCGGGCCACGGCGGCGGTGTCGGCGGGCACCACGGCCCGTTCCGCGCGCAAGGGCGGCCGGGCGCGCGCCTCGTAACGCGCGTTGGACTACGCCTACGCCACGC
>JBOGIW010000379.1:0-14896 GCA_050748045.1 Vicinamibacterales bacterium | reverse complement strand
AGGTGCACCTCGTCGAGGAAGCGATGGCGGCGGCGATCGGCGCCGGCATGCCGATCACCGAGCCGTCGGGCAACATGATCGTCGACATCGGCGGCGGCACCACCGACATCGCGGTCATCTCGCTCGCGGGCATCGTCTACAGCAAGGCGGTGCGCGTCGCGGGCAACGAGATGGACGAGGCGATCATCGCCTACATCAAGAAGACGTACAACCTGCTCATCGGCGAGCGCACGGCCGAGCAGATCAAGATGGAGATCGGCTCCGCCTACCCGCTCGAGGAGCGGATGACGATGGAGATCAAGGGGCGGCATCTCATCGAGGGTGTGCCCAAGACGATCACCATCACCGACGAGGAGATCCGCGAGGCGCTCGCCGAGACGGTGAACGTGATCGTCGACGCGGTGCGCGTGGCGCTCGAGCGCACGCCACCGGAGCTGTCCGCCGACATCGTCGATCGCGGGATCGTGCTGACCGGCGGCGGATCGCTGCTCAAGAACCTCGACAAACGTCTGCGCGAGGAAACGGGCCTGCCGCTCGCGATGGCCGAAGACCCGCTGTCGTCGGTCGTGCTCGGCGCCGGCAAGATGCTGTCGGACTTCAACCTGTTGCGAAAGATCTCGATTGACTAGGTAGGCCGCCAGCGGCCATGGCTCTGTTAGACATCCGCCAGCGCACCGGCTACCTCTTCCTGGTCGTCACGATTGCGCACATCGTCCTCATTTCCGCGCAGGTGAACACGCGTCACGGCGTCCCGATGCTCGAGGCCGTCACCTTCGGCGTGTTCGCCGAGGTGCAGCGCGGCGCGTCGTGGCTCATCGGATCCGTGCAGCGGGGCTGGGAAGGGTACTTCGCGCTCCAGCGTGTGCGCGAGGACAACGAGCGGCTCCGCCGCGAGGTGGGTCAGCTCCAGATCCGGCTGCAGGAAGAGCGCGCGGTGGCGCGGCAGAGCCGCTCGCTGCAGGAGCTGCTGGAGCTGCGCCAGCGGACGGCCCTCTCGACGACGGCCGCCGCCGTCATCGCCGGCGAAGCGAGCCCCGACTTCCGGACGATGACGATCGACAAGGGGAGCAACGACGGGTTGCGCCCCGACCAGGCCGTGATCTCGCCGGCGGGCGTGGTGGGCCGGCTGATCATGCCGAGCGCACGGGCGGCGAAAGTGCAGCTCCTCATCGATCGGAACGCGGCGGCCGGGGCGCTCGTCGAGCGGTCGCGGGCGCAAGGCGTCGTCCTCGGCACGGGGAGCGATCGGCTGCGCCTGGAGTACGTATCGGGCGCGGCCGACATCCAGGTGGGCGACGCGATTGTCACCTCCGGCATCGACGGCATTTACCCTAAGGGCTTTGTCATTGGTCAGATAGAATCGATAGAGCGTGGCGCCGGGGTGTTCGGCGCCATCGTCGTCACGCCTGCCGTGGACTTCACGTCGATCGAGGAGGTCCTGGTCGTGCTGACGCCGCCCGTACCGGCAGACGCGGTTCCCGCCAGCGAACCCGGAACCGTGAACCCGGAACCGGGAACGTGAAGGCTGCGGGGGTTCTCGTCGCCATCGCGCTGGCGCTGGCGCTGCAGACGACGCTGGCACGGTTCGTGGTCGGAGGGACGGCGGCCATCGATCTGGTGCTCGTCGTCGTCGTGTACGTCGCGCTGACCACGGGCCCGGGCACGGGGACGCTGGCCGGGAGCACGGCGGGGCTGATTCAGGACGCGCTCTCGAGCGGCGTCATCGGCATCGGCGGGCTGGCGAAGTCGGTGGTCGGGTTTCTGGCGGGGGTCATCGGCCAGCAGTTCATCGTGACGGCGGCGCTGCCGCGGTTCGTGATGTTCCTGGCCGCAACCGCGGCGCACTCGGCGGTGTTCATGGGGTTGTACATCGTGCTGGGGCTCAGGAGCTTTCCGTCGCCGTACGCGGCGGTCGCGAGCCAGGCGCTCGGCAACGCCGTCGTCGGCATGATCGCGTTCACGATCGTCGAAGCGCTGCCCGGCCTGGGCGAGCGCAGGCGAGTCCGTAGAAGGTAGCCATGGCTGTGACGGAAGATCGCAGACGACTCGGCGCCCGGCTGGCGATGCTGCAGATCGCCGCGGTCGTCGTGTTCGCGGTCCTGGCGATGAGCTTCTGGTATCTCCAGGTCGTTCAGCACGCGAAGTTCCGCGAGATGGCGGAGAACAACCACCAGCGGACCCTGGCGCTTCGCGCGCCGCGCGGCGTGCTGTTCGACCGCCATGGGCGCGTCCTCGTCGAGAACCGCCATTCGTTCAGCGTGTCGATCGTCCGCGAGCACACGAAGGATCTGAACCGGACGATCCGCCTGCTGGCGGCGGTGGCCGGGATGGATGAGTCGCGCGTGAGGCAGATCGTGGATCGGCACCGGCAGGAGCCGACCTATCGGCCGATCGTCGTCATCGAGGACGCGTCGCTGGCGCAGGTGGCGGCCATCACGGCGCGGCGCCTCGATTTCGAGCTGCCCGACGTCGTGATTCAGGAGGTGCCGACGCGGCAGTACCCGACCGACGCGCTGGCGGCGCACCTCTTCGGCTACGTGGGCGAGGCGGGCGAATCGCAGGTCGGCGGCGGCGTGGCGCAGGGGGCGATCATCGGCCAGTCCGGCGTCGAGCGCGTCTACAACAGGCTGCTGATGGGGCGCGACGGCGCCAGGCGCGTCGTCGTCAACAGCACGGGGCGCGAGATCAGCGAGATCGAGAAGATTCAGCCGGTCGAGGGGCGCCGCGTGCAGCTCACCCTCGACTACGACCTGCAGAAGGCGGTTGAGGACGGCTTTCGTCAGGCCGGCTTCAACGGCGCGGCGCTCGTGCTCGATCCGCACAACGGCGACGTACTGTCGTTCGTGAGCCGCCCGTCGTACGATCCCAACGATTTCGCGGCCGGCATCGACCGGGCGACCTGGAGCTCGCTGAACACCGACAAGCTGCGACCGCTGCAGAACCGCGTCATCCAGGGCCGCTACTCGCCAGGGTCCACGTTCAAGATCGTCGTCGCCGTCGCAGCGATGGAGGAGGGCGTCGTCACGCCCGATTTCAGGGTGGATTGCCCGGGCGGCGCCACCTTCTACGGACGCTACTTCCTGTGCCACGTGAAAGGCGGCCATGGCGTGGTGGACATGCGCCACGCGATCGAGAGGTCCTGCAACGTGTACTTCTACACGCTGGGCAACATGCTCGGCGTGGACCGGATGCACAAGTGGGCCGTCAACCTGGGACTCGCGGGGAAGACGGGCATCGACCTGCCGAACGAGCAGGAGAGCCTCGTGCCCTCGACGGAGTGGAAGCGCCGGACGACGGGCGAGCGGTGGTACGCGGGCGAGACGATCTCGGTGGCGATCGGCCAGGGGCAGAACGCCGTGACGCCGGCCTCGCTGGCCGTCATGATGGCCACGGTCGCCAACGGCGGCACGCGCGTCACGCCGCGCGTCGTGAAGGCGATCGACGAAGGGGACGGCGTGTTCAGGCCCGTGCCGGCCGCCGCCGTCGCCGAGAGGGTGGCGTTCCGGCCCGAGACGCTGTCGGCGCTGCACGACGGTCTCTGGATGGTCGTGAACGCGGCGGGCACGGGCGGCCGGGGGCGCGTGCCGGGGCGCAACGTGGCAGGGAAGACGGGCACCGCGCAGGTCATCTCGATTCAGGGGCGGCAGGCCGCGCGCGGCAAGACCGATCGGGATCTGCGCGACCACGGCTGGTTCGTGTTCTTCGCGCCGAAGGACGACCCCGAGCTCGCCGGCGTGATCTTCGCCGAGCACAGCGAGCACGGCTACCTCGGCGCCCCCATCGCGAGACATGTGATCGAGACGTATTTCGCGAAGAAGGAGGGCAGGCCATTGCCCGTGTTCGCGCCCGCGCCCGTGCCGGCTCCCGCCCCCGTGGCGGTGGCGAGCGTCGTGGCGGAGGCGCGGCCATGATCAACTCCCAACTCCCAAAGCGACTGTACTGGTCTTTCATGACTCTCGTGACTGCACTGGCGTTCGAGCATGTCGTGACGGCACTGTCCTCCGTAACGGCGCGTGAGCGCACAAGCGAAGTCGTTTTGGGAGTTGGGAGTTGGGCGTTGGGGATTGGGATGTAACCGTGTTCGAACGCAGGCTCTACTATCACATCGACTGGGCGCTCATCGCGGCGCTGCTGGCGCTCTGCGCGATCGGCCTGGCGAACATCTACAGCGCCACGACGCCGCCGGGGGGTGAGCCCTCGCGCGTCTTCTGGACGCAGATCTACGGCATCCTGATGGGGGCCGTGGCCCTGACCGTGGCGCTCAGCATCGACTACCGGTCGCTCTGCGACAAGTCGCACTTCATCTATTTCGGGGTCGTCGCGCTCCTCGTCTACGTGCTCTTCTTCGGCGCCGTGCGCGGCGGGTCGCGGCGGTGGATCGATCTGGGCCTCTTCAACCTGCAGCCCTCCGAGTTCGCCAAGGCGGCGCTGGCGCTGGTCATCGCCAAGTTGTACGGCGAGAGCCGCCGCGGCGCGATCACGCAGGCGGACCTCGTCATCGCGGGCGCCATCACGGCCCTGCCGTGTCTCATCATCGCGCGCCAGCCGGATCTCGGAACCGCGGTGACGCTCGTGCCGGTGCTCTTCGCGATCGCGTTCGTCGCGGGCCTGTCGATGCGGATCGTCGGCGTCCTCGCCCTCGCCGCCGTCCTGGCCGCGCCCGTGGCGTGGACGTTCGCGTTGCAGGATTATCAGAAAGAGCGTATCGAGACATTCCTCGACCCCGCGCAGGACGCGAAGGGGGCGGGGTACCAGCAGATTCAGGCCCGCATCACCGTCGGATCGGGCGGGCTCTGGGGCAAGGGGTTCGCGGGCGGGACGCAAGGCCAGTTGCGCTTCCTGCCGGTCGCCCACAACGACTTCATTTTTTCGGTGCTGGCCGAGGAGCACGGGTTCGCGGGCGTCCTCGTGGCGCTCGGGTTGTACCTGTTCGTCATCTTGCGCGCGATCGAGGCGTCCCGTCTGGCCAAGGATCGCCTCGGCGCCTACCTGGTGCTCGGGGTTCTCGCGAGCTTCACGTTCCAGGTCGTGTACAACATCACCATGTCGGCCGGCCTGGCGCCGGTCAAGGGTTTGACGCTTCCGCTGATGAGTTACGGCGGCTCCTCCATGATTGCCACGCTGGCGGGGTTCGGCCTGATCCTCAACGTGCGGATGCGCCGGTTCACGAACTAGTCTCGCGTCGCTGGTCGCTGGTCGCTGGACCAGAGACGAGCGACCAACGACTGACAGGCGGGCATGACCAAGGAGATGATCATCTCCTCGAGCGCCCACGAAACGCGGGTCGCCATCCTCGAGGACGATCAGGTCGCCGAAATCTTCATCGAGCGCGAGCGGCAGCGCGGCGTCGTCGGGAATCTTTACAAGGGCCGGGTGTCGAAGGTGCTCCCCGGCATGCAGTCGGCGTTTGTCGACATCGGCCTGGAGCGTGACGGCTTCCTGTACGTGTCGGATGTCGCCGACACCTTCGAGGAGCTCGACCGGTTCGACACCGACGAGGACGACCACAAGGGCAACGGCCGGGCGCGCAACGGCCGCGACCGCGATCAGAAGCGCCCCGACCCGAAGATCGAGGAGCTCCTGAAGGAAGGGCAGGAGATCATCGTCCAGGTGGCGAAGGAGCCGCTCGGGACGAAGGGCGCGCGGCTCACCTCGCACGCCACGATGCCGGGCCGTTTCCTGGTGTTCATGCCGACGGTCGATCACGTCGGCGTGTCGCGCAAGATCGACTCGCGCGAGGAGCGCAGCCGCCTGCGGGGGATCGTGCGCGAGTTCCGCGACGAGACCGGCTTCGCCGGCGGCGTCATCATCCGCACCGCCGCCGCCGGCCGTCCCAAGGACGACATCCTCTCGGACCTGGGCTATTTCCACAAGATCTGGACCGAGATCCGCCAGAAGTCGGAGACCTCCCGCGCCCCCGCCGTCGTGTACCAGGAGCAGAGCCTCGTCGCCAAGCTCCTGCGCGACCTGCTGACCGAGGACTACACGGCAATCCGCATCGACAGCGAGGCCGAGTACCGGAAGATTCTCGAGATGGTCGAGCGGTTCATGCCGGCGCTGGCGCCGCGCGTGAAGCTCTACGACAAGGAGTTCCCGATCTTCGAGGAGTACGGCGTCCAGCAGGAGATCGACAAGGCGCTGCGCAGCAAGGTGTGGTTGAAGTCGGGCGGCTCCATCGTCATCAACCAGACCGAGGCGCTCGTCGCGATCGACGTGAACACGGGGCGGTACGTCGGCAAGAAGAGCGCCGGGCGGCTCGAGGACACGATCCTCAAGACGAACCTCGAGGCGGTCAAGGAGATCGTCCGCCAGATCCGGCTGCGGGATCTCGGCGGCATCATCGTCCTCGACTTCATCGACATGGAGGAGAAGAAGAACCGCCAGAAGGTGTACCAGGCCGTGGAGCAGGAGCTGCGGCGCGACCGGGCGCCGTCGAAGGCGCTGCAGGTGTCGGATTTCGGCCTGGTGATCATCACGCGGAAGCGGGTGAAGCAGTCGCTCGAGCGCGTGCTGACCGAGCCGTGCCCGTACTGCGCGGGCAGCTCGGTCATCAAGTCGAGCTCGACGATCTGCTACGAGATCCTCTCCGAGGTGAAGAAGATCAGCGGCGACCTCGACGGCCAGAGCCTGATGCTGCGCGTCAACCCCGACATCGCGCGGGCCCTGCGCGAGGAGGAGCGCGCGGTCCTGAAGGAGCTGAAGCAGACGATTGGCCGTGACATCACCGTCAAGCCGGACGGGCAGCTCCACCACGAGCAGTTCGACCTGATGGCGATCGGCTGACGGCCCTCACGCGCCCCCGGAATCGGCAGGCGGCTCGAGCTGCCGCCGCACGGTCTCGGCCAGGGCCGCGTCGGCCGGATCGCCGCTTCCCGTCAGCTCGTCGACGACGACCTGCGCGGCGATCTCGACGGCTCCGGGCATCGGCGCCAGGCCGATGATCCCGTCGGCGGCGGCGCGCACGAGGGCGGGGTAATACCGGTCCACTGCGTACGCCAGGTACCGGATACAGTGATCGAGCTGGCGCGCCGTCAGCGAGGCATCCTCCAGCGGAACGTCGATCGCCGCTCGAATCTCCCCGTCGCGCTCGTCGAACGCGAATCTCACCAGCCCCTCCGACCATTGCACCATGAGGCACGCCCGGACGAGCGCGTCCCGGTGTGGCCCCCCGGCCGTCAGCACGTAGGGGCAGATGAGACGCACGTGGCGTCCCTCCCCTGCGACGCCGATGAGCATCGTCAGGAGGTGGCGGCCGGCGGGGTCGCGAAACTGCTGCGTTTCGAAGGACAGCCTGAAGTTGCCCCGGTGCACGTCGAACCTCAAGCCGAGCTCCGTCAGCAGTGCCTCTATCTCGTCGAACGTCGTTGGCACGGCAGGCTCCTCGTCGTCGACTACGGCGCCGGGCGCGCGTCCCGCCACATCGACAGCAGCGTCATCACGACCTCGGCGAGCTTGCTCAGGATGAGCACGAGGCCCAGCACCTTGTACATGCGCCCGCGCGACAGCTCCTGCAGGCGTTCCCAGAAGTTCGTCGGCGGATCCGGCTCCCGAAAGTACCCCAGATCGAACTCCGGCGCCTGATACGTGGTGACGCCGGTCACCAGACCGGTGATGTTCCGGAGCGACGCGCGGCTCGCGTCGACCGCCAGGTACGCGGCGACGACGACGAGCGGCGCGAGCGGCACGCCCGAGATGGACGCCTGCGGCGTGAGCAGGGCGGCGGCGATCGCGACGAGCGCGCCTTGCGTGACGAGCTCCTGCGCCATCAGGCGCCACCGCACGCCCCGAAGCATCGTCCGCAAATCCCGGTCGCTCGTCACGCCGGCAATCATCTGCCGCTTGACGTTCAGCGCGCGCGCCCAGCCGGCCACCGTGGTCCTCGACGCGATCGTCATGACGATCGTCCCGATGAGCACGACGGCGTAGATGGCCAGCGTCACGGGATTGGACCAGACGGCGGTGGCCGGCGGCGCGCCGCCCTGACCGAGCCTCGCGACGGCGCCGCCCACCACGACCATGAAGAGCAGCGCGAAGAGGTGCGGGAGGAATCCCGTGTGTCCGTCGATGCGTGTCGGCGTGACGACCTCTTCCGTGGCGACGGCCGTCCCGGAGACGTCGATACGGCTGGACGCAATCGGCACCGTCCGGCTCGTCATCGCGGGCCCGAACCACGCCACGAGCGCCGCGGCGGCGAAGATCGCCGCGACCATCTCCGGCTGGCCCGCTGTCGCCGCGACGTACGGGATGAAAGCCAATCCAATGCTCCCGGTGAGCCAGAAATTGTCGAGCGACACGCCTGCCCGGTGGTGCACGAACCACGTGACGTGCCTGGTGATGCCGCTCACGGCCATGGCCACGACGAACACGGCAACGGCAAAGGCCCACGCGCTCGGCGCGAGCGTCGCCGGCCAGGGCGTGATCCAGATCGAGAGGACGGCCGCTGCGAGAAGCGCGGCAAGAGGCTCGAGGCCGCTGCCGCGAGGAGCGGCCGCCGCCTGCGGCGTGATGAAGAAGGTGAGGATGCGCGCGAGAATGACGGCCGGAAACGCGGGAGCCGTGATCACGCCCGCCCCGAGGAACCCGGCGAACAGCACCTGGTCGATGAGGATCCATTCGCGCTCGAGGCGCATGCCGCCGGGCAGCCGGCCAAGTGCCGATGCCAGCAGGAACAGGCCGAAGAATGCGGCGAGGACGACGGTGACGCTCACGCTGGTGGCGCTCGTGGCCGCGCGCGAGACGCGCTCGAGCGTCCAGCGTGCGCGGTCGCCGAGCGTCGGCAGCGGCCCGATCAGGTTGAGGCGCCGCAGGTACCGAAGGTACTCGCCAAGCCACTCCCGGTGCAGTGCGCGCCGGGCCTTCGCGACGCCCATCTCCATCTCCGACCGGGCGGAGTCGGACAGCGCGTCGAGAATGCGCGCCGGCGTCTGAAGCCGGGACGGCGGAAAGCGCGTCGCGAAATCGAGGACGAGGCGCCGGAGCTCGGCCAGCATGGCGGGGCTCGCCGTCACCGGGAGCACGGTGGCGTTCACGTATTGCCCGACGAGCTGCTGGATCGGCGTCTCGGACAATGCCGGTTCGGGAGCGATTGTGCCTGCAGCATCAGGTGCGGCGAACCGTTCGTCCTGCGCGGCCTGTGCCGTGCGTGTCTCGTTGTCGAGAGCCAGGAACACATCATCGACGGCCGCCGGATCGGCGGCAGCGACGAGATTGGCCAGCACCGTCTCGGGCAGCCGATCCTGGGCCGTCGCCCACGACTGGTTCGTCGCATCGCTCAGCCGGCGGTAGTACTCGAGCGTCGACAGGCCGCGCTGGGCGATCCGGAACGCCGCGCGATCGTAGTCGCCGAGGAAATGCGACCAGACGCTGATGAGCGTCTCGCAGGCCACCGCGCGCGGCGATCGCAGGAGCAGGGGCGACGATCGGCTCCCTTCCGCGCTGACGCTCGCCGCCTCGCCGTCCAGTCTTACCGTCAACCTGTCGAGCACCGCTGCCAGCCGGCGCGACTGGTGCTCGTCGAGCGCAAGCTGCAGGCGACCGGCGTCGCCGCGGCCCTGTGGCGGATCGACGCGCGCGTTGAGGGGCCCCTCCTCCAGCATCGCGGGCGCCGCCGGTGCCTCGAGGCGGACCGGCGCCGGCATCTCGATGCCGAGGTCCGCACGCGCCTGCCCGAGGACGAAGATGACCTCCCGTGTGCGAAGCGCGCGCTCGATCCGGGTACGTGCCGCCTGGTTCGCCGCCGCCGCCGTGGTCGCGGTGCGGACGATGGCGTCGACGAGGATGGCTCGGATGGTCGGCGCCGGCCGTCCCTCGAGCTCGATCGGCGAGAGGCCCAGCGACCCGCCGGGCGCGAGGCGCAGGTCCGTCTCGACAACGCTGACGAGCCGTTCCGCCACCGCCTGGGTGGAGGCTTTCGCCGCGAGGAGCGGAACGAGCTTCCGTTCGACGTAGTTGTCCGCCACCCACTCGACGAAGGAGCGGGGAACCAGGGGGTCGCTGTCGGCCTGCAGATACTCGAACCAGCGCCGGATGGTCTCGTGCGCCTCCGAGACGGTGCGCTCCCGGATGACGGCGGCCTGTCGATTCACGAAGGCCGTGTTCCGGATGGTGCGCTGCGCCCGGCGAATGGACTGGTCGATGATCTTATGCTCGATCGGCACGTCGAGCTCCATGCCGAGCCGCTGCATGAGCCCCTGAATCCGATGGCCGCCGAAGGCGACCAGGATCTCGTCGTCGAGGCTGCAGACGAAGATGGATCGATACGGGTCGCCCTGCCGGCCGGCGCGCCCGAGGAACTGGTGATCGTGCCGCAGTTGCATGGCGTGCGAGCGCGCGACGAGGACCATGCCGCCGCGGGCGCGGCTCTCATCCGACAGCCTGATGTCGACGCCGCGGCCGACCAGTTGCGTGGCGACCACGACCGACCCCGGCTCCCCGGCTCCCTCGAGCGCAGACGCAATGGACCGCTCGTTCTTGCCCGTCAGCAGGCGAAGCCTCACGCCCTCGAAGGCGTCCTGCTCGAGCAGCCGGAACACGCGCTCCGCGTCCTGAATGGTCTGCGTGCCGACGAGGGCGGGCTGACCGCGCCCGACGGCGCCGCGCACCTCCTGGACGACGGCCCGATCGGCCTCCGCGCTGGTTCTGTACACCACGTCCGGCTGGCGCCCGTCGAATCGCTGCGCCCGCGGCGGGATCACGGTCGGAATCAGGCCGTGCAGGAACAGGTAATCGAGAAAGTCGTCTTCGGCCGAGCCCGACATCCCGGACAGGTGCTGAAAGCGCTGGAGCAGCCGCGTCGGATTGGTACGGTTCAGCGTCACGTTCCGGATCGGGCTCTGGAGGCCCAGCGAGAACTCGAGCGGCACGATCCAGTCGGCGGTCGAGCCGAACTCGAGGTGCCCGCTCCGGCGATTCACGGGCACGACGCGGCGCGAGGTGATCACGTAATCGCGCTCCCGTTCGGCGACCCGGTGTGCCACGAACGACAGTTCCACCGCGTAGCGCAGGAGGAGGTACCTGGCGCTGCTGAGGGCCTGGATGTTCCAGGCGTCCCGGAGCTTCCGCTCTCCGGCCACCGTCAGAGCGGCCGACAGGTCCATCCGATCCACCGCGATGTCCTCGGGGGCGAGCCGGCTCGCGAACTCGATGGCTGCGGACCAGTCGAACGCTTCGGAGCCGACCGGCCGCACGAGGGCGTACGACTGGTCGGTCTGATCCAGGAGGATCGCGTCGATCTCGTCGAGAATCGCGGCGCCGTACACGATGGGCGCGTGCGGCGTGTGCGATCCGATCTCGCTGTTCAAGTCGCGGTAGACGAGGTCCCGGATCGTCGTGTAAACGACGCGGTGGTTCCAACTCGATGGTGGCGACGAGTCCTCCGCGTAGCCGGCGATGATGCCCGTCCGGGCCCAGAACGGCGCCGTCCTCGTGGCGTCGCGCCAGGCGAGGTAGCGGTTGGCGCACACGATGTACACGCGCGAGAGCTGGCACGTCAGGGCGAAGGCCGCCGGCAGCGCCGCGTAGGTCTTGCCCTCGCCTGTTTCCATTTGCAGCGCGCACCGCTGCACGAGGGCGATGGCCGCGCGAATCTGCTGGGGGTAGAGCTGACTGCCAGGCGGAAGATCCGCCGGGGACCGGCGGAACGCCTCGATGGCCAGGGCGAGATGCGGCGAGCCCGATGGCCGCGGCGCTTCACCAAGGAGGAGCGACGTCGCGCGCTGCAGAAGGGAGGGCGCGATCGGCTTGCCGAAGACGTCCCGGAGATCATCGCCGGCCAGGGCGCTGCGGCACGCCCGCGCAAGCTCCGCATCTGACAGGCGCGCAGCCGTCTGGCGGTACGCGTCGAGCTCGTCGAGCGCCGTGCGCACGAGCCGGGAGCCGGCCGTGCGGATCAGCCAGTTCGGGCCGCTGTAGGCAATCGACATGGGACAGCCTCGAACCGGGTTCCATGAGCGGAGCCAGCCGGACAATAGCCGATCGACGGGGTCGTCACAACACGAATCGCGGGCCGTCTAGGGGGGCGAGCCGGGCTTCATCTCCTTGAAGAGACCGACACTGCGCGCCAGCGCGTCCCGTTTGTCGGCGAACGTTTCTCTCACGATGGGATCGCCGTTGCGCGTCACGGTGAGCAGCACGCGCTGCCCGGCCAGCGTCTGGAGCTCGCAGGCGATCTCGGTGCCTTCGGCGTCTTCGAGGCGCCACAGTCGTTTGTGCGGCACGTCGGTGTCCGGCCAGGATCGTAGCAGAGTCGCCTCGCTGTCCGCTGTCCGCTGTCCGCTGTCCGCTGTCCGCTGTCCGCTGTCCGCTGTCCGCAGTCCGCTGTCCGCAGTCCGCAGTCCGCGGATCGCGGTTTGCGGACTGCGGAGGGCGGAGGGCGGATCGCGGATGATCGGCACGCGGCTTGCCCCGGCCTCGCCCCGGGGGCGGAGAGCAACGGGGTTGCCGCGATCCCGGTAAGGGATTGCCACAGATGGGCAGATGCGCGCCATCAATGACCTGTCGACACCCGCGCTCCCGGTGAGAGCCGACCCGATTCAGGGAAGCCGTGGGATGGCAAATTGCGGATCGGTGGCGCGAGGCTGGTATGGATACGCACTTATCAACACCAACGGGCGGCAGGACCGTGTCAACCGCCCGCTGCACGGGGGGCGTCGATTCCGTGGAGTTTGCAGAGTACCTGCGCGCCGAACGCGAGCGGCGGCGCCTGAGGCTGGATCAGGTCGCCGACAAGGCGCCGATTGCGGAGCGGCATCTGGCGACGCCCGAGCGCGGCGATGTCCGGAGCTGGCCCGGGGGGATGTACACGCGCGCGATGATGCGCGCCTATGCGGAGTCGATCGGCGTCGATCGCGAGATCGCGTTGCGGCAGTTCGAGCGGGCAGTCAACCAGCCCGCGGCTCCGGACGACACGCCGGCAGCGCGGGATGAATCCGCCTCGCCCTCCCGGAGATGGCGCCCGTCCCGCATGCTCGCCACCGCCGCCGCGGCGCTCGTCGGCCTCGCCATCGGCGTGAGTCTCTGGCGCATCGCCGGAGCAGATCGACCCGCCCGCGCGGCGGCGGCCGAAGCGGACCAGGCAGACCGTACCATGGACACGCCTGTCGTGGAAGCGACGCGGGTGGAACAGCCGCCGGCCGGCGAAGCCGTGACGGCGGCGACAGGGCGGTCCCAACGGAACGGCACCGCTCGCATGGACGGCATCGCTCGGGTGGACGGCGCCGCGCGCGTGGAACGGCCATTGGCCCGCGAAGCCGTGACGGCGACGTCGGGAACGGCAGCCGAGGCGCCCGCGGCACGGCCGCGTGCGTCGGAAGGCCATCTCGTGGTGAGGTCGACTCCGCCCGGCGCGCGGGTGACCGTGAACGGCATCGGCTGGGGCGAGACACCGGTCACCATCCACCACCTTCCGCTCGGGGAGAAGCGCGTGCGACTGACGATGCAGGGATATCTGAGCCAGGAGGCCGTCGTCCGTCTCGGCCCTGAGCGGCCTGCGGTCACTGTGCGACTGACGCTGCGCGAGCGCGAGTCGAGCCCAAAGGTATCAGAGGGGACGAGCGACGGTGCTAGGCGCGCTGGCCGTACGGGCCGAACCATCCTGAGGCGAGATAGGTCTGCTGCAGTTTTCTGACGCGCTCGTCCAGCGCCGCGGCGTGATCGAAGAGCTCGACTCGCGCGACGCCGTCCGGACCCTCGATCAGGAGCTCGTATTTCCCATCGGCCCGGTCGCGCGTTTCACACCGGACGAACCTGCCATCTTGTTCGAAGAATGACACCACGGTCCTTCACTCCCGTCGTCGTCGATCAGGCGGCTGGCCCCGGCGCCTTCACGATCCACATGTGCCCGCACTCCGGGCAGCGGTAGAACACGACGCGCTCGGTCCGCAGGCTGACTTCGTGCGGTCCGCTGCGGTCACACCGAGGGCAAGACCGGGGTGGATCGGCGGGGTTGCGCGAGCCCGCGGTCTCCGACGTGAACGTAAGCATTGCCATCCGGACTATCGGCCGGTGGCGATCCCCGCTTCAGGCGGCGGGTGAGCCGCCGGTCTGCGCCTCGGTCATCGGAGCGTCAGGGCAATGGCGGTGCCGGACCCGGCACCTGACGACACCTCCAGCTCCGCCCCGTGTCGTGCCGCGGCGTAGTGGGCGAGCTGCACGGCCATCTCGGCGGCCGCCCCGCCGGGACGCGCCTTCCATCCGGCCTCGAAGAAGCGCAAGAGCGTCTGCTGGTTCAAGACCGCGGCCGGCTGTGCAACGGTGAGCACGGTTGCTCCCTCGCGTCGACCGCGCGCGATCGTCACGCGCACGTGCCGGTCGCCGACCGTCTCGCCAAGCGCGAGGAGGGCCCACGCCAGCCCGTAGACGGCTGCCGTCAGCAGTGGCGCATCGACGATGACGCGTGCGGGCTCGGCGGCCTCGACGGCGAGACGACCGCCGTGGAGCGCAATGGCGGCGGCGACGCCGCCGAAGTCCTTCGCCAGGTCGGCCGTGGCCATGGCGCGCGGCGCGACCGGGACACGTCCGGCGAGGTACCGGCGCCCACGAACGAGCCACTGCGCGCGTTCCAGCTCCGCCGCGATGAGGCGCATCGCGACACGCTCGCGCGTGGCCGGAGGCGCCTGCGGCAGCAGGCGCAAGGAGCGCTGCACGGACGAGAGCGCGTGCTGGATCTCGGGCAGCACGTTGTCGCTGAGCGCGTCGCATTCGACACGCAGGGCAGGCGCGTCCCCAGCCGGCACACGTTCCCGCCGCTCGTCGCTTGCGGCGTTGGCGGCCTCGGCCAGATCCTGCGCCCGCGCGTCGTCGGCGGTGTGCACGAGGCACGGCACCTCGCGACACTGCGCTGCACGCGCGGCCACGAGCCGTTTGCGGCCGGCGATGAGGACGAACCGGTCGTCCTGCG
>JBOGIW010000378.1:0-12739 GCA_050748045.1 Vicinamibacterales bacterium | reverse complement strand
GGGTCAGAGTCGACTCTGACCCCGGTCTGACCCCGGTCCGAGGATGGCGCGCAGGAACCGGCCGGTCGCGGACTGAAGGTGCACCGCGACCTCCTCCGGTGTCCCTGAAGCGACGAGGCGTCCGCCGCCCGCGCCCCCTTCCGGTCCGAGGTCGATGAGGTAGTCGGCCGATCGGATCACGTCGAGGTTGTGCTCGATGACCACGACGGAGTTGCCTTGGTCCACCAGCTTGTTCAGCACGTCCAGCAGCTTGCGTGTGTCCTCGAAGTGCAGGCCCGTCGTCGGCTCGTCGAGGATGTACAGCGTGCGGCCCGTGCTGCGGCGCGACAGCTCGCGCGCGAGCTTCACGCGCTGCGCCTCCCCCCCGCTCAACGTCGTGGCGGACTGGCCGAGCTCGATGTAGCCCAGGCCGACCTCCTGGAGCGTCCGGAGCTTGTTGGCGATCGGCGGGAAATTCTCGAGGAGCGGCAGGGCCTGGTCGACGGTGAGGTCGAGCACCTCGGCGATCGACTTGCCGCGGTACTGGATCTCGAGGGTCTCGCGGTTGTAGCGGCGCCCCTTGCACTGCTCGCACGTGACGTAGACGTCGGGCAGGAAGTGCATCTCGATCGCGATCACGCCGTCGCCCTGGCAGGCCTCGCAGCGGCCGCCTTTCACGTTGAACGAGAAGCGCCCCGGCCTGAAGCCGCGCGTGCGCGCCTCGGGCAGCATCGCGAACAGCTCGCGGATGAACGTGAACATGCCGGTATAGGTGGCCGGGTTCGAGCGCGGCGTCCGTCCGATCGGCGACTGATCGATCTCGATGACCTTGTCCACGAGCGCCGCGCCGTCGATGCGTTCGTGCGGGCCGGGGTCGGTCGTCGCGCGGTAGATCGATTTGGCGAGCGAGCGGTACAGGATGTCGTTGACGAGCGTGGATTTGCCCGACCCGCTGACGCCGGTGACGGCGGTCAGCGTGCCGAGCGGAATCGCCACGTCGATGTTCTGCAGGTTGTTGGCGCGCGCGCCGCGGATCACGAGCTCGCCTCGGAGCGCGGGGCGACGGCTCTTCGGCGTCGGGATCGAGCGCTCGCTGCGCAGATACGCGCCGGTGAGCGAGCCATGGCCGTCGCTCAGCAGCTCCGCCGGCGGACCCTGGAAGATCACGTGGCCGCCGTGCTCGCCGGCGCCCGGGCCGAGGTCCACGACGTAATCTGCCGTCCGGATCGTCTCCTCGTCGTGCTCGACGACAATCACCGTGTTGCCGAGGTCGCGAAGCCGCGTGAGCGTGGACAGCAGCCGGCGATTGTCGCGCTGGTGCAGGCCGATCGACGGCTCGTCGAGCACGTACAGCACGCCCGTGAGATTCGCTCCGATCTGCGTGGCGAGTCGGATGCGCTGCCCCTCGCCGCCGGAGAGCGTCGCCGCGCTGCGGTTCAACGTCAGGTAGCCGACACCCACCTCGTGCAGGAAGCGCAGCCGATCGCGAATCTCGCGGAGGACGCGGGCGGCCACGAGCGTCTCGCGCTCGGTGAGCTGCAAGGCGTCGAAGACCTCCAGCGCGTCGCTGATGGGCAGGTTCACGTACTCGGAGATCCCGCGACTCTTGACCTTCACGGCGAGGCTCTGCGGCTTCAGGCGCTGCCCGTGACACGCGGGACACTGGCGGAGTGTCCGGAACGGCTCGAGGTCCTCCTGGACCGCCCACGACCCTTCCTCGTAGCGGCGCTGCAGGTTGGGGAGCACGCCCTCGAAACCCCTGCCGAACGGATCCCGTTCGCCTTCGCGGCCTCGGCGCGGTCGCCGCGCCGCGAGATTGTCGTCCCCGTCCTCATCGTCGTCGGCCGGCGCGTTGGCTCCGGCGCGCGGCGGCCTGGAAGCGCCGGCGGGACCATGCAGGATCAGGTCGCGATGTCTCTTCGGGAGCTTCGAGAACGGCGCCTGTGCGTCGATCCCGTACGTTTTGGCGAGCGTGAGCACCGCCTCGCGGACCAGCTTGCGATCGCCGCGCGCCCATGGCGCAATCGCGCCGTCCAGGAGCGAGGTCGACTCGTCGGGCACGACGAGGGCCGGATCGAAGTCGTAGGTCGCGCCGAGCCCCTGGCACGCGGGGCACGCGCCGTGCGGCGAGTTGAACGAGAAAGCCCGCGGCGTCATCTCGGGCATCGAGATCCCGCAGGTGACGCACGCGAGGCGGCGCGAGAAGAGCTGATCGCCTCCCTCGAAAGTGTTGATGATGACGATGTCCTCGGCCAGGTTGAGGGCCATCTCGAGCGATTCCGACAGGCGGCGCTCGATGCCGGACTTGACAATGAGGCGGTCCACGACCGCCTCGATCGTGTGATTGCGCCGGCGATCGAGCTTGATGTCCTCGTCGAGCGATCTGAACTGCCCGTCGACGCGCGCCTTCGTGAAGCCGCGCTGGCGGAGCGCCTGGAGCTCCTTCTTGAACTCCCCTTTCCGCCCGCGGGCGATCGGCGCGAGCACGTTGATCCGCGCGTCCTGCGGGTAGAGCAGGACGAGGTCGAGGATCCGCTCGAGCGACTGCGAGGCGATCTCGCGCCCGCACTGGTAGCAGTGCGGCGTCCCGATGTTCGCGAAGAGCAGCCGCAGGTAGTCGTAGATCTCGGTGACGGTGCCGACCGTGGATCGCGGGTTCGAGCCGGTGGTCTTCTGTTCGATGGTGATGGCCGGCGACAGGCCCTCGATGAGGTCCACGTCCGGCTTCTCCATCTGCTCGAGGAACTGGCGTGCGTACGCGGACAGCGACTCGACGTACCGGCGCTGGCCTTCGGCGTAGATGGTGTCGAAGGCGAGCGACGACTTGCCCGAGCCCGACAGGCCCGTGATCACCACGAGCCGATCGCGCGGAAGGTCGACGTCGATGTTCTTGAGGTTGTGGACGCGGGCACCCCGCACCGCGATCCAGCCGTGCGCCATAGCCTACTGCCGCGGTTTTTCGATGCGCGTGAAACCTTCATCTTAGCATGGCAGGCGGCGGCCGACAGCTCAGCCGGTGTGCCGATTACGGCGCTCTAATCGCCGAGAGACAGCAATCGATCCCGTCGAGCGCCCGGAGCCACGCGTCACGGTCGCGCGCGAGGAAGAGCGCGCGAAGTTCGCCGACGAGCAGACTTCTCGCGGGCTCCGGGTCGAATTGCCGCGCGATCCAGTCGGGCCTGCCCACGCCCTGGCAGAAGCGCGCCCAGAACTTTCGCTCCAGCGCGCCGAGCGCCAGCCACTGCCGATCCGCGGTCTCGTACACGTTGTAGCAGGCGAACGCGCCGCCGAGAATCGGCGGCGGCGCAAACGACATCCACGCGCGGGCGGCGTCCACGAGCGAGACGGCCACGTCGGCACCGCGGCGCGTGCGCCCGCGCTCGACGAGCGCCGCCAGGATGCCGAGGGCCGCGTGAAGCGCCGCCGTGATGTCGGCCATGAGATGCGGCGGGACGGCGTGCGCGTGGCCAAGCAGCCCGGCCTCGCCCTGGTAGTTGAGGTCGTGCCCCGCGCGTTCGGCGGCCGGGCCCGTCTGACCGTACCCCGTGATGGAGCAGTGCACGAGGCGCGGGTGCCGTGCGCGAAGCGCGGCGGCGTCCACGCCCAGCGCTCGCGCCGTCGACGGCCGGAAGCCCTCGACGCACACGTCGGCAGCTCCGAGAAGGCCGTCCAGCCGGCGGCGCGCGGCCTCGTCACGCAGATCGAGCCTGACCACCTGCTTACCGGCATTCAACTGCTCGTACCACGACATCGCATGCGCCTGCAGCGGGTCTCCGCCGGGCGGCTCGACCTTCACCACGGCGGCGCCGAGATCGGCCAGCAGGCGCGTGCAGTACGGCCCGGGGAGGTAGCGCGTGAAATCGACAACGGCGATGCCGCCGAGCGGCGTCTCGATCCCGTCGCGCCGATCGTCAGATCGGGCACGGACGTGGCGGTGTCGAACACTGCAGAGGAAGGACAGCACGGACGCCATTGTGCACCAGGTCCCATGACAGGCGCAGTCGGATTGGCGCCGGGCATCGGAGCGCCGGCGTGGCATCAGTCGAATCGGTAGGCCGTCTCGTTCGACACGACGACGAGCTCGCCGGACGGTCCGAAGGCGAGGCCGATGAGCGAGACGCCCGACACGACGAGCTCCGGCGGGCCGTCGTCGCTGGCGAGTCGGTAGACGCCGCTGGCGCCGGCCTGCGAGTCGACGACGTAGAGCGCGCGGTCGGGTCCAATCGCGAGCCCCTGAGGCCGCCCGAACGACGTCGGCAGGCGCGAGACCTCGCCGAGGCGGCTGATGCGATAGACCTGATCGTACGGATCGAGCGTGGGGGCGGAGACGTACAGCTCGCCCGACGGTCCCATGGCGAGGTGAAAGGCGGCCACGCTCGGCGGCAGCGTGGCGAAGGCCGCGGCTCGGCCGTCGCGAACGCGGAACACGGTGCCGCTGCGGTCGCCCACGTACATCCACCCGTCGGCGTCGAACGCGATCCCGCATGCCACGCCGAGATCGGACGCCACCGCCTCGTACGTCCCGTCGCGCGCGACGCGGTACACAGCGCCCTCGAAGCGGCTGGAGACGTAGAGCGAACGGTCCGGGCCGATGGTCATCGAGGTCGCGTTGACGATGCCCGACGCGAAGGCCTCGCGCGTGCCGGCCGGCGTCACGCGGAAGATCGACACCGGCGACTCCTGCCCGCGCGGGCCGCTGTACGTGACGTACAGGTTGCCGTCCGCGTCGAAGACGGGGTTGTCGACCTGATGGAGCCCGGTGGCCCACGGCGCGCCGATCGAGATGACGGCGCTGCCGTTCGGCACGCCGCCGATGCGGACCGCCGCCGGTCCGCCCTCGAGGTCGTTCGGCGTGTGCACGACGATCCGGCGGGGCGACACGAACGCCAGCCGCGCGGAAACGCCTCCGAACGTCACGGCCGGCAGCGGATCGACCGGCAGGCCCTCGCCGTGGACGGTGACACGACCGCCTCCCACGGTCCGCGGCGGCTGAATCGACGTAATCTGAGGCACAGGCACCAGAAACGAGGCCCACGCGTGTCAGGTCTAGGTGTCGTCGAGCTCGACGTTCCAGTACAGGTAATCGCGCCAGCTCTCGGGGGCGTTGCGGAGGCCGACGGTAATCCGGATGGCCGGCGCCGACTCGGGCCGGCGAGGCGATCGGATCAACCGCATGCCGGCTTCGGCCGGCGTGCGACCCCCTTTCTTTCTATTGCAGATTACGCAGCACGTGACGATATTCTCCCAGTCCTTGCGGCCGCCCTTCGCCACGGGCACGACGTGATCGAACGTCAGGTCCGAGGTCGGGAAGGCGTCGTTGCAGTACTGGCAGGTGTGATTGTCGCGCGCGTAGATGTTCGCCCGGGAGAAGGGCACGTAGTCGAACCGGCGTTTGATCTTGACGAAGCGGAGCAGACGGATCACGGAGGGCAGCTTGAAGCTCACCGACACCGCCCTGATCTCGCGGTCGTGGACCGCGATCACCTCGACCTTCCCCTGGCACCAGAGCGTAATCGCTTTCTGCCAGTGAACGACCTTGAGCGGCTCGTACGACGCGTTCAACAGAAGCGTCTGTTCCATTCGATAACCCTTATGATGCCTGGAGGCCTCCTGAGCTGTCAAGCATCCGTGGCCGTAAAAGCTAGTTAACATGGGACTTGTGAGACTCGCCACGCTGGCTGTCCTTGCCCTGGCCTCCGCCGCCTGCGCCTCGTCGGGGGCGATTCCGCGCCCGTTCCCCGGCGCATCCGCACCGGACGCCCCGCCGGCACCCGGCCCACCGGGCGTACCGAGCGCACCTGGCGCACCTGGCGCACCGCCAGCCCCGCGCGTCATCGACGTGGCCGCCGTCGTCGACACGGCGCTCGGCTTGCGCGGCGTGCCGTACCGGAACGGGGGCAGCGACCCGAAGGGATTCGACTGCAGCGGTCTCGTCCAGTACGTCTTCGCGCAGCATGGCCTGGCGGTTCCGCGGGACGTGCGCGAGCAGGTGCGTCTCGGCCGGGAGGTCCGTCTCGCCGGCATCGAGAAAGGAGATCTGATCTTCTTCGCCACCACCACGGCCGGCGCCTCGCACGTCGGCGTGGCGCTCGGCGGCGACGAGTTCATCCACGCGCCGAGCACGCGAGGCGTCGTGCGCGTGGAGAAATTCTCGGCGCCCTACTGGGCGAGACGGATCGTGGCGGTCCGGCGATGGCACTGACCGGACGCTACGCGGCGCAGAACCTGCCCTTGCGGATCAACTGCCGCGAGGTCCCGGAGAGGAACTCGCGCATCACGAGGTCGTCCTCGTTGTAGCGTGTGGCGACGCGCGGCACCTTCAGCGGCTCGATGCGGCACGCCATGTCGGCGGCGACCGCCGGCTGCGGATCGAGCACTTCGGTGTAGCGCTGCGGGTACGACGGAAAGCCACGGAACGACGTCCCGGCGACGCCGCCGAAGTGCGCCGTCAGGTCGCCGTAGCTGTGCCGGAGGAAGTCGTACACGCGCGGGTCCGGCCTCGACGCCAGATACTGCTGCACCATGCGTACGACGTCTTCGAAGAAGCGGCGGCCGTGGCAGTTGGCCGAGTAGGTGCCGTCGGCGCGCTCCATGCGGCGGATGCCCGGGCGGGCGGGATCGATGTGATACAGCTCGTGCACGACCGTGTCGAGCTTCGCGATCCAGTTCTCCCGCCCCGGGTAGTGCGACTCCTTGCGCGACCGCGTCAGCGTCTGATCGCAGAAGCGAGGGAGCGTGAACGAGATCATGTAATCGATCGGCTGGGTGCCGACGTGCACGATCGGCGACTTCGTGACGAACCACTCCGAGCGGCGCGTGAGCTTGCCGGTGCCGCGATCGCGCCAGAAGTAGTACCCCGGCTCGCTCGGTGGAAGGCTGACGCAGTGGCACGTTGCGAACGCCCCCTCGGCATCGCTGCGACCGAATCGCGCGAACACCAGGACCCGCTGCATGGCAATGAACGACAATGTCGGGACGCGCTCGACAATATCGTCCATCAACAGCGCGAGGCGCTCGGTGTAATTGATCATGCCGTAGTCGGCGCGCGCGCACACCAAGCGCGCCGCGTGGTCTCTCTGCCTGTTTTGAACGCTGGTGTGGGTCGAGCCGCGGCGACTATACGGCGCCAGAACTTTGAGTGTCAAGCTGAAGCGCCAGCGCTCGTGCGCCGATCTCGACCTGCTCGATCGTGATCTCGGCCGATGTGGCGAGGGCCTTCAGTCAGCCGTGCACGGATCGGCACGACGCGCCTTTGGCCTGCTCATCAGCGCGGCGGGCGCGTGCCGCACGGCGGCACCGGACATGGCACCGGCGGGGGAGCCGGCGCCGGAGGCAGCGGCTCAGATGCAGGCGGCTCGACCGGAATCGGCGTCGAGGGCGGATCGCCTCGAGGCAACTGCGGCTGTCGATCGATTGGCGCCTCGGCCGCTGCGGGGACGGCCGCTCGCACAGCGGGCGGCGTTACCGCGCCCATCCGGCTCATGATGATCTGCTGGCGCCGCAGCAGGCGCGCCGTCGGACGCGCCGGGCTCAGTGCCCGCGGATTGACGATCGCGCCGGCCAGCAGCGCCGCCTGAGGCGGCGTCAGGGCCGACGCGGGCGCGCCGAAATAGCGCCTGGCCGCCGCTTCAGCTCCCCAGACGCCGTCGCCCCATTCGATCACGTTCAGGTAGATCTCGAGGATGCGCGCCTTGCTGAGCGCCGCCTCGAGCCGGCGTGCGAGGATGAGCTCGCGCAGCTTCCGGATCGGGTTCCGCGACGGCGACAGGTAGAGGTTCTTGGCGAGCTGCTGCGTGATGGTGCTCGCGCCGCGCGCGGCTCTGCCCCGCTCGAGGTTGAGGTGCACCGACTCGCGGATCTGCTCGAGGTCGATGCCCTCGTGCTCCCAGAACGTGCCGTCCTCGGCGACGATCACCGCGCGCTTCAGGTGCGGCGAGATGCGTGCGTACGGCACCCAGCGGTGCTCGTGGCGAAGCGCCCGGCCCTGCCGCTCCGCCTCGTGCGCCCGCATCGTCATCCACGCGGTGCGTCCCGGAGGCTGCCTGGCCAACGGCCGGACGTCCGGCAAGGTCAGGTAGACGTACGCGAGCAACCCGAAGCACGCGGCGGCCGACACGGCGAGTGCCCGAAGCGCGACGCGAATCCTAGCCTCCGACGACGATCTTGATGCGCGAACCGGGCTGCGGCTGGGCGCCTGCCTGCGAGCTGTTCAGGGCCGCGAGCGTCCGCGCATCCGCCACGCCGCCGGATCGTTCGGCGAGCGACTGCCAGGTATCGCCCTGGCGGACGACGTGGAGATCGACCCGGTTCGGGCGGATGTTCTCCGCCTCGGCCGCGCTGAGCGGCCGGAACGACCGGATCGTCTGCACGAAGGTGGGGTCGGCCTGATCGAACGCCTGCGGCGGCACGAGCCCCGCGAGCAGGTAGACGCTGCCACCGTGCGCGATGTGCGCCGCGCGGGACGCCACGGCGCCGAGCCCTTCGACCTGGCCCTGATACACGCCGATAAACGCATCGAGGCCGTTGATGGTCGTGCGCTGGCCGTCGACCGCGCGAAAGCCGGCGCCCTCCATGCTCGCCAGCGCCACATCCTGGACGCTGCTTCCAGACGGCTGCTGGACGATCTGCAGCACCAGGAAAACGTCGGCGTTCGGCGCCTTCGCGACGACCTGCCGCGCCGTGTTCTGGATCGCCCAGCCCTGCGGATAGTCCACGCGGAAGCGCAGCGGAGCGTGCAGGAACGCGCTCCCGCGCACGATCCCCTGCTCCGGGCTGTCGCCGAAGATCATGCCGTCGATCCGGCGCAGGTAGTCGTCGCGATTGACGCGGAAGTCGGTCCTCCCGGTGGTCAGCTTCTGCACGAGCGGCTGGATCTCCTCCACGCGCGACGCGGGATCCGGGTGCGTGGACAGCCAGTTCGGGATCCCTTTCTCGGAGCCCTCGCGGAGCCGCGCCAGGACGGACAGGAATCCGGGCACCGCTCGCGGATCCCAGGCGTTCGCCGCCGCGTACTGCGCGCCGAGCGCATCCGACTGAAGCTCGTCCTCCCGTCCGTACTTGAGGAAGAGCAGCCCGAGCGCCTGCGAGCCGACCTCGCCGAAGGGTCGCGCCGCGGGGACGAAGATGCCCAGCCCGAGCAGGCCGAGCTGGCCTGCCACCGCGCGCGAGTACTGCTGCGCCGAGTGCCGCGCCGTGACGTGCCCGATCTCGTGGCCCAGGACGCCGGCAAGCTGTGCCTCGCTGTCGAGATAGGCGAGGATGCCGCGTGTGATGTAGATGAACCCGCCCGGCACCGCAAAGGCGTTGACCACCGGCTGATCCACCACGGTGAACGTCCACGGCAGGCTTGGCCGTTCGGACGTCTTCGCGAGCCGCTGTCCGAGGTCGCGCACGTACTGCTGCAGCGCGGGGTCGTTGTACTGCCCCATCTCGGCCAGGATCTGCGGGTGGTTTTCCTTTCCGATGGCAATCTCCTGCCCCTCGCTCATCAGCGACAGCTCCCGCTTGCCGGTGACGGGGTTGGTCGCGCAGGCTAACGCCAGCACGACGAAGGACACGGGCACGAGGAGAACACTCGGTCGTTCCATGGTCGTCGCTCAGACGGGCAGCGCCGTGAGAGCCGCCGTTGCAGCCGCCGTGCCGCCGCCCGGAGGCACCCGGTATCCGTGCGCGGCGAGCGCGGCTTCGAGCGCCGCCAGGAACAGCAGCACGGTGTGTGGCGTCGAGCCGGCTCCCATGAGGCCGACGCGCCAGATCTTCCCCGCGAGGGGGCCGAGCCCCGCGCCAACCTCGAGGTTGAACCCCTCCAGCAGCAGGCGGCGCACGGCCGCCTCGTCCACGCCGTCGGGCACCCGCACCGCATTGAGCGTCCAGAGTCGCTCGCCGGCGGGCGGCAGCAACGACAGCCCCAGGCCTTCGAGACCGGCGGCCAGCACGCGGTGATGCCGCTCGTGCCGCGCCCAGCGTGCCTCCAGCCCTTCCTCGTCGATCATCAGCAGCGCCTCGCGCAAGGCGTAGACGAGCGACGCGGACATCGTGTGATGGTATTTGCGATTGAGCCAGTACTCCTCGAGCAGCCGGAGATCGAAGTAGAACGACCGGCAGGGCACGGCGCGCGCGCGGGCGGGCGCGGCGATGGCGACCGGCGCGAGACCGGGCGGCGCGCCCACGCACTTCTGCGTGCACGAGTACGCGATGTCGATGCCCCACGCGTCCAGCTCCACGGGATGGCCGCCGAGCGAGGTCACCGTGTCGGCGATCGTCAGCGCGCCGTGCGCGCGGGCGATCCGCGCCAGCGCGGCGGCCGGGTTCAGGACCCCGGTCGACGTCTCCGCGTGTACGAAGGCCACGACGTCGGCGCCCTCCCGGCGCAGCTCGTCGTCCAGGCGGCCGGGATCGCAGGCGCGCCCCCACTCCACGTCGATGCGGCGGACCCGCGCACCGTAGCGCTCGCACATCTGCGCCAGGCGATCGCCGAAGTAGCCGGTCACGACGACCGCCGCGCGCGTGCCGTCGCGCACCGTGTTCGCGACGGCGGTCTCCATCCCCGAGGTGCCGGTTCCGGAGATCGCGATGGTGAACGACTCGCGGCCGGCGCGGAAGAGCCGCGCGAGTCGCGCCCGCACGTCGTCCATGAGGCGCACGAAATCGGGATCGAGATGGCTGAGGACCGGCGCGGCCATCGCGTTGAGGATGCGCGGCGCGACGAGGCTCGGGCCCGGCCCGAGCAGAATCCGTTCGGTGGACGGCAGGTGAGGCATGGCTTACGACGCTGCTGAAACCGGCGAGGCCGGCCTCAGCCGGCCCACCGCTTCGAGTTGCTGCTTGAGGAGGGCGACGACCTGCGGCGGCGCAGCCCGCAGCGGCGGACGCGGCGGCCCTCCCGCCAGTCCGAGCAGGTCGAGCGCCGCCTTCAGACCCGCAACCCCGTACACGCTGCCGACCGACCGTGCGACCGGCAGGATCCGGCGCTGCAACCTCCGCGCGTCGGCCATCCGATTCTCGCGCACCGCCTGCCAGAGCGCGACGCACAGCTCGGGCAGCACGCCCGCGACGGCGAGGATCGCGCCGCTGCAGCCGGCGCACAGCGAGACGAACAGCGTCGACGCCGCACCCGCGAGCACCGTGAAGTCGTCGGGCGTCCGGTTCACGCACTCGCTCGTCTGCGCCACGTCGGTGCCCGACTCCTTCATCCCGGCGATGTTCGGGTGCGCCGCCAGCCGTTCCACCGCGTCGGGCGCCAGGTTCACGCCGGTGAACATCGTCACGTTGTAAAGGAGGATGGGAACCGGCGACGCGTCGGCAACCTCCGTGTAGTGGCGGACGAAGATGTCGCTCGTCATCTGCGACTTGAAGAACGACGGCGTGCGCACGAGCGCCGCGTCGATGCCGAGCGACGCGGCGCGCCTGGTGGCGGCGATAGTCGCCTTCGTGGACTCGCGACCGGTGCCGGCGAGAAGGACCTTCGTGCCAGGCACGCCCTCGCGAACGATCGCGATCGCGCGATCCGCCTCGCTGTCCTCGAGCTGCGGCGCCTCGCCGTTCGAGCCGAGCACCACGAGACCGTCCAGCGGCGTGCGCATCCAGTGCGCCACGTTGTTCCGGAGGCCGACCTCGTCGAGCGCGTCGTTCCTGAACGGAGTGGTGATGGGAGTGAAGATGCCGGAGAACCGTGTCATGTCTCCATTGTAGTCTCTGGTCTCTGGTCTCAGCTCCGAGTCATTGCGACGTTGTCGTGCGTCGATCGCTGGCCGGCCGCTTCCACTGCTCGAACCAGCGGCGCAGGTAGAGCTGCGTGCGGATGAAGTTCGAGGGCTTGCTCGTCGTGCCGTGCCATTCCTCGTTGAAGCGCACCATCGCGGCCGGGATCTTCCGCAGCTTCAGCGCGCTGTAGAACTGCTCGGTCTGCGGCATCGGCGTCCGGAGGTCCTTCACCCCCGTCATCAGCATCGTCGGCGTCTTGACGTTGCCGACATACGTGAGAGGCGAGCGGCGGAGATGCTCGCTCGGGTCTTCCCAGGGGAGCTTCTCGAAGTTGTAGTACCAGCTCGCGCCGTCGGTGGTGCCGACGAAGCTAAGCCAGTCGGTCACCGGACAGTTGGCCGACGCCGCGGCGAAGCGATCCGTGTGGCCGACGATCCAGGCCGTCAGCACGCCGCCGCCGCTGCAGCCGGTGACGAACATGTTCTGCGTGTCGACGAACCCCTTGGCGACGAGCGCGTCGACGCCGGCCATCAGGTCATCGTAGTCCTTGCTCGGGTACGCGCGCATGATCGCGTTGCCGAACCGGCTGCCGTAGCCGGTGCTGCCTCGCGGGTTCGTGTAGAGAATCACGTAGCCGTTGGCCGCGTGCTCCTGCCAGCCGTAGTTGAAGCCGACGCCGTACATGCTGTGCGGCCCGCCGTGGATGTGGAGCTGCATCGGGTACTTGCGCGAGGCGTCGAAGTCGGGCGGCGTGATGTACCAGCCCTGGATCTTCAGGCCGTCCGGCGAGCCGTACCACATCTCGGTCACCGCGCCGAGCTTCTTGCCGGCGAGGATGTCGTCGTTGACGGCGGTAAGCTGCCTGATAGACGATGCGTTCTTTAGGTCGAGCGACACGATATCCCCAGGCTTGTGAACGCTCGAGAGCGTGCCCACGGCGAGCCCCGAATCGGACAGGTCGCTCACCGCGAGGATGTGCGTGCCTGTCGTGACCGGCGTGACCGTACCCGGCGCCGCCCCGAGCGGCAGGAAGTAGAAGTTCTGCGACCCTTCGCTC
>JBOGIW010000377.1:0-2696 GCA_050748045.1 Vicinamibacterales bacterium | reverse complement strand
GAGATGCCGCCCGCGCCGGCGCCGCCTGCGCCGCCGGCAGGGCAGCCCGCCTCGCCGGCGCCCCCGCCGAACGAGTACGCCCTGACGAACGAGCCGGTCTACCAGGGCGAGCCGATCCTCGCGCTGGCGGCGGTGGACGAGACGACCGCCGCCGAGGCGATCGAGCAAATCGTCCTCGACCTCGAGCCGCTGCCGTTTGTCGTCGATCCGCTCGACAGCCTGCGGCCGAACGGTCCCAACGCGCGCAGCGAGGGCAATGTCTACTTCGGGCGCGAGCTGAAGGCGTTGAAGTGGACGGAGCAGGACTTTGCCGAGGCCGGTGAGGGCCGTCTCCCGATGGGCGAGGCGCCCGACACGTGGACGTTCGGCGACCTCGAGGCGGGGTTCAAGCAGGCCGACCTCGTGCTGGACGAGACGTTCCTCACGCCGTCGACAAGCCATCAGCCGCTCGAGACGCGCACGGCGATGGCGTACTGGCGGAACGGAAAGCTGTTCCTGCACGGCTCGACGCAGAGCACGGTGCAGACGGTGGCCAATGTGGCGCGGTGGGTGGGCATCAAGCCGAACGACGTGGTGGTGATCAGCGAGTACACCGGCGGTGGTTTCGGCAGCAAGATCCCGGGCGCCGTGAGCATGTCGATCCCGGCGCTGCTCTCGAAGAAGACCGGCGCGCCCGTGATGATGCGGATCACGCGGGAGGAAGAGCACTACATCGGCCGCGCGCGCGCGGGCCTGCAGGGCCGCGCGCGGATCGGCTTCCGCAAGGACGGGCGCATCACGGCGCTCGACCTCTTCATTCTGCAAGACAACGGTCCGTACGCGCCGCAGGGCGACCATCGGTCCGCGGGATCGATTACGTCCCTCGCCTATCAGCCGATGGCGATGCGGTGGCGCGGCGTCTCGGTGCTGACGAACACGCCACCGCGGACGTCGCAGCGATCGCCAGGGGGCATGCAGGCCAACGCGATCATCGAGCCGATTCTCAGCAAGGCGGCGCGCAGGCTCGGCCTCGACCAGGTCGCGATTCGCCACATCAACGCGCCGGCCGGCAAGGCGCCGTTCGGCGCGCCGAACCCGACGACCGGGAAGCAGAACTACGTGACGAGCGCCTTCGTCCGCGAAGCGCTCGATCGCGGCAAGGAGCTCTTCGGCTGGGACGAGCGCAAACAGCGGAGCGGCACGCGCCAGGGCTCGAAGGTGCGGGGCATCGGCGTCGGCGTTGGCCCGTACGTCGGCGGCTCGATCGGCTTCGACGGCCTGATGGTGATCAAGCCCGATGGGAAGCTCCACATCCAGTCCGGCATCGGCAACCTCGGCACGCATTCGGTCTTCGACTGCATGCGCGTCGCGGCCGAGGTGCTGAACGTGCCATGGGAGCAGTGCGAGATCACGTGGGGCGACACCGCCCGGCATCTCCCGTGGTCGTGCGTCTCGGCGGGCAGCCAGACGGTGCACGCGATGACGCGCGCGAACCACGCGGCCGCGAACGACGCGAAGCGGAAGCTGCAGGAGATCGCCGCGACGGATCTCGGGGGTCGTCCCGACGACTATGACGTGGCGAACGAGCGCGTTTTCCGGAAAGGAAGTCCGGGTCGCGGCCTGAGCTTCGCGCAGGCGGCGGCGCGTGCCATCGCCCTCGGCGGCCCGTTCGACGGCCACGAGCTCCCGGAGAACATCAACGCCTTCACGAAGGCGTCCGCAACCGCGCTCGCGGGTCAGGGGCTGATGGGCGTCGCCAAGGATGCGTACCCGCGCGACGGCAGCACGCACTCCTTCGTCGTCGGCTTCGCGGAGGTCGAGGTGGACGTCGAGACCGGCGCCTACCGGATCGTCGACTACACGGCGGTCGCCGACGTCGGGACGGTGCTGCACCCGCGGAGCCTCTTCGGCCAGGTGTTCGGCGGATCGATGCTCGGCTTCGGCCATGCGCTGGGGCAGAAGTGGGTCTACGACAAGCAGTACGGCCTGCCGCTGGCCAAGCGCTTCCACTACAACAAGCCGCCGACGATTCTCGACGCGCCGCTCAATCCACGGCTCGACGCGCTGAACCTGCCGGATCCCGAGACGCCCGTGGGCGCGCGCGGGGTCGGCGAGCCGCCGGTCGGCGCCGGGTTCGCGGCCGTCCTGACGGCGCTGGCCGACGCGCTCGGCGACGATGTGTTCCGGCGGGCCCCGGTGACGCCGGACATGCTGCTCGCGGCGCTCGAGTCGGGCAGCCCGCAACACGACGCGCTCACCGCGCACCTGTAGGGAGCTGAAGTCATGGCAGCGATTTACGACATGATGGCGCCCTTCGAGCTGTTCCAGCCGGCGAGCGTCGGCGACGCGCTGGCGCTGCTCGATCGGCATGGCCGCGACGCGTGGGTGATGGCCGGCGGCCTCGACAGCTTCGACTGGCTCAAGGACCGCATCAAGCGTCCGCAGGCGCTGGTCGACCTGGCAGGCATTCCCGAGCTGAAAGGCATCCGCCCGTGGCAGGACGGCCTCGAGATCGGCGCGATGACGACGCTGACCGAGGTCGTGCGTCATCCGGCGATTGCGGAGCGGTATTCGATTCTGCTCGAGGCGGCCGAAGCGGCCGCTTCACCGCAGATCCGGAATCAGGGCACCATCGGCGGGAACGTGTCGCAGGACACGCGTTGCTGGTACTACCGATCCGGATGGAACTGTTACCGCGCGGGCGGCAACATCTGCTA
>JBOGIW010000376.1:0-4328 GCA_050748045.1 Vicinamibacterales bacterium | reverse complement strand
GTCGCGTCGACGGGCGTCATCGGCGTGGCGCTGCCGATGACCCGCGTCGAGCCCGGCATCCGCGCGGCGGTGCGAGGGCTAGGCCGTACCGCGGCCGCCGACGCCGCCCGCGCGATCATGACGACCGACCCGTTCCCCAAGGCGCACGCCGTCACCGTCGGAACCGGGGCGGGCGCCTTCACCGTCGGCGGGATGGCCAAGGGCTCCGGCATGATCGAGCCGAAGATGGCGACGATGCTCGGCTTCCTGACGACCGATGCGGAGATGACGCCCGGGCGTCTGCACCGGGCACTCGAGGAATCGGCGCGCGACACGTTCAACGCCATCACCGTGGACGGCGAGTGCTCCACCAACGATTCGCTGTTCGCCATGGCGTCGGGCGCGAGCGGCGTGACGATCGACGAACGCTTCCACGACGCGCTCGTCGGCGGGCTGCGAGCCGTGTCGCGCCGCCTGGCGATCGACATCGTGCGAGGAGGAGAGGGCGCCACCAAGCTCGTCGCGATTACCGTGTGCGATGCACGCTCGGATGGCGACGCGCGGCAGGTTGCCCGGACGATCGCGAACTCGCCGCTCGTCAAGACGGCCGTGCACGGGGCCGACCCGAACTGGGGCCGCATCGTCGCGTCGGCCGGCCGGTCGGGCGTTCCCTTCGACATCGATCGGACGACGGTGCGCGTCGGCGGGGTGCTCCTCTTCGAGCACGGGCTGCCGCACGACGAGGCGTCGCCGCGGGCGGCGGAGCACCTGCAGGGACCCGAAATCCAGATCGACGTGAACATCGGGAGCGGCGGCGGTTGCGCGGCCACGATCTGGACGTGCGACCTGAGCGCGGAGTACGTGCGTATCAACGGCGAGTACCGAACCTGATCTGAGAAGACCGAAATCCTCAGCAAGCCCAGGGTTAGCGAGGACCGTCATGTACGACACGACCGGCTGCTCCAGCACGATGAGCAAGGACTTCCTCTCGATCCTCGACCTGGATCACGACGATCTCGTGCGTCTCGTCGACCTGTCGCTGCACGTCAAGCGGGAGCGCGCGCTCGGGCGGAAGGCGTCGACCGCCGGCGTGCTGGCCGGCCGCCACGTGGCGATGCTCTTCGAGAAGCCGTCGCTCCGCACGCGGTCCACGTTCGAGATCGCCGTCCGCGAGCTGGGCGCGGAGACGCTCAACGTGCCGGCCGAGATTGCCGAAGGCACGCGCGAGCCGCTAGCCGACGTCGCGAGAAACCTCGAGCGATGGGTGGACGCGCTCGTCATCAGGACCTTCGGGCAGGAGAAGGCGGCCGCGCTCGCGGCCGCCGCGCCGCGGATGCACGTCATCAACGCGCTGACCGACGAGCAGCATCCCTGCCAGGCGCTGGCCGACGTCGTGACGCTGCGCGAGCACTGGGGTGGCTTCAGGGGGCGGCGGATTGCGTACGTCGGCGACGGCAACAACGTGGCCGCCTCCCTGACGCACGCCGCCGCCATGCTGGGCGTGTCGGTGGACGCGGCGTCGCCGGCCGGCTACGAGTTGCCGGACCGCGTGCTCGAGGAGGCGGCGCGCGTGGCCTGCGATGGCGCCCAGGTGCGGCGATTCCGCGATCCGGTGCGCGCCGTCAGCGGCGCCGATGCCGTATACACCGATGCCTGGACGTCAATGGGCCAGGAAGGCCAGGCGGCCGAGCGTCGCCTCGTCTTCGCCGCTTACCAGGTGAACGACCGCCTGATGGCCGCGGCGGCGCCGCGAGCCCTCTTCATGCACTGCCTGCCGGCGCACCGCGGCGAAGAGGTGACCGCCGAGATCCTCGAGTCCGCCGCATCGGTCGTGTTCGACCAGGCGGAAAACCGCCTGCATGCACAGAAGGCGCTGCTCATGATGCTGCTGTAGGGCCACCCCCCTGGGGTCGGATCCCTCCTGGCCCTTCAGGGGCCTGATCCCTACTACAATGTCGCCGTGGCGAAGCCCTGGCTGGCGCACTACGACCCGGACGTCCCACACACCCTCGCGCCCTATCCCGAGCGGACGCTCCTGGACTATCTCGACGATCACGCCCGCGATTACGGCCGTCGAGCCGCACTGCTCTTCAAGGGCGCCGCCATGACCTACGGCCGGCTGCAGGCCGAGAGCACCGCGTTCGCCGCCGCGCTCGTGGCGATGGGCGTCAGGCCGCGCGACCGCGTGGCGCTCGTCCTGCCAAACGCTCCGCAGTTCTTCGTATGCGAGATCGGCGCCTGGAAGGCGGGCGCGGTCGTCGTCCCCGTCAATCCCATCTACTCCGAACGCGAGCTTGAAAACGTTCTCGAGGCGACGCGCGCCGAAACGGTCGTCGCCTTGACCCCGTTCTACGCCCGTGTGAAGGCCGTGCAGGGCCGTACGCACGTGAAGCGTGTCATCGCCTCGTCCATCAAGGAGTACTTGCCCGCCGTCCTCCGGGTCCTTTTCACCCTGTTCAAGGAGAAGAAGGAAGGGCACCGTATTCAGATCAACGCGAACGACGTCTGGTTGCAGGACCTCCTCCGGCATCACGCCGGGGATGCCCGCCCCGGCGTGCAGGTGCAGCCGCACGACCCGGCCGTCATTCTGTCGAGCGGAGGGACGACGGGCACACCGAAGGGCGTGCTGGGACTCCATCGCGACTACGTGAGGTCGGGCCTGCAGATCTACACGTGGACGCGGTCCGCCAAGCGGGACTGGGATGTGGTGATGCTGCCGCTGCCGATGTTCCACGTCTACGCGAACGTCGGCGTGCAGCCGCTCGCCTTCATCGGCCCGAATCCACTTTCGCTCGTGCCGAACCCGCGCGACATCAACGACCTGCTCAAGACGATTCGACAGGTGAAGCCGGCGTTCTTCAACGGTGTGCCGACGCTCTACACCGCGATCCTGAACCATCCGGCGGTGCGCGCGGGGACGGTGGACCTCCGCTCGATCAAGCTGTGCTTCTCGGGTGCCGCCGCGCTGATGGCGGAGACCAAGAAGCAGTTCGAAGCGCTGACCGGCGCGCGCATCGTCGAAGGGTACTCGCTGACCGAGGGGATGATGGCGGCCTGCGTCAACCCCGTGAAGGGCGAGAACAAGCTCGGCTCGATCGGCCTGCCGCTCCCCGACGTCGAGGTCACGATCGTGGACCCGGACGAGGGCGAGCGCGAGATGCCGCCCGGCGAAGTGGGGGAAATGATTCTCCGCGCGCCGCAGCACATGGCGGAGTACTGGAACAACCCGCTCGAAACGGCGGAGACGCTGCGCACGCACGGTCCGGGCGGCCCCTGGGTCCACACCGGCGACCTGGCCTACATGGATGCCGACGGCTACGTCTTCATCGTCGACCGCAAGAAGGATCTGGTGAAGACGAGCGGCTACCAGGTGTGGCCGCGCGAGATCGAGGAGGTCATCGCGGCACACCCGGCCGTGCTGGAGGTTGGCGTCGCCGGCGTGCCGGACGCCGTCAAAGGGGAGGTCGCCAAGGCGTGGGTCGTGCTGAAGGCGGACCGGAGTGCGACGGAGGACGAGATCCGCGCGTACTGCCGGGAGCGGCTCGCCCCGTATAAAGTGCCTGCCAGGGTTGAGTTCCGCGCCGACCTGCCGAAGACGATGGTCGGCAAGGTGCTTCGGCGCGCGCTGGTCGCCGAGTCGCGCGCCGGCTCTTCCTGATCGAACTGCTCGCGCTGGAGCGCCCGCCCGCTCGCGGCCAAGCGCGGATCCGGCCTACGTGAGCTTCAGGGCCGGCGACGCGCGCGGACGAGCGTAGCGATCTCGTCGGGGCGGTTGTTCTCGAAGTACACGCGGACCCGACCTTCCTCTGTCTGCGTGACGATGCCGGGGATGGCGCTGTCCACCAGGTACCAGCCTGCGGGCAGGATGACGGTGTTGCGTGGGCGCCCGAACGTGCGGTCCCAGACCAGCAGATCGCCATCGAGCCGATAGCGCGCCGGATCGGTATAGGTTTCGGATATGCGCAGGCGCACGGAGTGCCCCTGCTCCACCGGCGGAAAGCGAACGACCGCCACCTCCGTCTCGGGACGCACCGCCTCACCGAGATCGATCTTCGCCGCCGTGATCGCCTGTCCCTTCAGGGTCTCGACCTCGAGCGACTCCCCCGTGTCGAGCAGGCGTGCCGAAGGATTCGACACGGTGCTGCCGGGACGAACGACGTTCAAGTACTTGTCAACGCCTGCCCGGGTTTCGGTGTAGTCGTGGTAGAGGCTGAACGAGTGGCTCTCGGGCTGTTCCAGGAAGTAGACGATCTCGCGGTCCTGGAACGCGCGCTCGCTGAGGCGCGCTGCGAACGAGGGCAGGGTCGCCGCAGCTGAAGCCATCGCGCTGCCGGCCGTCGCGGCAGGAG
>JBOGIW010000375.1:0-59889 GCA_050748045.1 Vicinamibacterales bacterium | reverse complement strand
CCTGATCACGAGAACGGCGATGCTCGAGAAGACGCCGTTCGGCCACGACTCGCCCGTTCAGCCGAGCGCGCAGGAACTGGAGGCGTGTGCCCGCGAACGTACGCCGATCAAGTTCCTGCCCATGGTCGGCTAGGGTCCGGCGCCTCTGACCGCGCCGGCGAGCCGCGTCGCGGAGCCGGACATCGCGCACTGACGGATCGATGATCGAACTGGCCTTCGGCTGTTGGGTCGCCATCGCGATGCCCCTCCGGGCCTGGCGCCGGCGGCGCCGCGCCTTGCCGCGCCGGGCCGGCAGGTATCTGCTCGAAACGCTGCTGCTCATCGGCGTGCTCGGCTGGATCCTGTGGCGGCGTGATGTGCCCATGCAGGCGCTGGGCCTGGCCGTTGACTCCTGGCGGGAGTTCCTCCTCGAGATCGCGATCTGCCTCCTCGTCGTCGCGGGACCCGACGCGTGGTTCGCGTGGCGGATCGCGACGACACCGCGACCCGACACGCTGCCCGATCCGGATCCGATCTTCACGGACGTGCTGGCGGGGAGGCAGGCCACGGGATCGTTCATCGCCGTCACGCTGATCGGCGCGGTGTGGGAGGAGCTCTGCTTCCGAGCGACCGTCCTGCTGCTCGTGCCGCGAACGCCCGCCGGATTGCTCCTCGGCATCGCGGCCGGCTCCCTCGTGTTCGGGGCGCAGCACCTGCGCAGCGGCGTGAGACGAGCGGCCTACGCGTGCGGCTACGGCGTCATGTTCTCCGTGCTGTACGTCGCGACCGGGAACCTCGTCGCCGTGATTGTCGCGCACGCGGCCGGCAACATCCTGAGCGGGCTCCAATGGACTCCACATCTCGAGCGCCTGCGTCAGCGGGCGGCGCCCTCGTCGTCGATCTTCATCGGGTAGACCACCACGCTTCGCCACGCAGGGTCGCTGCCCTGCGTGGACTGAAATCGCCAACCGGGAGGTGACGATGCGGATAGTGCTGTCGACCAGCCCACACGTGAGGCATCCCACGGTCCTTCAGAACGACTTTGTCATCGATCAGGCCGTGATGTACAGCTTCGCGCCCGTGGGGCTCCTGGCGCTCTCGGCCATGCTCCGCGCCACGCTGCAGATCGAGCCGGTGCTGTTCGATCTCAATCAGCAGATCGCGACAGGCGCGATCCGGCTGGACTCGTCCTTCTACCGGAACGCCGCGGCGCGCATCTCGTCGCACGAGCCCGACGTGCTGGGCTTCATGACCGAGTGCGATTCCTATCACCACGTGCTCCAGATCCTGGAACAGGTGAAGCAGCTCCGGCCGGAGTGCCGGTGCGTGCTCGGCGGACCGCACGCCAGCGCCGTCGCGCGCCAGACCATGGAGCGCCGGCCGTTTGTCGATGCGATCGTGATCGGGGAGGGCGAACGGACGCTGCCGGATCTCGTCCGGGCGTTCGCCGCCGGCAGCGCCGCGCCCGTGCCCGGCGCGCTGCGGCGCGGCGGCCTGATGGGTATTCTCGACGGCGGCTCGCGCCCGCTCGCGTCGAGCCTGGACGAGCTGCCGATTCCGGCCTACGACCTGTATCGCGGCACCCCCGACGAAGAAATCTTCATCGAGGCGGGGCGAGGGTGCCCGTTCCAGTGCACGTTCTGCTCGACGGCGCCGTTCTGGCAGCGGAAGCACCGGGTGAAATCGCCCAAGCGCATTCTCTCGGAAATCGCGCTGGTGCAAGTGCTGTTCGGCTCCCACCGCGTGCATTTCACGCACGACCTGCTGACGACCGACCGGCACTGGGTCACGCACTTGTGCGAAGCGCTCATCGCGGCCGGGGCGCCCGTCAAGTGGACGTGCAGCGCGAGAACCGACACGGTCGACCGAGCGCTGCTGGAGCTGATGGCCGCCGCGGGGTGCTACGCCATCTACTTCGGCGTCGAAAGCGGATCCGCGCGCATCCTGCAGGACATCAAGAAAGCCATTCCCATCGAGGAGTCGCTCGACGTGCTCCGGCTGTGCCGCGACATCGGCATCAGGCCCAACGCCGGATTCATCGTCGGGTTTCCGACCGAAGACCGCGTCAGCCTGCTGGACACCTTCACCGCCTTCGAGCGCGCCGTGGAGCTCGGCACGCGCCCCACGCACATCTTTGGATTCTGCCCGTTTGCCTCCTCGTCGATGTATGGGAGCCTCGACACGCTCGCCTGCGACGGGCACTTCCTCGACATCCCGATGGACGGGGGGCTGGATGCGGCGAACCGCGCGCTCATCGCGTCGGACTCGCAACTGTTCGGGTCGTACTTCCGGCCGCGCATCGACGTGTCCCCCACGCGCCTGCAGGGGGTCGACGAGTTCTCCTCGATCCTCGAGCCCGTGGCGCTGCCGGCGCTGCGGCTGTCGCGCGCTGTCGGAGGGATGCTCGAAGTCTTCGATCGATGGACCGCCTGGATCGAGCGGCGGAACATCGCCGCCGGCGCGTCGCCGCATCGGCGCTTCTACGGCAGCCCACAGAGCTTCTGCGAGTTCGTGGTCGAGGAGCTTCGCGCCGTGTGTGCCGCCGACGATCCGATGCTGCAGCTCGCCGACGTGATCCGGACCGGCTTCGAGGTGGCGCGCACCTGGTCGCGGCTGCCGCCGACGACGATGGCGACGCACCGGTCGGTCGAGGTGCCCCAGGTGAGTCCCTCGGTCCAGCTCGGCGACCAGTTGCGGCTGAACACGGTGATTGCCACGAAGCAGGTCGACTACGACCTGGTGCCGCTCCTCGACGCGCCGCCCGACCAGGCGCCGGATCTCGAACGGAAGCGGACGTACCTGATGTGGGACCTGTCCGACGATCGTCAGGTACGGCTGTCCCGCGTGGATCCATTTCTGTACATGGCGCTCGAGCACTTGCAGGACGGACCGCAGCCCGTGGCGTCGCTCCTCGTCGAGTGGGCGGACCAGGCCGAGGGCGAGGGGCTCGAGTACAACCGGCTGATGCACGTGCTGGCTGAGGCGAGAACGATGCGTATCCTGGACACGGTATGACGCCGCTCCACGCTATCGCGACCGACCTGCGCTGCGATGAGTCGCGCGCGGCGGAGCTGTTCGGCACGCCGCTGTTCTACTACGCGCTGGAGACGCTGCGCCGCCAGATTGCCAGACTGCGGGGCGCGATATCCGGGTACCCGGTGCGGCTGCTGTTCGCCACCATGGCGAACGACCGTGCCGAGATTCTCCGGGCGATCGCCGCCGAAGGCGTCGGCGCCTGTGTCAACTCGGTTCCACATCTGGCCCGCGCGATCGACAACGGGTTCTCCACGGAGAACATGCAGTTCACGTCGTGCGGCCTGCCGGTCGCCGATATGGCGTACCTCCAGTCGCTCGGCGTCGCGGTGAATCTCGACTCGCCCGGGCAAGTCCGGGCCTGGTGCCGCCTGAAGCCGGGCGCCGTGACGGGCGCCCGGATCAACGCCGCCTCGCTCACCGGGTCGGCGCCGCCCGATCGCATCGGCATGGATGTGAAGGACTTCGAGCTCGCGCGCGGGATCGCCCGCGACCTCGGAGGACGGGTGAACGGCGTCCACATCTACGCCGGCACGAACTTTCAGGCCCCGCACGAGATCCTGCCCACCCTCCGAGCCATCCTGGATCTGGCGGGGAGCTGCCGGGACGTCGAGTACGTGAACATCGGCGGAGGAATAGGCGTGGATTACTCGCACTCGGCCGAGCCGTTCGACTACGAGACGTTCGGGGCCGAAGTGTGCTCGCTGGCACGGCACGCCTCGCGGCAACGCGACCGGCCCCTCGCGCTGCTGTTCGAGCCGGGCCGGAGCCTGGTCGCCTCGTCGGGTCTCTTCGTCACCCGGGTCACGGACATCAAGACCCTCGGCGACACGCGCTTCGTCGTCGTCGACGCGAGCGTTTCCGTTTTCCCGCGGCCCTATCATCATCCCGGCAGCCTCCACAAGGCGCGGGTGCTCGACCTCGACGACGGCGTGGGTCAGACGGTGCCCTCGACCGTCGTCGGCCGCACGACGTTCTCGCGCGACATCCTGGGCACGTACTCGCTGCCGGCGAATCTCCAGATCGGCGCGATGCTCGCGTTCGAGGATGCCGGAGCCTACTGCGAATCGATGATGTCCCGCTTCCTCGGCCAGCGCGACCCCAGGTGTTACATCTCCGAGCAGTGATCGCAGGGTCTGTGCTCCCGACACCGCGCTTCGCGTGGACACCAGGCCGGCAGGACGACGAGGCCAGCCGCCGCAGCGTCATGACGCAGGCGCCGCCCGCGGCCGGTCTGCCGGAGACGGCGGAGCTATCGTCTGGCGAAAAGCTCCTGTGGCTCGCGGACCGGCCCGATGCGGTGCCGCCGCCCTTCTTCGACTGTCCACCGAGCCTCTCCATCGTGGTGCGGCTGAAGAACCACCTGAGTCACGCCGCGTTGGAGGCGAGCCTTGCGGCGATCGTCCGGCGGCACGAGGGACTGCGATCCGCGTTTCCAGAGAGCGACGGCCGGCCTGTGAAGGTTGTCATGCCCCGCAAGCAGGGGCCGCTGCCGGAGGTCGACCTGCGAGGCCTGCCTGCCGGCCGGCGATCGGATCTCGAGAGCCACGTCCTGGCTTGTCAGGTGGCGAGGCCGTTCGAACTGGCGCGTGGTCCGCTGCTGCGGGCGAGCCTCCTTGCGGTCGCCGGCCAGGAACACGTCCTCGCGGTGACCGTGCATCACATCGTCTTCGATAGCTGGTCCAGGCGCGTGCTGGCCGTCGAGCTGACGTCGTTGTACGAGGCGTATGCCACGGGCAGGCCGGCGCGGCTGGCGCCGCTCGCCGCCGGGTATCGCGACTACGTCCGGTGGCAGCAACGCCGGCTGGCCGGCGAGCGCGGACGGGCGCTCGTCGACTACTGGAGGACGAGGCTGAGCGGGTTGACCGATTGTGTGCTGCCGGGCGAGGGCCCGCGGCCGCCGCGGCCGTCCACACGCGCCGGTACCTGCCGCTTCACGATTCCATCGCCGGATGCCCGCCGCGTTCACGCCCTGAGCCGGCACAACCGCGTGACGGTTGCCACGACGATGCTGGCCATCATGACACTGCTCCTGCATCGCGTGAGCGGCACCGACGACATCGCGGCAGGCGTTCCACTGTCGGACCGCCGCCGCCATGAGTTCGAAGGGCTCATCGGGCTCTTCGCCAACGTCGTGGTCGTGCGAAGCGCTGTGAAGCCCGGCATGACGTTCCTCGAGCTGCTCCGCCAGGTGGAGACCACGCTCACCGAGGCGTACTGTTACCAGGATCTGCCGTACGGCGACCTGATGCGACTCGTCGACGCGCAGCAGCCGCTCTATCGAGTCGTCTTCAACTTCCTGCCCGGCATGCAGGCGCCGGCCATCGGCCTTCGGGGTCTTCACGCCGAACCGCTGGCGATCGGTGCGCGGCCGCGGTCGCTCGCCGACGTGAGCGTGCATATACAGGACACCCAGGGCGCGCTGGCATGCCGCTTCGTCTACAAGGCCGACGTGTTCTCCGCCAACCGCATCCAGGAACTGGCGCGGCAGTTCCAGGTGCTGGTGACCGCCGTCATGAATGCGCCCGAGGCGCGTCTCAGCGCCTACGACCTGGCCCCCCCGCAGACCCCACGCTGACAATCGCCCACCAAGCCGCCTCATCAACAACCGCGCGGTAGGCGGCCGTGGTTCACAGCCGGCTCGGACCCACAACAGACCACAACACGGAGCAACCATAGAGGAGAAACACAGATGACGACAGCAACACTCGAGAACGAAGTCAAGTCAAGCCTGCAGAAGCTGGACAGTGCCTTCAGTGAAGGCCAGCCGGCGTTTTTCGACGCGTTCGCCAAGGACGCGAAGATCTTCACGGTGGACCGCCAGGAGCCGATCAGCGGTCGTGACGCCTATCGGCACAACTACGAGAGCGCGCTGGTCACCCAGAAGCGCGAGAAGACCATCCTCGCCCGCAACATGCAGATTGTCGGCGACAAGTGCGTCGTCAACCAGACGGCGCGCATCACCGAGTCCGGTTCGTCGGTGGACGTGTCACAGACCATCGTCTACGGGCTGACCGACGAAGGCGTCAAGATCCTCCACTTCCACACGGGACTGCTGACGGCGGGCGGCGTTGATCCGTCCGGAGCCGTCCGCGTCGTGAACGAGAAGATCGCGACGGCGATGACCTCCAGCGGCGTCGCGCAGTAGCGGCATCCACGGGGGCGGTGGCTCGCGTGCAGGGTCGGGCGGGCCACCGCCGCCGATGCACTCCCTCAGGGCATCCATTCGTGTTTCCGACAAACGACGGCAGGGGAGCTGACGTGGACGCGCCGGCGATTGGCGACCACTTCGACGAGGCGTGCGCGGCCGGCGCCGCCAATGTCGAGGACCTCGTCTTGAGGGCCTTCCGCCATCACCTCTCCATGGAGACGCTCGGGCCTGATGAGAACTTTTTCGAACGCGGCGGCGATTCGGCGCAGGCGATGCAGATCGTGCACGCCATCAGCCGTGGCGTGGGCGCACAGGTTCCGACCGACCTCCTGTTCCGATACCCGACACCGCGCCAGCTCGCCGCGTTCCTGCAGCCGGGACACGCAGAGATCCGTCCCGACCCGCGCGCGACCGTCGTCACGTTCAGCCGGCAACGAGAGGGCGACGCTGTCTTCCTGGTCCCGCCACTCTACCCGAGCCCGTGGGTCTTCGTGCCGCTCGCCGAGTCGATGAATCTCGCGCGCCCTCTCTACGGGCTGCGCTCGCCCGAGCTCGACTGGCGCACCGACGTGCTGAGCCTGCCGGAGCTGGTTGCGCATTACGTCACGGAGATCAGGCGCCTGCAGCCGCGAGGTCCCTACACGCTCGTCGGCTACTCGTTCGGCGGCCTGGTTGCGTTCGAGGCCGCGGCGCGACTCGCCATGGACGAGGCTGTGCGCCACTTGATCCTGCTCGATACGGCCGGTCCACTCACCCGGATGCACCGCCTGCGCAAGCGCCTGCGTCCGGGCTGGCTGCTGCACGACGTGCTCGCGGCGCTCAGCCGCCGGGCGATCATCGGCGCCGGAACGCTCGAACGCCTTGGAATCACGTCGCCGGTCTACCGGGCGACGCTGCCGTTCACCAACGGGCCCCTGGCGGCCGAGGAGCTGCGCACCGCCCTCCGCCTGCTGGCGCCGGGCATGACCTGGATCGACAGCATGAGCCTCGACGAGCTGTGCGCGACGCTCGTCGCCACCGTGAAGGCGCTCGCGCCCGAAGCCGAGTGGGCGATGGCGCAGAAGCACCTGCCGTTGCACGGCGACGACCCGGTGTCGGCGGTCAAGGCCTACAAGGTGCTGTCGAAGAATCGGTCGATCGCGCGCCACCACAAGGTGAGGACCGTGTTTCGAGGCGCCATCACGATCTTCGCCTCCACCGGCAATCGCGACGTCCTGCGCTGGCAACCCCACTCGTCACATCCCCTCGACGTGAAGTGGGTTCCGGCCGCGAGCTACAGCGGCGTTCGCACGCACATGTCCTTCCTCGACGGCCGCAACGTGCGTCTCTATGCTCGCGAGCTCAAACAGATTCTCGAAGACGCCGCCTGAGGCGTCGGGGCTGGCGCCGGCGAGCGCGGCCCTTGGCGCGCCCACCCTCGAGCGCGGTCCGCGCAAGGCGACGGTCCTGCAGCTCGTGTTCATGACGTATGCCGTCGTCTGCAGCGGCGCGTACGGGGTTGAACAGATGGTGTCGGCGGCAGGACCGGGCCTGGCCCTGCTGGTGCTGCTCGTGCTGCCGGTCGTGTACTCGGTGCCGATCTCGCTGGCGTGCGCGGAGCTGACGGCGCGGTTCCCGGTCGAGGGCGGCTACTACCGCTGGGCGCGGATGGCCTACGGTGACTTCGCCGGCTACACGTCGGGCTGGCTGATGTGGCTGGCCTCCTTCGCCACGAATGCCTCGGTCGCGGTGCTGTTCAGCAACTACCTGCGGCACTTCACGCCCGGCCTGTCGGCGGCGGGGCAGGTCCTTGTCTCGGCCGCCGTCGTGTGGTTTGCGGTCGTCATGAACTATCGCGGCATCAGCTTCGTCGGCACGGCATCGGTGGTGTTCACCGTCCTGATTCTCGTCCCCTTCGGCGTCATGACGCTCATGGGGCTGATGCAGTGGCAGCACATGCCGGTCCAGCCGTTCGCCAACCCGGACGTCCCGCTGGCAACGGCCGCGCTCGGAGGACTGCTCATCGCGATGTGGCTGTACGGCGGGTTCGAGAAGATGACGGTCACGGCCGAAGAGGTCGATCGGCCCTCGCGCAGCTTCCCGATCGCCCTGGCCATCGCGGTGCCGCTCTGCGCCTCGAGCTACGTCCTGCCGACGCTGGCAGCGCTCGCGGCACACGGCAACTGGCGCGAGTGGGGTGAGGCGCACTACGTGACGGCGGCGGCGACGATTGGCGGCCCCTGGCTTGGCGCGGCCATGGCCGCCGGCGCGCTCCTCTCGAACGTGGGCATCCTGATGGCGACGATCCTCACCCAATCGCGGCTGCCGATGGTCCTGGCGGAGGACGGACTCTTCCCCCGCGCCTTCGAGCGGCGCCACCCGCGATTCGGCACACCCGTCGTGTCGCTCCTCGTGGCGGGCGTTATCCTGACCGCGCTCTGCACGTTGCCGTTTGCGCACCTGGTCGGCGCCGCGGCGCTCGTGCAGTCGCTGTCCTACCTGCTGGTGTACGCGGCGCTGTTGAAGCTGCGCGCGCGGCCGGACAAGGACGGCCGGCGAGGCTTTCGCATCCCGCTTGGAAGGGCCGGCCTCTCGCTCATGGCCGCGCCAAGCGTGCTCATCGTATCGCTGGTCATCTGGGCGGGCCTCTTCCCCGACGGCCGGCTGGACGGGCAGCAGGGGCTCCTCGGTCTTGCCCTCCTGGGCTCGGCGCCGCTCACGTACCGGCTCCTCCGGCGGGATGCACGGCTCGCCCCGTGCGCGGTGTCGCAGCCAGCGACGCATTCGCGAGCCTGACGCAATCGAGCCCGACGCTCGTCGCGCACGAGCCCGGGTTCGTCCCAGGGTCAGGGACCATCCACGACACCTCACACGACCCATGCGAGACAGTGGACCATGGCGATGATGCGCCACACGGAGATCGCGAAGAGACGCCAGTGGCTGCTCTTACTCTCGATCGTCGCCGCGTGCGCGTTGCACAGCCATCCGCCGCGCAGCCATCAGGTGGCGGCCGTGGCTGTGGCTGCCACACCCGACGAGGCCACCGGCACGAGCTCGGCCAGCGCCGCGCGCGCCGCGGCGCTGGCGAGCCGTGCCGTCATCCGGCGCGACCGATACGGTGTGCCGCACATTCTGGCCGAGACGGAGGAGGCCGCGGCGTTCGCGCATGGCTACGTCACGGCGGAAGACCATGGCGCCGCGCTCGCACGGTTGTTCCTGCGCGCCCGCGGCAAGCTCGCGTCGGTCTTCGGCGAGGCCTTCGTCCAGGAAGACCTCGAGATGCGTGCGCTGGGCATCCGGGAGGTCGCCTCGGAGCGCATCACCGGGCTGCCGCCGGTCATGCAGGCGATCCTCGCCGGCTATGCGGACGGGTACAACGCGTTCCTGGCGACGCATCAGGACGAGTTCCCCGACTGGGCAGACCCGATCACGGGCGTCGACGTGCTGGCGCACGCGCGCGCGGTGCTGCTCGGCGACTTCGCCCTCAACCTGGAAGGCTGGGCCGATGTGAAGGGTCCGGCCGCGTCCTCCAACATGTGGGCGATCGGCCGGCCGCTCTCCCAGTCGGGCCATGGCATGCTGCTGGCCAATCCGCACCTTCCGTGGGACGGATCGACGGTCTTCCACGAAGTGCACGTGACGGTGCCGGGCACGATCAACGTGAGTGGCGCTACCTTCATCGGCATTCCTGTCGTCACGATCGGGTTCAACGAGTCGCTCGGCTGGTCGCATACCGTGAACCGGGTCGATTCCGACGACCTCTATGAGCTGACCCTCGACGAGACCCGGACGAAGTATGCCTACGAGGGCGGCTGGCTACCGCTGACGCCGCGGACCGTCTCGGTCGAGGTCAAGAACGGCGCGGGCGTCGAGCGGCGCGACCACGTGCTGTGGTCGTCGCATTACGGTCCGGTGCGCCTGCGGCGGGGCACAACGTACGCGTTGAAGTCCGCGAATCTGGCCGCGGTCGAGTTCCTCACCCAGTGGAACGCGATGGGGAAGGCGACCTCGCTGGAGACGTTCGCGGACGCCGTGAAGATGCAGCAGTTGCCGATGTTCAACATCGCGTGCGCGGACCGCGCCGGCAACGTCTGGTATGTGTTCAACGGACGCATTCCGATCCGCCCGGCCGGCTACGACTGGACCGGCGTGGTTCCGGGCAACACGAGCAAGACCGAATGGTTCGCCGTGAGGCCGCTCGGTGACCTGCCGCAACTGTGGAATCCGTCGTCCGGTTACGTGCAGAACGCCAACGACGCGCCCTGGTATACGAACCTGGAGCAGCGGATCGATCCGGCGCCCTTTGCGGCGTATATCAACGGGGACGGTCTGGGCTGGCGCGGCCAGCTCAGCCTCCGCATCCTCAGCGGCGAGCGGGAACTGACGCTCGACCGCCTGATGCGCCACAAGTACAACGCGGAGGTCCCGTTCGCCGATCGCAGCCGGCGCGACCTGCTCGAGCTCCTCGGCGCGCGTGGAGCACAGCGCACGAATACCGACTGGCAGGAGGCCGCCCGGCTTCTCGAGGCGTGGAACGGCCGAGTCGACGCCGACAGCCGCGGCGCCGCGGTCTTCGTGGCGTGGTGGGGCATTTATGCACAGTTGACGGCGGGGAAGCCGTTTCGCACGCCCTGGAACCGTGCCGATGCGCTCGGGACTCCAGCGGGCCTGTCGGATCACGATCTCGCGATGGACGCCTTCGGCCGGGCGCTCGCCACTGTCAAGCAGCGCTACGGGAAGCTCGACGTCGCGTGGGGCGAGACGCATCGCCTCCGGCGAGGCGCGCTGGATCTGCCGCTCGGCGGGATGCCCAACGCGCTGCGGAACGTCCATTATCGCCTCGCCCCGGACGGGAAGTTCGTCGCGGCGGCCGGAGACAGCTACGTGCTCGCGGTCGAGTTTTCAGAGGGGTCTCCACGCGCGTACAGCGTCCTGCCGTACTCGCAGTCGTCGAATCCGCGATCTCCGCACTTCAACGACCAGGCGAGCCTGTACGCCAGCCAGGGATTCAAGCCCGCATGGTTTTCGGAGACGGACATCGCCGCCAACCTCTCGCAGCAGTACCAGCCCAATCGTTGAAGCTCGGGAGCAGTCCCGACGCCCGCCCGGCGGGCGGGGCGTCGGAACCGTCACGGCCCGATGCGCAGCCCTCGTCAAGGCGTGACCATGATCGGAGAAGCAGAAATACTCGACCGGCGTGAGGTCGGACGGAGCATGGCTCTTGTCGAGCGGACCGCCGGGTCGCTCGCCGAATGGCTGAACGGCCACCGGGACGTCTTCGAGACTCACATGACGGACGCCGGCGCGTTGCTGCTGCGTGGATTCGACCTCGCCTCGGTCGAGGATTTTCACGCGGTCGCGCGCGACCTGTGCGGCGACATCTGCACCGACAACAGCGAGCATACGACCGTGTCGGCGGACGGCACGGTTCAAACCCCCGTTCCCTATGCGGCCGATCGCCTGCTCCTCTGGCACAACGAGAACTCGTTCAATGATGAATGGCCGCTGCGGATCGCCTTCTGCTGTGTCCAGCCGGCCGAGCACGGCGGGGAAACGCCCATCGTGGACAGTTGTGCCGTCCTTCGCGCGATCGATCCAGCCTTCCGCGACGAGCTCGCCGAAAAGGGCGTGGCCTACATCCGCAACTTCGCGTCAGGTCTGGGCCTGAGCTGGCAGACGGTCTTTCGCACCGACAACCGGACGACGGTCGCCCGCTATTGCCACGAGCACGGCATCGCCGCCGACTGGAGCGCGAAGGGGCACCTGCGCACGGTGGCCGTGCGGCCCGCCATCGTCCCGCATCCGGTGACGGGCGAGCTGTCGCTCTTTGCGCAGCCCCAGCACTGGCATCCCGCGTGTCTGGATCCTGACGTGCGAGTCACGCTGGAACACAGCGCGACGGGCGTCGGTTTTCCCCGCGACTGCACGTTCGGCGACGGGTCGCCGATCGGTGACGAGGAGATGCGGCACCTGCTCGACGTGTATCGCCGTCACCAGGTGGTGTTCCCGTGGCGCCCCGGCGACCTGCTCGTGCTCGACAACGTGCTGTGGGCCCATGGTCGAAACCCCTACGCGGGACGCCGCACGATCCTGGTGGCGATGGGGTCTCTGTACGCTTACGCCGACAATCCGGCGTCGTGACATCCAGGAGGTCAGCCATGGACGATCTGGTTCGGAGGCTCTCGGAGGGACAACACGACATCGAGATTGTGCTGCGGGCCGGGCGGACTGCCGACGCGCTCAAGGCGTGCATCGACCGGCGATTCGTCCACGTCAAGTTCACGGGCACGCGCGGTGGCACGGAGCTCGGTGTGCCGCTCGACATGGACCGATGCGACGTAGACGCGGCAGATTGGGAACGCGGCGCGGGCCGGGTGCACCTGGAAGGCCCGCTGACGCTCAACTTCGTGAAGGTCCGCTGCCTGGCCGATGTCGATCTCGCGTCGCTCGCGGGGAACGGGTGCCTGGCGGTCGTCGAGGACGGCGGTCAGACCCTGTGATCGCCCGGCGCTGACCGCACGAGCGCGGATCCATCATCCATGAACACGCCGCGATCCATTCTGGAGATCGTGAATCGCCGGGCACAGCGTGAACCCGGCAAGATGGCATTTCTGGCGCTTCCCGAAGGGGAAGGCCAGGAAATCGTCTGGACGTACCGCGATCTGCTGGATCGGTCCCTGTCGATCGCGGGATCGCTGCGAGACCTCGTGCCGGCCGGAGAGCGGGTGCTGCTGCTCGTCCCCGGCGGGCTGACGTTTCTGCAGGCGTTCTTCGGCTGCATGCTGGCAGGCTGCCTCCCCGTTCCGCTGCCGCCGTTGCAGCACCGTCGGCATCTCGACCGCATACGCCGGGTCCAACGTGATTGCCTGGCGACGACGGTCATCGTGCCCGGGCGGAGCGACCTGGCGCCTGACGGCATGGAGGACGTGTCGGCCGACCTGGGGCTTCGCTGCCTGAGCGTGGACGCGCTCGACGCGGGTGTGCCTGGAGACGTGCCAGACCTCCATCGGAACGACATGGCCTTCCTGCAGTACACGTCGGGATCGACCGGCGATCCCAAGGGCGCGATTGTGACCCACGCGGGCATTCTGGCGAACCAGCGCTGCATCCGGCGCTGCTTCGCCCATGATGAGGAATCGGTCGTGGTCGGGTGGCTGCCGCTCTTTCACGACATGGGTCTCATCGGGAACATCCTGCAGTCGATCTACTGCGGGATTCCCTGCGTCCTTCTGCCGACGGCGCGCGTGCTGCAACATCCTGTTCTCTGGCTGAAGGCCATTTCCCGCTATCGAGCGACAACCAGCGGGGGCCCGGACTTTATGTACTCCCTGTGTGCCCGCCGCGTGCGGCCCGAGGACAAGCCGGCGCTCGATCTCTCGAGCTGGAAGGTGGCCTTCAACGGGTCCGAGCCGATCAGGCCTGAGACGCTGTCCGCCTTCGCCACGGCGTTTGGCGAATGCGGTTTCCGCGCATCCGCGTTTCTCCCCTGTTATGGGCTCGCCGAAGCCACGCTGTTTGTCACGGGCCAGGCCGCTGGACGCGGTGCCCGCGTGGCATGGGCCGGCCGGCACGCGCTCGAGCGGGGCGGCTTCCGTGAGGGCCCTTCCACGCGGCCGGAGAGTACGCCGCTTGTCGGTTGTGGCCGGACATGGGGAGGCACACGGATCGAGATCATCGACCCGGAATCGGGCGAGGTTCTTCCCACGGGCCGCGTGGGGGAGGTGTTGATCCAGGGCGACGGCGTGGTGCCGGGGTACTGGGGCCATCGGAACAGCAGCGCCACCTTCGCCGAAGGTCCCGGACGCCGGTCACGGGTGCTGCGTACGGGCGACCTCGGGTTCATCGACGACGGAGACCTGTTCGTCGTTGGACGGCTGAAGGAGACGCTGGTCGTGCGCGGCCGGAACCTGTACGCGGCAGATATCGAATCGGTGGCTCAATCGGCGCATGCGCACCTGGCTGGGAGGCGTGCCGCGGTGTTCGCGCTCGACGAGCACGCGGTCGAGGCGATGGTGCTCGTGCACGAGGCGCCGAAAAGCGAGCCGCGCACAGGGGACGCGATCTGTCACGCGCTCCGAGCCCGCCTCGCCGAAGAGCTCGGCGTGACGCCGGACGTCATCCTGCTCGCCCGGCCGGGCATCATCCCGGTGACGACAAGCGGCAAGGTTCAGCGTCGTGCCTGTCGTGGGCAGGTGGCCGCCGGCGAGTTGCCGGTCTGGCACCAGTGGCGAAAGGCGCTGGACGAGGACGCGCTCGCCGGCGCGCTCGTGGCGGCAGTGTCCGATCCGGACGCGGGATTGTCGCGCCTGCTCGCGCAACTGCCGACCGGCGTGGACGGCTCCACGAGCGTGCTGGCCCTTGGCCTCGACTCCGTGCAGATCCTGCGCCTCAGCCACGAGATCGAAGCGCGGACGGGCGTTCGACTGACCTGGCGATCCCTCGCCGAGGCGACGCTGGACGACCTCGTCCGGACCGTGACGGGCCGGCCACGCGTGTCCGCGAGCCAGGTGCACGTCGATGCGCCCGAGCCCGAGAGCCAATCGCCGGTGCCGTTGTCCCCTGGTCAGCTTGCGCTCTGGTATCTGCACCTTCTCGATCCGAAGAGCCCGCACTGGCACCTCGCGCGCTCCTTGCAGCTCGAAGGAGTGCCGAGTCACCATGCGCTGGCGCAGGCGCTCCGGGTGCTCATGGCGCGGCATCCCTCGCTTCGAGCGAGGGTGGCGCACGAACACGGCGCGTGGGTGCAGACATGTCCGCCGGTCCGCACGGGCGAGGGGGTACACAGGATCGACGCGAGCGTGGCGAGTGAGCCTGTCGCTCTTCGCGTCGCGCAGGCGGCGGCGGAGCGGCCTTTCGATCCGGAACGCGGCACGCTGTTTCGCGCCCTCTGCTTCGATCGTGCCGGCGGCGCGATCGTGCAGTTGGCCGTACATCATCTCGCCGCCGACCTCTGGTCGGTGGGCATTCTGCTCCGCGAATTCCTGGAGACGTACGAGCGATTCAGCACCGGGCGCCCGGCGCAACTGCCCCCCCTGCGAGGACGGTACTCGGCGTTCGCCAGACGCCAGTCTGACATCGCCGCTTCACCGGCGCACGACGAGGCCCGCACGTACTGGCAGTCGATCCTGGACGAGGGGATGTCGGCGGCGCGTGCCGGGCGCGAGCCCACGAGTCCAGCCACGAGCGACCTTCGCGCTTCAGGCTACACCTTCGCGATTCCCGCGGAGATTGCTTCCAGGGTCAGGCGGATGGCCCGTCTCGAGGGGCAGACCGCGTTCGCCGTCCTGCTCTCCGCGTTCCAGGTGCTCCTCGGCAGACTCACGGGAGCGTCGCGGTCGCTCATCGGCACAGTGCTCTCGGGTCGCGCGGACGCCGAGCTCTCGGCCGTCGTCGGCTACTTCGCGAAAGCGGTGCCGATGCGGATGGACCTGTCAGGCGACCCCGCGTTCCGGACGCTCGTGAGCCGTGTCAGCGGGGAGGTGCGAAAGGCGCTTTCTCACCAGTCCTTCCCCATCGAGGCGCTGGAAGCGCAGGCACGCGGAACGAGGCCGCCGCGTACGCTCTTCGATACCGTGTTCGTGTATCAAGGTACGTCCGTCGGATGGCCGGCGCTGACGGCATCGCTGGCCGTGGGCGCCGCCGGTGACGCCCAGCAGATCGGAAACCTGCGCGTTCGTCCGCTCGCCTCGAAACACGCGGTTCCTCAGTTTTCGCTCGTCGTGACGGTGACGGATCGGAACGATGAGTTCCTCGTCCATGTCTCGTACCGCCTTGGTGCCTATTCGGGCGACACGGCGCGATGGCTCGGCCGTCACTTCCTCGGCGTTCTCGAAGATGGGCTCGAGCATTCAGACGCCCGGGTATCGCACCTCGAATGCTGGCCTGTCGCCGAGCGCGCCAAGGGAGGCCCCGGCCCGATCCCCTGGCCCTCGGGGACCACTCTTCACGGCGAATTCGAAAAGGTTGCGGCGGCGATGGCCGATCGTGTGGCCGTTTCCGCGGAGCAGCACCTGACATACGGTGTTCTGGACCGGGAGGCGGATCGGCTGGCGAGTCGCCTGCCCATCGGCGAGGAGATCGTTGGCATTTGCCTCGGCAGGACGGCCATGGTGAGCATGGCGGTCCTCGGCATTCTCAAGTCGGGCGCCGGGTATCTGCCGGTCGTCACCACCTGGCCCAAGGAGTACGTCGCGCAGGTCTTGAACACGGCGGGCGTACGCGTCGTGGTGACCAGTCGAGATGACGAAGCGGGGCTGCCCGACGGGATCCGGAAGATCTACGTGGACGGCCCGCCGAGCGGTCAGCCCGGTGCCCGGAGACACGCGCAGGACGCCGAGCGTGCCGTGGCGTACCTGATTCACACGTCCGGTTCAACCGGCGACCCCAAGGCGGTCAGCGTCTCCCATGGTCACGTGCTGCGGTTGTTCGCCTCCGCGCGCCAGCTCTTCGACTTCACCAGGGATGATGTCTGGACGCTCTTCCACGCCATCAGCTTCGATTTCTCCGTCTGGGAGCTCTGGGGAGCGCTCGCGCACGGCGGGCGCCTGGAGATTCCAAGCCGTGAGGTGTGCCGCGATCCGGCGGCGTTCCACAACTTCCTCGTCAGTCGCCAGGTGACGGTCCTGAACCAGACCCCCACGGCCTTTGCGTGGCTCCAGCGATATCTCGTTGACGGCGGGACCGGCGCCGTCCGCTACGTCGTCTTCGGAGGGGAACAGCTCGACTTCCGCGTGTTGGCGCCAAGTTTTGCGAGCGGCGCCAGCCGGCCGACCTTCGTCAACATGTACGGCATCACCGAAACGACGGTGCACGTGACGTGTCACCGGATCGCTCGGGACGAGGTGATCGACGGTGGCGTGAGTTACATCGGCAAGCCGCTTCCGGATCTCCAGACGCATGTCTTGAACGCCTCGATGCGTCCGGTTCCTGTCGGCGCGGTCGGCGAAATCTACGTCGGCGGGGCAGGGGTGGCGAACGGGTACTGGCGGCGGCCGGAGGCCACGGCGGAGCGCTTTGTTCCGGATCCGTTCACGACGATGGCTGGACGCAGGCTCTATCGGACCGGAGACATGGCTCGCCGGCTGGCCGATGGTGGCCTGGCCTTCGTCGGGCGACGGGACAAACAGGTCAAGGTCCGCGGCCATCGGATTGAGCTTGGCGCCATCGAGTCGGCTCTCCTGCGACACGGCGACCTCAGCCAGGTCGTCGTCTTGTTTCGACCTCCGCGCGAGGAGCGCCGCCTGCTCCAGCTCGAAGGAAAGGCGCGTCAATCAGCGCATGCCGAGGGCGGCCCGCCCGTACGCGAGCTCCTGTCGCGGGTAGAGCGGCAAGCGGCCGATGCCGGCCGGATCTGCGCGTTCGTCGTGCGTGACGGACGCCGTGCCGTCGGCGTCGCGGAGCTGCGCGAGTTCGCCTCGCAGTCGTTGCCGGATTACATGGTGCCCTCGCGCTGGATGCTCCTGGACAGCCTGCCGCGGACGGTCAACGGGAAAGTCGACACGCGAGCCCTGCTGGCCATGATCTCGGACCGTGCCGAGGTGGACGAAGCGTTCGTGCCGCCCCGGAACCCGCTCGAGTCGATGCTGGCGGAAATATGGTCCGCCGCCCTGGGCGTCAGCCCCATCGGCATCGATGACAACCTGTTCGAGCTCGGCTGCGATTCGATTCGCAGCCTGCGGATCGTGGGGCGCGCCCGCGAAAGCGGATTCGGCTTCACCCTGGCTCAGTTGCTCGATGCGCAGACGATTCGGGCCCTGGCCACGGTGGTCACCGAGAACCAGGGTGGCGGCGTGCCGGCGATCGTGGCTTCGGCCGCCGAGGCTCCTGGCGCCACGCCGTTGCCAGCCGGTGTGGAGGAGGCGTACCCGCTGGCTCGGCTCCAGGAGGGCATCCTCTATCACTGCGCGCTCGATCCGGATCCATCGCTCTATCGCGACGTGTTCCTCTACCACTTTCGGATGCCGCTCGAGTCCGAGGCGCTGAGAGAAAGCCTCAGGCAAGTCACCGGGCGGCACGCGGCGCTCCGCACGTCGTTCGACTTCGACACCTTCGCCGAGCCGATGCAGCTCGTGCACCGGGACGTGGCCCCCTGTCTCGAGATCGTGGACGACTGGCAGGGTGAGGACCCGGATCGATCGCGGGCGCTCCTCCGCTGGGCCGAGACGGAACGCCGCCGCGCCCTGCCGATGGATCGGCCGCCTCTCCTGCGAGTCTTCGCGCTGGCGGATCGCGACGAGTCGTTCCACCTGGGACTCAGTTTCCACGACACGCTGCTGGACGGCTGGAGCGCGTCGTGGCTCCTCGGCGAGATCGTGCAACGGTATCAGCACGCGCTCGCCGGCACGCCGATGCCGGTCGCGCCCCTGCCGCGCGTGTCGTTCCGAGACTTCGTCATGGCGGAACGGGAAGAGGTGCGGCGTCCGGAGGCGAGGGAGTTCTGGCGACGGGCGTTGGAGACGTTCGGGCCGTGCCTCGCTGGCCGGCACGACGGGGCTGGACGTGGGGAGCTCGTGGTCGCGAAGGTCCCGATCCCTCCGGATCTGTCGGCGCAGCTCATCGCCCTGCCGAACACGATGAAGGTCCCGCTCAAGAGCGCGCTGCTGGCGGTCCACCTGCGTGTGCTCGCGAGCTGGCTCGGCAAGGAGCGCGTCGTGACCGGCCTCGAGTCCAACGGGCGCCTCGAGGTGACGGGAGCCGACGAGCCGCTCGGCTTGCATCTGAACACGCTGCCGTTTGCCTTCGATCTCGGCCGCGGCGGTTGGACAGACCTTGTCCAGGCGGCCTTCGCCGGAGAGCGCGCCCTCTGGCCGTTCCGCCGGTTTCCGCTCGCCGAGATCAAAAAGGTGTGGCAGCGCGGCGAGATCTTCGACAGCGTCTTCAACTTCACCCACTTCCACCATCTCCGGCTCCTGGAATCGCTGAAGGACGTGACGGTGCTGGGGGCGCAGGGCCTGGGGAGCACACACTTCGCGCTGCGCGCGGAGTTCAATCGCGATCCCTTCCGGGATCTGCTGCAACTGGACCTCGAACTGGACGCCGGGAGGTTCTCGGCCGTCGAGCGCAACGCCCTGGTGGCGGCCTACGGCGAGGGGCTGCGCGCGCTCGCCGAGAGCGGGCAGAGGCGCCTGCCGCACCATCATTTCGCTCCGGCCTGGGGCGCCGGCGACCCGCGGCCCTCCGATCGTCGCCTGCCGTCAGCGCGAGCGATCGCGACCATGCGAGACACGTTCGACGAGGTCGTTCGTCTTCGTCCGGACGCCGTCGCCCTGAGCTTCGACGAAGGGTGTCTCACCTACCACGGCCTGGATCGCGCCGCGTCGGCGGTCGCGCACCGGCTGCGCGCGATGGGACTCCAGCGCGGCGAACGCGTCGGAATCTGCGTCCAGGATCCGATGCACGCGCTGAGCGGCATGATCGCGGCGCTCAAGCTGTCGTGCCCGTATGTGCCGCTCGATCCGAAGGCTCCGCTCGAGAGGATCGGACTCGTCATGGCGGAAGCGCGGCTCGGCGCGCTCATTGCCGGCCGCGATCCTGGGATCGAGCCGTTCGCGGCGAGGTGTGCTCGCGGAATCCTCACGCTCATGCCGGGGCTCGTCCATGCCGGAGACACGGACACTCCGTTCGTCGCCGAGCCGGCACTCCCGGACGACGTGGTCTACGTGATCTTCACGTCGGGCACTACGGGATCGCCGAAGGGCGTTCCGGTGAACAACCGCAACCTCCGGGCTTCCCTGGAGGCGCGGAGGCTCCAATACCCCGAGGAGCCCGAGACGTTCATCCTGCTGTCGCCGCTCTTCTTCGACAGCTCGGTGGCCGTGGTCCTGGGAACACTCTCCCGCGGAGGCACCGTCAGCCTTCCGCCGGCGGAGGTTCCAAGAGAGCCAGGCATGCTCGCCGACTGGATTTGCCGCCACCAGGTCACGCACATGCTGGCGCTTCCACGAGTGTACGCGGCTCTCCTTGACGTCGCCGGCCCGCCGGCGCTCGCCACGCTCCGGCGCGTCATCGTCGCCGGCGAGGCGTGTCAGCCCGCGCAGGTGCTGCGACACTTCCGCGTGCTTCCCGGAACCGAGCTCACCAACGAATATGGCCCGACCGAGTCGACCGTGTGGTCCACCGCCTTCGAGTGCCGCGAGTACCGAGGACATACGACGGTGCCCATCGGCCGTGCGGTCGCTGGCCTGACCGTGCGGTTGCTCGGTCCGGCGATGCAGCCCGTTCCGCCCGGTGGCGACGGCGAGATCTACCTGTCCGGACCGGCGGTGGTCCGCGGCTATTTCTTCCGGCCGGAGCTCACGGCCGGAAGCTTCGTGCCCGACCCGTTCTCGGCGGATCCGGGGGCCCGCCTGTATCGCACGGGTGACCGGGCGCGGATGCTGCCTGGCGGGGGACTCGAGTTCCTGGGGCGCACCGATCGACAGATCAAGGTTCGTGGCCATCGCGTCGAGCCGTCCGAGGTTGAGGCCATCCTCGTGTCATGCCCTGGCGTTGTGGAAGCCTGCGTGTCGATTGAGCCGGTGACACGTCAGTTGGTGTCGTTCGTGACGCGGCGCAGCGGCTTCGCCCTGGAGCCGGGCGACGTCCGCCGCTACGCCGCGCGCTGGCTTCCGGAGCACATGCGCCCGAGACGTTTCCACGTCGTCTCGTCACTGCCGCGCACGTCCACCGGAAAGCTCGACCTGACCCGCCTCGAGCTGACGGCAGGCACGCTCGACGGATCGCCGGAACGCCTTCAGCAAGAGAAACGCCATGGGTCGTGAAGACGACGACCGCCTGCTCCGCCGGCTGGATGCTCTATCGCCGGAGCGCCGCGCGATGCTCGAGGCGCTCCTCGACGAACCGATCGAGGCAGCATCCAGCGAGAGACCCGCCTCACCACGCGAGCTGACGGCGGCTGAAGAGTCCCTGCTCGCCATCTGGGAGCAGGTGCTTGGCATCTCCGGCATCGGCATTCACGACGACTTCTTCGAGATCGGCGGCGACTCGATATCGGCGATGCGCGTGGCCGCCAAGGCACAAAGGGCCGGGGTGCCGATCACCGTTCGTGATCTCGTCACGAAACCGACCATCGCCGCGCTCGCGTCGCTGACGAACGGGCGACGGGGCGAATGCGCGTCGCGCGAGTCGCGACGGATGCCTCTGACGCCGGCGCAGTGGCAGGTGGCTCGCCCGGGATTCTGGCATCGCGGATCGATGGCCGGCGCCGTCTCGGCGCGCGTGGAGCGCGCCGGGATCAGGGCCATTCCCGCAGTCCTGGACGCGATCGTCCGGCGGCACGACGCGTTGAGGCTGTCGCTTCGACAGTCGCCGGCGGGATGGGAGCTCGTGGAGAGCGCCCCCGTGCAGGTTCCGCTCGTGGACTTGACCGCCCTGGCCGGCCGTGACGGGCAGCCCGGCGTGGAACGATTGACGCGTCAGCTTGCGACCGTCCTTGGCGATCCGGATCATCCGCTCTGCCGCTCGATCTCCTGGCAGGCCGGCTGCGACGCGGGCCTGGCACTGGCCTGCCACCGGTGGTGCGCTGACAGCGAATCGATCGAGATCCTGCGGCAGGAGACGTCGCATTCCCTGCGAGCCTGGCTCGAGGGGCGTCCGGCCAGGCTCTCTGAGGCGCCCGAGTTCAGCGCGTGTGCAGCCGAACAGACCGGCGGAACGGATCGCGATCGTGACGACGAGGAGCCCAGCGGTCGCTTGTACGACGTGCGCGGGATGATCCAGCGTGACGTGACGCTGCCGCCTTCCTGGAGACCGGCGGAGGCCACTGGGACGCCCAACCCGCTCGAGCGCATGGCGCTCGCCGCGCTGGCTCGTTCGCACGAGCCCGAGGCTCGCGAGGTGCGAGTGATGTTGTGGGCGAACGCGCGCACGGCGCCGGAACTGCGGGACGCCGTCGGGTATTACGTGCAGCCGATGGCGCTCGTCGTGGCCGGCCGTCCGACCGCTCTTCGACCGGCTCGCCCGGACGAATCGATGGAGCCGAGTGCCCTTGGCGTCACGTGCTTCTTTCGACAGCCCCTCGAACCTGCTCGGCCCGCGGATCGTGAGCGATGGACCACGTCAGCGCGGCCGGCGGGCGTGCCGTTCTGGTCGCGGCAGCCCTTGGACATTCACAACGAGGCTGAACCGGGGCGCTGGAGGACGGTGTGGAGGTTCGACGAGGCCGTCCACGAGAAGGACGTGTTGCAGGAGCAGTGCGACCGCTTCCTCGGCGAAATCGCGGGCATGGCCGCCGGGCGCGGACCGGACCCAGGCGCGCTCTCCGAAGCGTTCACCGAGGCCGATCTCTCCGCCGACGAGCTCGAACGACTTTTCGCGGGCTGATGGCATCTCCCCGGGCGCTTCGCCGCTGTGACGTCGAGGACGTGTTCACGCTCACGCCCTTGCAGCAGGGCATGCTGAGCTACGCTGCCGGCGGTCTCCACAGGTTCCAGGAAAGGAGTGTCACGTCGCTTCGCGGGCGGCTCAACCTCACGGCTTTCTCGGCTGCCTGGCAAGCCGTCGTCAACCGCCACCCCGCGCTTCGCTCCGCCTTCGTCTGGAAGGCGGTCAAGGTCCCGCACCAGGTGGTTGTGAAGCGCGCGGAGCTCCACATTCGCCAGATTGACCTGTCGCGGCTGGATCCCGAGGCGCGGGACCGGCACCTCCGGCGCCTCTTTTCCGGCCCACCTGATTGGAGGCTCGACCGGCCTCCATTGATGACCCTCTTCCTGGCACGCCTGGGCGAGCATCGTTTTCAGTTGGTCTGGACGATCTCCCACCTGGTGACCGACGCGTTCAGCTTCTCCGTCATCATCGAGGATCTGCTGCAGCGGTATCGCCTCGCCCTCGAGGGTCGTCCCTGGGATACGCAGGAGGGCCCATCGTTTCGCGAGTACGTCGCGTGGCTGAAACGGCAGGATCTATCGCCGGCGCTGGCCGTCTGGGAACGCGAAATCAGCTCTCGAACGGGTTCGCCACAGCCGCCGCGCGCGGTTCCCGGCCTGGCCACCTCGCGCCCGAAGACGCGGCAGATGGTGCTCCCGAACGACCTGACCGCTGCGCTGCAGGCATTTTCCGCCCGACACCGAACGAGCCTGTTCGTCATCTACCTGGGCTCCCTGGCGCTCGTCCAGCGCGTGTTGACAATGTCCCGGTCACCGGTGATTGCGATCGTCACGTCGTGCCGCTCGCTCCCCGTCAAGGAGCTCGATTCGATGGTCGGATTGGTGATGAACACTCTGCTGGTGCCGGTTGACGTTCGCGAGCAGGAGCCCCTGGGAAGCTGGCTGGCCGGACTCGGCGACACACTGCAGCGGCTGCTGCGATTCGAGCACGTGCCGTTTCAATGGCTGCAGGAGACCTGTTCGAGGCATGGCCAGCGCGCGGAGCTGGCGTTCAATTTCCTGAACGTGAATCGGGGTCTCCTGGGCGGCCCCGGTTTCGATGTAACCGGGTTCCGCCAGGTGTTGAGCTCCAGTTTCCCCATCGGCGTCGACGTGACACCGGGGAGACAGACGCAGATCGACGTGTCCTATGAGCCATCGGCCTGTGACGCCGCGTCGGTCGATCGCATGCTCCAGCAGTGGCACGAGGTGCTCGCCCTGATTCCGGCAGGGGAGCGTACGGTGGGGACCATCGCTCGCATGGCGGCGAGTGTCGCGTCCGCGGCTCGAGCCCTGGAGGTCGAGAAGCGACGACGAGCGTCCCTGCCCGAATGGATGATGTAGGAATCGGCAAGGACGGACCGGGATGTGCGGCATATTCGCCTGGATGTCCCGCTCGGATCCGCTTTCGGACGCGGCCCTGGCGGCCGCGGTCCGCGTGCTCACGCATCGAGGGCCGGATGGATCGCGGGTGTGGGTCGATCCCTCGGGCCGGGCCGGTCTCGGGCACACCCGGCTGGCCGTTCAAGACTTGCGCTTCGGAAGCCAGCCGATGTGCAACGAGGACGGAAGCCTTCACCTGGTCGCCAACGGGGAGTTGTATGGGTTCGAGGAGATCGCGCGCGGACTGTCGCAGCGAGGCCACCGCATCGCCACACGCTCCGACAGCGAAATCATCCTGCATTTGTACGAGGATCTCTACCTCGATTGCCTGCACCGGCTCCGCGGAGAGTTTGCCTTCGCGCTCTGGGATGAACGGCGGCGGATCATCTTCGCCGCTCGCGATCGATTCGGCATCAAGCCGCTCTACTGGACCGAGCTGGGAGGCCGGCTCCTCATCGCGTCGGAGGCGAAGGCGATCCTGGAAGCCGGGGCGGTGCCCGCCTGGAATCGGGATGCGTATCTGAGGACCCTGTTCCTGTGCCAGCCTCCCGGCGCGACGCTCTTCGCGGGTATCAATCAGGTTCCGCCGGGTCACTATCTGGTGTCCGACGGCACCACGACCCGCGTCACGCAGTATTGGGATCTCGATTACCCGCCGGATGACGCGCGGCGCGAACCCGTCGATGAGCGCGGCGCGCGCCGGGCTTTGCGCGCGCGACTCGAGGAGGCGATCCGGCTCCGCCTGAGAGCCGACGTGCACGTCGGCGTGTTCCTGAGCGGAGGGATTGACTCGTCCACCGTTGCCGGAATGGCCGCGAGCCTGCACGACGGGCCCCTCAGCTCCTTCACCGTGCGTTTCGCCGATCGGGTGTTCGACGAGGGAGCGATCGCCCGCCGCACGGCGGCGCGCATTCGCTCCAACCACACCGAGGTTCGCGTGACGCTCGGCGAGCTGGCCGAGCACTGGGAGGATGCGGTCTGGCATGGAGAAACGCTGGCCGCCAACGCCCACGGTGTCGCACGGTACCTCCAGGCGAGGGTGGTGCAGCAGGCAGGCTGCAAGGCGGTGCTGTCCGGGGAGGGGGCCGACGAGGTGCTGGCCGGGTACTCCTTCTCGAGGCGGGACTGGGATGCCGGCCTGCCGGCCGCCACATCGTCCAGGCACGAAACGCGCGCCGGTCTGGTGTCCGTCGCGGCCAGGCTGGGTTTCGTGCCCGGCTGGATGAGGAATGCCTTCGCCGAGCGTGTCGTGCTCTATGCGCTGCTGGTTCCGGAGCTGGCGGCGGAGGCCGATCGGATGGACCCGTACCGTACGCTCGTCGACGGTTTCGACGTAGACGGCCAACTGCGAGGCCGGCATCCGGTCGTCCAATCGCTGTACCTCTGGTCACGTTCGGTGCTGCCCGGTTACATCCTCCTGTCCGATCGCATGGAGATGGCCCACGGTGTCGAGGCCCGCCTTCCGTACCTGGACCACGTGCTGTTCGAGGACGTACGCGAGTTTCCGGCGCACCTGCTGATGGACGGCGAGTGCAGCAAGGGAATCCTCCGTGACGTGGCCGACCCGTACGTGACGACGGAGGTGGCGCGACGTCCGAAGCAGCCCTTCGCGGCGCCTTCTCTTGCGACCGGTGAGTCCGCGCTCAAGCACGAGCTCCGCTCCCGCATCCGTGCCGGCATCGGCGACCAGGGGTTCTTCGATGCGCCCGCGGTGCTCGCGCTGCTGGACCGGCTCGACACGATGGCGGCCGGTGCCGATGGACCGTTCGAACCCGCGCTGATGCTGATAGCTTCCACACTGGCACTGCAGAAGCGCTACCGCATCACCTCATGGAGGGCATGAACATGGGAAACACGTTGCTGATAGAGGCCGTGCGAGCGGGCGACGCCGGCGAAGCGGCGCGGCTGCTCCGCTCGGGCGCCGACGTGAACGAACACGGATCGGAGCAGGGATGGACGGCCTTGAATTACGCCGCCGGAAAGGGCGACGTGTCAATGGTCCGCCTGTTGCTCGATCACGGCGCGGACCTGACGAAGGTCGGACACGACGAGCGCACGCCCTACATGATCGCGCTCGCGGCCGGAAGGGTCGAGGCTGCCCGGCTGCTGCGCGACGTGGAACGGGAGAAAGGGCTCGTCATTGACGCGCACCACACGGAACGGCCATACTGCAGGGCCTGCTACCTCAAGGATCTGCGCGCGTATCCCGCATGGAAGGAACAGCGCATCAACTGGGAAGATGGGCGCTATGACGACCCGGACGAGGGCAGGCCGGCGAAGACGCAGTTCGCCGACGACGACGTGGTGTTCCTGCACCACGATTACACGGTCACCGAGCTCGTGTGGCGCGACGAGAACGTGCTGTTCAACGACGTCACCGAGGCCTGGAAGACCTTCTGCCACGAGACGCTCGGCTTCCGGGTCCCGGACGACTTCGACCTGATCGTCCCCGACCACGAGATGGAGAAGGCCATCGCCGACCAGGAGAAGGAGAAGGTCCTGGCCGGTCAACTGCCGTCGTGAGCCAGCCATGACACTCGCCGAGCTGCTCGTTGCGGAACGGACCAAGTGCGGCGTGGGGATCGATGCGCTGGCCTCGAGGCTCGGCGTATCGACGTCGGACCTGCAGGAGCTCGAAGCGGGGGCAGAGCCCGCGGAAGCGTGGGGAGCGCTCGTGGCGGATCTCGCCATCGCCTTGGGCGTGCCGATGTCGCGGTTCATCGCCGAGACGGGGAAGGCGTCCGATTACCGGACCGGGAACTGCGGCCGCCTGGCGCGCCATTGGCGGGTGACGCGTGGGCTCGCCCTCCAGCAGGTGGCCGTGTCGTCGGGGATTGCCCAGGAAGCGCTGAACAAGCTGGAAAGTGGCGACAGTCCCGCCGAACGCTGGCTGCCGGTGCTCCTCGGCATCGCCCAGGAAATCGATCAACCGCTCTTCAACTTCTTCTATCCCTACGGGGTTCCACTGCGCGAGCTCGACGCGGCCGTGTGAGGCATCTGCCGTCAGGGCCAGGGACGGGCGACGGGTGAGCGGTGGTTCGCGCAGGAGGAGGTCCAGTGGTAGTGGCCGCGAGCGCCGCCGGCAACTGGGTGGTCTCGACACGTTCCGTGTCCGATCCCGCCGCCCGGTTGTTCTGTTTCCCGCACGCGGGCGGAAGCTACGTGGCGTTTTCAGGCTGGCGCGAGCGGCTGCCGACGGACGTGGAAGTCATCTCGTTCTGCTACCCCGGGAGACTCCGGCTGATCCGCGAGGCGCCACTGACCGACCTGCGCACGCTGGTGGCGGAGCTCGACACGGCCATCTCCGGGTTGCTCGACGTCCCCTTCGTGTTCCTGGGGCACAGCCTGGGTGCCCTGGTGGCATTCGAGCTGTCGCGGCATCTCCGATCGAAGAACGGCCCTCAGCCTGCCGCGCTCATCCTCTCTGGCCGGGCCGCGCCGCAGCTTCCTCGCAGACTGCCGGATCTGCACCGTCTCCCCCCCGACGAGCTCCTGGTGCAGCTCCGCGCGCTGGAGGGGCTTCCTCCGGGGCTGGAACAGAATGAGGAGTTCCTGTCACTCATTCTGCCCACGATTCGCGCCGATCTCCAGATGCATGAAACCTATGCCTACGCCGAGCAGCCTCCGCTCGACGCCGCCATCCTTGCCCTGGCGGGATGGTCGGACCCGCAGGCCACTCCGCCGGACGTAGAGGCCTGGAAATGCCAGACCACCTCCGCGTTTTCGTTCAGGACGTTCCCGGGGGGACACTTCTTCCTGTTTTCAGTGCGTGACGAGTTGCTGGCGATGGTCGGCCAGGCGCTGCCGGAATGGCTGCGCGGGCCGGGTGATGGGCCGTGTCTCGCTCGCCAGGATTAGCGCCATGGACAACAATGCGCGTCGCGCCACGCCGCGCGCGGAAGCGTTGAGCCCGGCCAAACGCCTGCTGCTCGAACGACTCACCGGGAGCCGTCAGCGCGGGAGCGCCGTGGCGCCGTCGCCAGTCGAGCAGACGTTGAAGGCCATCTGGTCGCGCGTGCTTGGTTGCGAGGACTTCGAAGTCGAGGACAACTTCTTCCGCGTGGGCGGCGACTCGATCCTCGCCATTCGCGTGAGAAACCTCGTGCTCGACGCTCTCGGGGTCGCTCTCGAGATCCAGCAGTTGTACGACTGGCCGACGATTCGCGAGCTGGCGCCGGTCATCGAGTCGCTCCGCGCCGGCGGCGCCGCGGCGCCTTCGATCGATCACGCCGAGGAGGGCGCAGATCGGCTCGACGGCGTCCGGCTGCCGGCGGGGGTCTTCGACGTGTACCCGATGTCCGAGATGCAGAAGGCCATGGCCTTCCACGCGGAGCTCGGCCGGAGCGAGCGCTCGTACATCAATCATGGAGAGGCCCTGATCGAAGGCCGATGGTCGCTCTCGGCATTCTCCGCGGCGTGCGACGCGCTCATCCGGCGGCACGAGATCCTGCGGACCTCCTTCGATTTCACCTCGTATCAGGAACCGATGCAGCTCGTGCACGGCGCGCGGCGCATGACCCTTCCCCTGGTGGACCTGAGCATGCTCGCTGCCGGCCACTCGCGAGCCTTGCGAAAAGTCCGTGCGTCGATGCTGGGGCGTCCGTTCCGTGTCGATGAGTACCCGTTGCTGCGCGCCCTCTGCGTGAAGGAGGGAGACACACGGCATCACCTGGTACATGCGCACCACCACGCGATTCTGGACGGCTGGAGCTTGAACCTGCTCGTCCGGGAGTTGTGGGCGAATTACGGCGCCGCCCTGCAAGGAATTCCCGTGCAGACGACCGCCGTCCGGGCCGCGTACCGGCAGTTCGTTCGCACGGAGCGAGCCACCGTCGATTCAGGGGAATCGAAGGCGTACTGGCGGGCGCTGGCCAACGGGATCCCGAAGAGCCGCTTCCCGGTGCCCGTAGACAAGGGCGACAAGACGACGAATGCGGCGCCTTCGATGAGCCATGCGACCAATAGCGTGTCGCTGGCGCTGGAGCCCGAGGTCTATCGCGCGCTCAAGGACATCGCCGACGCAGAGGGTGTTCACCTGGCCACCGTTCTCCTGACCGGGCACTCGGCCTGTATGGGTGCGCTGCACGGCCAGGAACTGGTCACGACCGGCAGGGTTGTGAATGGCCGGCCGGAGAGCGTCGACGGCGACCTCGCCCTGGGCCTTTTCGTGAACACCTGTTTACATGCCGTCGACCTCCGGGGCGCCACATGGGTCGATCTGCTCCGGCGGACGGCCGCCGAGGAGCGCGCTTCCCATCCGCATCGGCGGTATCCGATTTCCAGGATGCCGGAGATCCTCGGACAGGGACCGCCCGTCGAGACCCTGTTCGTCTTCGAGAACTACCACATGCACGCCGGAGCACCGGTCGCGTCAGGTCTCCGGATCACGGGCGGCGATTACGCGACGAACGAGATGAAGCTGGTGGCGAGCTTTGTCTGGAGCCCTGATCGCCAGCACGTGGATCTCACCCTCTACGGTCTTCGTGGGGTCGTCCCACGGTGGATGCTGCGGAAGACCGCCGGCTGGTATCGCCGGGCGCTTCAGGCGTTCGCCGCCAGTCCACAGGCCGCGATCCACGTGGACGCGATCGTGACGCCGGCCGAGATTCACCAGCAGACCGTGGAATGGAACGACACGGCGCGGCCGCTTCCATCGAGGACGCTTCCAGCAGATTTCGAGCGATGGGCGGCGATGACGCCGGACGCCCCGGGCCTCATCGCCGGTGAGCGGGCGCTGACCTACGGCGAGCTCAATCGCTCCGCCAATCGCCTGGCGCACGTGCTCTCGCGGACGCTCGCAGGACGAGAGCGTCCGGTGGCGATTCTGCTGGAGCCCGGCGAAGCGCAGGTAGTGGCCGTCGTGGCGATTGCCAAAGCCGGCGTCGCGTACGTGCCGCTGGACGTGGCGTATCCGCCCGAGCGTCTGCGTTACGCGATTGAAGCGGCCGGCGCCCAGGCGATCGTGACCACGTCCGGGTTCCGTGACCGTTTCGAGCCCGGCGCGGCCCGCGTGCTGGAGCTGGATCGCCTGCAGGCGGCGCTGGCCGCGGAGCCGGCCGGCAACCCTGAGATACCGATATCGAGTGACAGCCCTCTCTACGTGATTTTCACGTCCGGCTCGACGGGCGCGCCGAAGGCCGTGCGTCTGAACCACAAGGGCCGGGCGAACAACTTTCACGACTTCATCCGTCGCTTCCACATCGGTCCCGGCGATCGCGTCCTGGCCGTGTCGAACCTGACCTTCGACATGAGCGCCTTCGACATTCTCGGCGCGCTTGCCGCGGGCGCGGCCGTCGTGGCGCCCACCGCGCAGGAGAAGAAAGACCCTCACGCATGGCTCCGGCTCATCGCGGCGCACCGCGTCACCGTCTGGCACTCTGCTCCCGCGCTTGCGCGGATGCTGCTCGATGCCGTTCCCGAGGACGGCGCCGGCGCGCTCGGCAGCGTGCGGCTTGCGCTCCTCGGCGGCGACTGGATTCCGTTGGGGCTTCCCGCGCGGCTGAAGCGCTTCGTGCCGCACATCGAAACCATCAGCCTGGGCGGCGCCACCGAGGTCTCCATGGACTCGACGATCTACCGTATCGCCGGGCCGGGGTTCCCGATTCCCACGATCCCGTACGGCCGTCCCATGGACAATCAAACGGCCTTCGTGCTCGGACCGCGCCTTCAGCCCACGCCGATCGGCGTGGCAGGCGAGCTGTACCTGGGCGGCGTGGGCGTCGGAGACGGTTACGTCAATCGACCGGAGCTGACCGCCTCTCGTTTTCTGCCCAACCCTTACCCAGCCGTCGCCGGGGAACGCGTGTACAAGACGGGCGATCAGGCTCGGTACCTCTGCGATGGCACGCTGGAGCTGCTCGGCCGGCGGGACTTCCAGGTCAAGATCAACGGCGTTCGCATCGAGCTCGGCGAGATCGAAAAGACGCTGCTCGGCTTCCCCGGCGTCGAGAAGGCGGTCGTGGCGGCAAAGGCGGCCGCCGACGGTCAACGGCGCCTCGTGGGTTATCTGGTGCTCGAGCGCGCGATGCCGCCGGATCGGGAAGCCCTCGTGCCGGACATCAGGAGCTTCGTCAGGTCCAGGCTGCCGGCATCCTGTCATCCGTCCTGGTACGTCTTTCTCGACGCGCTGCCGCTGACGCCGAACGGCAAGGTGGACCGGCTGGCGCTGCCCGATCCCACCCGCGAAACGGCGAGAGGACGGGTGATCGTGGGGCCGCGCGGCGAGTGCGAGCGCACCGTGCTCGAGATCTGGCGCGCGATCCTCCGCACCGGCGAGATCGGTGTGGACGACGACTTCTTCGAGCATGGAGGGGATTCGGTCAGCGCCACGCAGATTGTGTCGAGGCTTCGTGTCGCGTTTGGCGCCGACATTCCCCTGGCGCTCATCTTCGACCATCCCACGGTCGCCGGGCAGGCGGAGCGGATCTCGGCGCTGACGTCGCTCTCGCCGGAACCGGCCGCCGCCGCGCGCGCCGTCTGATCCAGCACCGCCGTTCAGCTTCTCGTGTCGCCACGCACAGGTCGCGTGGGCCCCTCTCGTCACTGCACTCGGCTGCCGGTGGTTGGCAGCAGCACGAACGTGGATTCCACCATCTCCGATCGGCCGGCGCGCGAGACCACGCAGTGGCCGTGGACCGGCAGGCCGCCGCGCGTTGGCGGCGTGGACGACGAGCTCGAGCGCCTGCGCGAGGACGATCCTCAGCTTGCGCGCGCCCTGGACGAGGAGGAGCGGCGGCAGGAGCTGACGCTGTCGCTCGTCGCATCCAGCAGCGTCATGGATCCGTCGGTGCGGGCCTGCCTCGCGTCGCCGATTGGGAATCTGACGGCCGAGGGCTATCCCGGGAGCCGGTTCCACGCCGGATGCGTGAACGCCGACGCGATCGAGAACCTGGCCATCGAGCGGGCGAACGATCTGTTCGGCGCGCGATACGCGAACGTGCAGCCGCATTCCGCGTCGAGCGCGAACGAGCTGCTGCTCTTCCGCCTGATGAATCCCGGCGACTGCCTGATGGGCATGTCGATGCACGCCGGTGGGCACCTGTCCCACGGCTCGAGAGTCTCGGTCTCGGGAAAGTACTTCAACGTCGTCTCGTATGGTCTCGACGCGCGGGAGCGGCTCGATTACGAGGAGATTGAGGCCCTGACGCGCCGGTATCGCCCGAAGGTCATCATCTGCGGAGCGACCGCGTACTCACGTCCCATCGACTTCGCGCGCTTCCGGCAGATCGCCGACACGGAGCACGCCTATCTGCTCGCGGACATCACGCATATCGCCGGCCTCGTCGCGGGCGGGCAGCACCAGAATCCCGTCGATCACGCGCACTTCACCGTGACGTGTACGCACAAGCAGCTCTATGGGCCTCGCGGCGGTCTCATCCTCTGCGGCCGGGATTTCGATCAGGCCGCGCCGGATCGCGGCGGCACGATCGCCGACGTCGTCCAGAAGAGCGTGTTCCCGTACTTCCAGGGGGCACCCTTCGTGCACGTGATCGCGGCCAAGGCGACCGCCTTCCGGCTGGCAGCCACGCCCGCCTTCCGGGCGCTCGCCGCCAGGATTGTGTCGAATGCGCGCGCGCTGGCCCGCGCGTTTCGCGCCAGGGGCTACGACCTCGTCTCCGGCGGCACCGACAATCACATCGTCCTCGTGGACGTGTTCCAGAGGCGGGCGATCAGCGGGCACGTGGCCGAACGGGCGCTGGAGGCCTGCGGCATCGTCGTCAACAGGAACCAGTTGTTCCGGGACGAGGGCTCGAAGCGAGTCAGCGGTATCAGGATTGGGACCAACACCGTGGCGCGCCGGGGCATGAGCGAGCCGGAGATGGAGCAGTGCGCGGACCTCATCGACCGCGTGCTGTCGGCGACGACGCCCGAGGCGCCCCATGTGACGCCGCGGGTCTCGGAGGAGGTCGCGGCCTCGGTGTCTGCGTTGTGTGCGAGGTTTCCGATCGCGGCCTCCCCGCGCCCGGTGGGGAAGGGACCTCGCCGGCGAGGTCACCCGTGGAGGGATGACCGGTGAGGAGACACAGCGCGCGTTCCACCGGGCGATGGCGCCCCGCCCTGCCGCCGCAGGTGAAGCTGTGGCTCCTGCACGAGCTCGACTCGCGACGGGCCGACAACTTCGTGCCCCTCGCGCTCCGCTACGAGGGCATCCTGCCGGTTCATGTCCTCCAGCACGCGCTCGGCGAAGTCGTGCGGCGGCACGCGGTGCTGCGGTGGCAGTTCAGGACAACCCGCGAGGGATTGGAATTCATCGAGCATCCCTGGACGATGCCCGTCATCCCGTGCGCGGAGATCGATGGCACGCGTGCGAGCGGAGCCCGCGTGACGTCGCTCGTGCACGAGGTCATCGCTCGCCCCTTCGACATCGGCGCCTACCCGTTGTTTCGCTTCCTTCACGTCAGGCTCGGCGCGCGCGAAGGGCTCATCGTGGGCGTGTTCCATCACACCCTCGCCGATGGGTGGTCGATGGCCGTGCTCGGCGCCGAGCTCGAGGCGCTCTGGGGGCGGATGCGGAGTGGCCTCAGCCCGGAGTTGCCGGACCTCGACCTGCAGTACGAGGACTTGTGGGAGCCGGACCGCGTATTGCCCGGCCGAAGCTCGCCGGAACGCGGCCTGACGTATTGGAAGGACGCGCTTCGGGATCTGGACGGCGCGGCCGCGTGGCCCTGGCCGCGGCGGAAAACACGCGGGGCGAGCCACCGGGTGCGGCGCTGGTCCGAGCACCTCGACGAGCGCGAGGCAGCCGCGCTCCGGCGTCAGGCGGGAAGACTTCGCGCGTCGCCCTTCCTGTTCTTCGCGGCGATCCTCTCGGTGCTGCGGTGGAAGCTGTCAGGGCGGACCGTCGCGGTCATCGGGACCGACGCCGCCGGCCGCACGGAGCCAGGGGCGGAGCGCTTGATCGGGTTTTTCATCAACGTCCTGCCGCTGCGCGTCGAGACGGATCCGGGCGCCCGCTTCGTGGACCACCTGGAAAAGATTCGGCGGCAGTTCCTGATCGCGTACGAGCATCAGGGAGTGAGCTACGAAGACATCGTGCGCTCGATCGCGCCGCCCCGCACGGCGGGACGCAATCCGCTCTTCAACATCAAGCTGATGATGCACAACTTCCTCGATCATCAGCTTCGTCTCCCGGGCCTGACGATCGCGAGCGTGCCCATCGAGCTGCACGATTCGTCCGAGGATATCAAGCTGTTCATTCGTCCGGTTGCCGGCTCGTATGCCCTCCATTGGGAAGCGAGAGCCGATTGCCTGTCGGATGCGGAGATCGCCGGGTTATCCGATCAGTTCCGACAGCTCACGAGCCAGGTGCTGGCCTCTCCCACGATTCCCCTGCGGACGCTCACACTGCGTGCGCCGGATCTTTCAGACACGGTGGGCGTCCGCGACGCATCCGTGCCTGCTCGGCTGTCCGAACAGCGCGGCGCGGCAGGCCGCGACGCCAGCGACGTCTCGGAGCAGGCGCGTGACGACCGCGTGCTCATCCTCGCGCCCGGCACGACGTGGACGGTTCGTGCGTTCACGGAGCGGGTGGACGCGCTCGCCGCCAGTCTTCGGGCCCAAGGTGTCGGACCGGGCGTGGTCGTCGGGTTGTATCTGCCGCCATCCATCGACTTTCTCCTCGGCGCCTGCGCCACGCTTGCCGCGGGTGGCGGGTTCGTGTGCGTCGATCCGCGCGAGACGCCGGAGGTAGCTGACAGATCTCTTCGGGCGGCCCGTCCGGCGGTCGTCGTCATCGCTGACGTGGTGCTGGAGCGTCCCCTCGGTCCGGGGGTGCAAGTCGTGCGCATTCACGATCTGCCCGTGCCGGCAGAAGGGAACGGCGCCGGACGCGTGCGACCGGCCCGGGCCGACGACCTGGCCCTCGTCCACGTGGAGGTCACGGACGGTCACGAGGTCGAGGCGTATGGTTTCACGCAGGCATCTCTCGCGGCCCAGATCGAGGCCTGGTCGGCGACGTGGAGAGCCGAGCCCGGCCAGTACGTCGCCAATCCCGATCCCGAGGACGCGCTGTCCCTGCTCGCGGATCTGAGACTCTGCCTGGATCAGCAGCGAACGCTGCTCCTGGGAGACGTCAAGCCAGGCGACCTCACGGATCCGGCGCGCCCGCAGGCCGCCTGCTGTTACGTGCGCGCTCACGCCTCGTCGCTGTCGACGCCACTCCCCGCAGGCCTGAATGCCGGCGCCTCGGGCCGAAGCGTCGTGATCGAAGGCCGAGTCACGCCCGCCATGTGCGCCCTGTTCCGGCGTGCGCATCCCGGCGTGCGGCTCCACCTGTTCCCGCGCCTGCCGGGCGTGGCGATCGCGGCGAGTCACGTCGAGTGGCATGAAGCCTGGGACGAGCTGTGCCGCCTGCCGTCGGGCACTCCGCTGAATGGGATGACGGTGCATCTCCTGGACGGGTGGATGCAGCCGCTGCCCGTGACAGGGGTGGGTGAGATCTACGTCGGCGGTGCGATAGCGACGGCGGTTCATGGCGACGTGGAACGCACGGCATGCCGGCTCGTGCCGAGCCCATTTGGCGCGGGGCGGTTGCTCAAGACCGGAGTCTCGGGTGCGCGCCTGGCCGACGGCACGATCATGATGCTCGGAACCAGGCGCCTGCTGCGTGGAGCGCCGGGTCGCGTCTGCGATGCCGCACGTGTGGAGGCGGTGCTCCTGGAACACCCCGATGTCGCCGACGCGCTGGTCCTGAACGCCGGTGACCCGGACGGGCCCAGGATCGCGGCGCTGGTGACGGCGGCCCGCGAAGGCCTGCGCGAAGCGGAGTTGTGGACCGTCCTGTCCGGCAGGCTCACGCGCGCGGCACTGCCAGACGCGGTTCGTATGGTAGCGGCGCTGCCGCTCGATCGGCGAGGACGGATCGTCTCCTGGCGACGCGACCTCCTGGCTCAGGCGCGGCCGTCGCGCCCGACGGCGCACACGCCGCTCCAGGCGGCGTTGGCGAGCATCTGGCGCGACCTGCTCGGCCTGGATCGCGAGGTCGGAGCAGACGAAGACTTCTTCGATCTCGGGGGAGACTCGCTCGTCGCGACTCGACTGGCCTTTCGCATCGAGGAGCAGTTCGAGATGGCGTTCGCCGTGGCGGACGTCTTTGCGCACCGCACGCTTGCGCGGCTCGCCGAACGGGTGGCGTCGGCGGCCGACGCGACGGTCCCCGCCGTGAAGCTCGAACGGGTGGACCCGAAGGGGCTGCTCCCCGTCGCCAGCGCGCAGAACCGCCTGCTGTTTCTTCACAGCCTGAACCCGCGCGACTGTGCCTACAACAGCCCGGCGGCGATCGAGCTTCGAGGACGCCCAAGCGTCCCGCTCGTGATCCAGTGTTTCCAGGAGGTCGCTCGCCGGCAGGAGGTGCTCAGAACGGTGTTCCTGACGGTGGCGGGAGAGCTCAGGCAGGCCGTGCTCCAGAACGCCACCGTGTCGCCCACGTGCGTCGATCTGACGGCCCTCCCGGACACGTGTCGGGCGGCATGGAGCAAGACACTCCGCCGGGCAGAGCTGCGGCGCCCATTCCTGTTGCACGAGGCGCCCGCCTTCCGCGCCGCGATCGCGGATCTCGGTGCCGGCGTGTGCGAGGTGTCGCTCACGGTCCATCACCTCATCTCGGATGCGTGGTCCCAGCGCATCGTCGTTCGCGAGCTCAGCGGCCTTGCGGCTCGCTATGTCGCGGGACTGCCGTCGGCGCTCCCTCCCTTGGCGTTCCAGTATCGCGATTACGCCGCGTGGCAAGCCAGACGGTTGCAGGGCTCCCACCTCGCACGCCTGGTGGACGCGTGGACCGGCCTGGCGGGGAGCGCTGACTTCGAGCCGATCCGCCTCTCCGCTCGCGCGCCGGCGAACGGGCCGCGACGCGTCGGGTATCGGCGGTTCGCGATTTCGCCGCTGCTGCAGCGCAAGCTGGAGGCCGCCGCCCGTACCCGTGGCGCCACCCTCTACATGCTGGTGCTGGCCGCCTTCCAGTGCCTGCTGCACCGCGCCAGCGGAAGAGCCACCGCGACCCTCCTCGCCAGCGCCGCGAATCGCTACCCACGGGAGATGGCGGATGTCGTCGGGTTCTTCGCGCACAACTTCCCGATCGTGAGCAGGTGGGAAACAGGCGATACCGTCTTCACGCTGCTGGAGCGAACCCGTGACTATTCCGTGGCAGCCCTGCGGCTGCAGGAGTTGCCCTTCGACAGGGTCGTAGAGGCCATTCGACGGAAGCGACCCGACGTCGACCCGTCGCGACTGAACGTGAGCTTCGTCATGACGCCATCCGCCGACGGCGGGGTCTCCATTCCTGGCGTGGAGGTGCGACCGCTCGTCGTGGACGACGTGGCCCCGAGGTTCGATCTCGAGATGCAGTTGAACGCGGGGACGGACGGGATCGCGGGAACGCTCGAGTACTCCACGGCCTTTCTGAACGGCGACACGGCCGAGGCCCTCGTCGCGCAGTACCTGACCATCCTTGACGGCGTCGCGAACCCCGAGGGTGCGAGACGCTCGTCGCGCCCGACGGCAGGGTTGCGCCGGGCGGTGCCGGTGGCCGCACGGTCCCGAGCGGTACCGGCTCTCAGGTCATGACTCCTTCCACGGCTCTCGCGTACGCGCTGTCATCGCAGCAGCGCGCCGTCTGGCGGGCGGACCCGACCTGCGTGGGAACGTGGTCGGCGGCGTACCGGCGCGTGGAGCATCTGCCGTCCGCAGCGACGCTCGAGGCGCGATTCCATGCGCTCGCGGCATCGAGCGAGATCCTGCGGACGCGTTTCACTCTCCCGGACGAGGGCGACGAACCGCTGCAGCTCGTCGACGAGCAAGTGCGAGTCGCGTCGCTCGATGCCGGTCTCAACGGTCCGGGGAATGGATCTCCCGGCGCCGATCCCGTCGGCCTCCTGCTCCGACGCTGCCGGAAGGTCGCGACCGCAGACGGATTCCACGGCCTCATTCTTCGCCTGCGCCTCGCCGACGACACTCCGGCCGTCGCGGTGCTCCTGCGCGTCCTGGCTGCCGACCGCCACACGCTGGCCCGCGTGCTCGACCACCTGGTGTCCGGTTCCAGAGACGTCGAACCCGATGCGGGCGGACAGAGCCTGCAGTATGCGGACTATGTCGGATGGCAGGAGTCCCTCCTGCGAGACGGGGGGACACGGCAAGCCGACGCGGCGTGGAAGGTTGTCGCGCGGATGCTGGAGACGCCGCGTGTCGTGCCGGGCGTCGGGCGATCGGCGCACCTCGCGCGCGCGCGCGGGGCGTGTCTTCGCACGAGCGTGCCGCAGGACGAGTGGGAGCGGCTTGCGGCCCACTGTCGCGCGCATCGGCTCGAGCCAGGGGTTGCGATCGGCGCTCTGTGGACCACGGCGCTGGCCGGCGCCGGCGTGGCAGCCTCCTGTCCGGTGTTCGTGGAGATCGATGCCCGCCAGGCGTCGGGGCTGCCAGGCTTTCTGGGCCCGATGATGCAGTGGATTCCGGTCCCGATCTCAGTCGGCGATCGGCGGCCCGTCCCTGCCCGGTGCCGCGCCGTGCAGCAGGCACTCGACACCGTCGGTCCCTGGCTGGAGCAGCTACCGTTCGTGGCGGCCGCCACAAGCTCCCAGTTCGTCGCCTCCGACGCCGCGTGCTTCCGTGTGCATCCGGACGACGATGCGAAGGGCACGCAGTTTTCGACCTCGAGCAGTCCGTGTGGACTGACGTTGCGGTGGCATGAAGACGAGGGATGCCTGGTCCTGGACCTGGCGGCCCGGCGTTCACTCGTCGAGTCACTTCCCGAGCTGGCGAGGCAGCTTCAGGCACAGCTGAGGCGCTTTTTGTCGGAGGCCGAGCCGCACGGACGTGCGTCGGTCGGGTCCGCGGCCGTGTCGCCGCGGCGTTCCGGCTTTGTGGCTGCCGATGTCGACGGGCACGCAAGCGCCGTTCCTGACCGCGTGGCGGTCGTCTGCAAGCATGAGGTCCTCACCTACGCCGCCCTCATGCGCCAGAGTGACGCCGTGGCGCGTGCGCTCCTCGCTCGGGGCGTATCCGCCGGATGCGTCGTGGCGCTGCAGATGCCACCATCCCTCGATCTCGTCGTCGGCCTGCTGGGCGTCGCGAAAGCCGGTGCGGCCTTTCTTCCGCTGGATCCCAGGACGCCTCCGAAGCGCGCGCACTACATGCAGGACGATGCCTCCGCGGTCCTGGTGCTGACCACGGCCGCGATCGATCGGCCGTTTGCAGCGCACCGTCCCGCGATGCAGGTTCGGGACGCGGTGCACGACGGCGACGCGCTCGAGGTGGCGTTGCGCTATCCGGATGCAGGCGCGACGGCCTACATCCTCTACACGTCCGGATCCACCGGTCAGCCCAAAGGGGTGGCCGTATCGTGGGGCGCCCTCGCGAACTACATGAGGTGGTGCCTGGAGCATTACGCGGTCGACGAAGGAACCGCGCTCGTGCACACGTCCATCGGCTTCGACCTGACGCTGACGACGCTCCTGGCGCCGCTCTCGGCCGGCAGCGCCACGTGCATCGTTCCCGAGACCAACGACATCGCTTCGTTCGCCAGAGCGATCGAACGACAGGAGCGATTGTCGTTGCTGAAGGTCACCCCCGCGCAGTTGCGCCTGCTCAACGAACGGTTGTCGCCCGGGCGTGTTCCGTGTCCGCACGTGCTCGTCGTCGGCGGCGAAGCCTTGAATGTCGAGGACCTGGGATCGTGGCTGCGCTCCGAACCGGTGACGGTGGTCAACGAGTACGGGCCGACGGAGGCGACCGTCGGATGTTGCTGCTACGCGCTCGATGACCTCGGTCCCGGGCAGGGACCCGTCCCGATCGGACGTCCGATCCGCGGCGCGTCGATTCACGTCCTGGATGGGTCGCTGCAACCGGTGCGCGCGGGCGGCCGAGGCGAGATCTTCATCGCGGGCGCTGGACTTGCCCAAGGGTACGTCAACGCGCCTCACCTCACCGCCGAGCGTTTTCTCCCGGATCCGTTCGCCGCACGACCTGGCGAACGCATGTACCGAACCGGGGATTTCGCGTCCGCACGCGCGGACGGCGAGCTGGTGTACCACGGGCGGCACGACGACCAGGTCAAGATCCGCGGTCATCGCGTGGAGCTCTCGGAAGTCGTGACCGGGCTGAAGGCGTGCCCTGAAGTGACCGACGCGCTCGCCCGTACCGTCCCGGGTGCCGGGGGAGAGACGAGCCTGGCCGGATACGTCGTGCTGGCGCAGGGAGAATTCGAGGCTCGATCACGATCGGCGGCGACGCTTCACCTCAACGAGTGGCGTCGCGTGTTCGAGGACTCGTACGACGCCTCCGCCGGTACGGCATTCGCGGGCTGGTCCAGCAGCTACACCGGGCAGCCCATTCCCGAGCCGGAGATGCAGGAATGGCTCGATGAGACTGTCGCCCGCATCCTCGAGCTGTCTCCCCGAAGACTGCTCGAGGTCGGCTGCGGCAACGGCCTGCTGGCCCTGAGGCTCGTCCTTCACCTGCGTGCCTACGCCGGCACCGACATCTCCGTGGCCGCTCTCGACGATCTGGCCAGGAAGATCTCGGGTCTCGATCACGGCACTTGCCACACACACCTCGTCGTCGGCGCGGCGCACGAACTGGAGAAGGTGCCGGCAGGGACGTACGACACGATCGTGCTCAATTCGGTCGTGCAGTACTTCCCCGACGATCGGTACTTGAAGGCCCTGCTCAAAGGGTGCCTGGCGCGTCTCTCACCCGATGGCCGAATCTTCATTGGCGACGTTCGAAACCTCGACGCGTTGGAAACCTTTCTCTTCACTGTCGAACGGGAGCGCGGCGGCAGAACCGGCACGGCCGGCGACCTCCGGCGTCGAGTGCAGCAGCGCCTGTACGCCGAGCGGGAGCTGAATGTCAGCCCGGCATTCTTCCTCGGTCTGCCTGGCACGATGCCGCGCATCGCCAACGCCCACATACACCTGAAACGGGCGCGAAATCGCAACGAGCTGACCCGCTTTCGATACGACGTCGTTCTCCAGGCCGACGGACCGGCTCGCGATGCCGCTGTCGGCGGCGCGACGCCGCCGCGGTGCCTGGACTGGACGACCGGGAGGCTGTCGCTGGACGGACTTCGAACACACCTGCTGCGGGAGCGGCCCGACGCCCTCGTGCTACGAGGGATCCCGAACGGCCGCATCACGGCAGACGAGGAGAGCTGGCGACGGCTGAGGAGCGCCCCGGACGAGGCATCCGTTTCAGCGGTGATCGATTCGGCGGCGGTGCCGGCCGGCGTTGATCCGGCGGATGTCTTCGACCTCGGTGCGTCGGCCGGCTACGAGGTGCGGGCGAGCTGGTCAGGTGAACGAGCAGGAGCGTTCGATGCCGCGCTGTGGACACGAGGTGCCGCACCGCCGCCGGAGATGAATCTTCGAAGTGGGCGCGAGAGCGAGGCGAGCGCGTTCGTCAACCGTCCGCTCGCGCCGAAGGTGGCCGCTGATCTGCTGCTCATCCTGAAAGGGCGCCTCAAGGACCGGCTTCCCGAGTACATGATTCCCAACTACCTGCTCGTGCTGGACGCATTCCCGCTCAACCAGCATGGGAAGGTTTCCGTGCGGAACCTGCCCTGGCCGCATGTGGCGCGCCCCGCCGTCGCGGGCTTCATGCCTCCGGCCACCGCGCTCGAAGAGCGTCTCTGCCGTGTGTGGGCGGAGGTGCTGGGTGTCGAGAAGGTCGGTGTCGAGGACGGCTTCTTCAACCTGGGTGGACACTCGCTGCTGGCGATCAAACTCGCCTACCGCATCAAGACGGAGTGCGGATGCGAGGTGCCGCTGCGGCAGGTGTTCGATGCTCAGACCGTCCGTGCCCTGGCGCGCCTCATCGAGGAGATCGCTCCAGCAGCGGCATCGCCAGGGGAGCAGCGCGAAGAGGAGGCGCTCACGGCGGAGCCGGATGCCTGGCACGAGCCGTTCCCGCTGACCGACGTGCAACAGGCGTACGTGGCGGGCCGTTCGCCCGAGTACGGTCTCGGAGGCGTGTCGGCGCACTGCTATCTCGAATTCGAGTCGCTGGGACTGGACGTGACTCGCCTGGAGGCGGCCGTGAACAGGCTGACCTCCATCCACGGGATGCTTCGGTCGGTGATTCAGGCTGATGGCCGGCAGCAGGTGCTCCGGAGCGTGCCCGGCTATCGGCTGGCCATTCACGATCTTGTCCGGCTCGACGCGGTGTGCCGGGGCCGAGCGCTCCTGACCATCCGGCGTCACATGTCGCACCAGGTGATCCCGCTCGGTCGCTGGCCGCTGTTCGACATCCGGGTGTCCGTGCTCCCCGAAGGGCGCGCGCGCCTGCACCTCAGCCTCGACAACGTGCTGTTCGACGGTCTCAGCATGGAAATCCTGGCCGCGCATCTCGGCCTCTTGTACAACGAGCCGCTCGCCGTCCTCGTTCCTCCCGCGATCTCGTTCCGTGACATCGTGATGCACGACCTTCGGCAACGCGACGGTGACGCGTACCGAAAGGCGAAGGCCTACTGGCTCACGCGGCTGCCGGACTTCCCCCCTCCGCCGGAGCTTCCGCGCGGCGCTCAGGCGGCCCTGACCGAGGCGACGCGGTTTCACCGTCTCAGCGAGGTCGTGACGCCCGCCGTCTGGGAGAGCCTGAAGTCCCTGGCGAAGGACAGGAGAATTACGCCGTCGGCCCTCCTGTGTGCCGCCTTCGCCGACGTGCTGGCGACGTGGTCGAAGTCAGGCCGCTTCCGCCTGCACCTGACCTTCTTCAATCGCCCTCCGATACATCCGCAGATCAACCAGGTCGTAGGGGACTTCACGTCGCTGACCCTGCTCGAGGTCGACGCGTCGCCGTCTGTGTCCTTTGACGCGCGCGCGCGCGCGATACAGGACCGGCTGGCTTCCGATCTGGAGCACAGCCTTCCTGGCGGCGTCTGGCTCCTCCGGGAGCTCGGCCGCTTCCACGACTCACGCCGGCCGCAACCGGCCGTAGTCTTCACCAGCACCCTCGGCCTGGAAGGGCTGGTGCCGAAATCCGGATCCGTGCCCCCGTTGCGTCAGGTCTTCAGCACGAGCCAGACGCCGCAGGTCGGATTGGACCACAGCGTCTACGAATCCAAGGGTGCGCTCCACCTCACCTGGGATTACGCGATCGGGCTCTTCCCGGCGGGAACACCAGAAGAGATGTTCTCGGCCTACGTGAGACACCTGACGCGCCTGGCGACGAACCCGCTCGCCTGGAGAGAAGCCAGCCCGCCGGAGCTGCCTCCCGCGCACCGCCAGACGATCGCCTCGGTCAACGCCACCGCGTGGAAGCACGCCGGCGGGCTCCTCCACGATCCGACCTGGGACCGGATCGCGGCGACGCCGGAGGCCATCGCGGTGCGGACACCAGGCCGGACCCTGACGTACGGCGAGCTCGGGGCGTGGACGGTGGGCCTGATGCAGCGGCTGGACGAAGCCGGCGTGCGTCAGGGCGATCTCGTCGCGATTTTCCTGGACAAGGGGTGGGAACAGGTCGCCGCGACGCTGGCGACGAGCTCGCTCTGCGCCGCGTACGTTCCGGTGGACCCGGCGTGGCCCGATGCGCGCGTGCGCGGCGTGCTGCGCCAGTGCACGCCCCGCGCGACGGTCGTGTGTGGCGATCGCCGGCAGCGTCTGGATGGCGTCACAACCGCCGTGATCGGAATGGAGGAGCTGGCACCGGGAGATCTCTCGCGCCGGCCCCACGCGGCACGAGGGGAGGTCGATCCCCTCGCCTATATCCTGTTCACGTCGGGGACCACTGGAACGCCGAAGGGGGTCGCCATCCGGCACTCCGGCGCCGTGAATACGATCCGCGACATGCTGGATCGCTTCCAGATCGGACCAGCCGATCGGTGTCTCCAGCTCTCGAATCTCACCTTCGATCTCTCCGTCTTCGACATCTTCGGGACGCTCGGCGCAGGCGGAACACTGGTGATGCCGCGGGACGGCCAGTGGGATCCGGAGCACTGGCACGATCTCATCGTGGCGCACGGGGTGACGATCTGGAATTCAGTGCCCACGCTCCTCGACATGTACGTGCTGCACCTGTCGGGAAAGCCCAGTGCGACAAATCCGATCAGGCTGGCGCTCCTCAGCGGCGACTGGATTTCCGTCTCGCTGCCGGAGCGGGCGCGGGTGGTGATGCCAGGCGTCGACGTGATCAGCCTCGGAGGAGCCACCGAGGCCTCCATCTGGTCCGTGTGGTACCCGATCCGACAGCTCGATCCGGCCTGGAAGAGCGTGCCCTACGGCACGCCGATGAGGAACCAGGAGCTGTACGTCGTGGATGAGCGCCTGTCGCCGCGCCCCATCTTCACCGTCGGACAGATCGCCATCGCGGGTGTTGGACTGGCTGACGGCTACTGGCGAGACCCGGAGACGACCGGCGTCCGATTCCGCTTTTCGTCAGCGCTCCGAAGGCGGCTCTACCTCACGGGAGATCTGGGACGCCTCCACCCCGACGGGAATCTCGAGATTCTCGGCAGGGAAGACAACCAGGTGAAGATTCAGGGTTACCGGATCGAGCTTGGGGACATCGAGGCGGCGCTCGGCCGGGCGCCATCGGTCAGGGAAGCGGTCGCCAAGGCCGTGCCCACGCGTGATGGGAGCGGAAAGCGTCTCGTGGCGTACGCCGTGCGATCCGACGGCCCGCCGTTGGACGCGGCAACGCTCCGAGCGCACCTCTCGCACGTGCTGCCTGCGTACATGGTGCCCGCGGAGATCTGTTTCCTGGACGCGCTGCCACTGACGCCGAACGGGAAAGTGGACCGGAACGCCTTGCCTGCTCTGGATGGAGCCGGGGTACCGGCCGAGGGCGAGGCTCTGCACGAGGAGATGGAACGCGAGCTCGCCGGCATCTGGCAGGAGCTCCTGGGCGTCGCCGTGACGGATCGCGACGCGGACTTCTTCGCGATCGGCGGCGACTCGATGAAGACGATTCAGTTGATGAATCGGATTCGCCACCGGTTCGGCCACGAAGTGTCCCTCCGTGGGTTCCTGGCCGAGCCCACGATTGCCGGCCTGGCCGCGCAGCTCCACGCCGGCGCCGAGACCATCGCGCCCCCGGAGAAGAAACGACCGCAGCCGGTGGCGTCCGAAGACGACGAGTCGTTTCCGCTCACGGACGTGCAGTTCTCGTATTGGGTGGGACGCAGCGACACGAGCGGAGCGACGCGCGCGTCATCTCACACCTACAACGAGTTCAAGGTGCAGGGTCTCCCGTGGCATGCCTTCAAGGACGCCTATCTCGCGCTGCTCCAGCGGCATCACATGCTGCGCTGCCAGGTGAGGGCCGACGGGAGGCAGTCGATCGTCCCGCTGACGGCCGACTACCTGCCGAAGTTTGTCGACCTGCACGGGCTCGATGCCGGCGGACGCGGCGCGGCGCTCGCGCGGCTCCGTCGCGCACTCTCGCACCGCGTGTATCCCTCGGTGGGGAGCCCTCTTCTGACGATCGTCGCGACCCGGCTTGCAGGCAGCGACTTCATCGTGCACGTCAGCATGGACCTGCTCGTCTGCGACGCCTACAGCGCTCAGATCATCAACCGCGATCTCGCCGTCTTCCTGACAGCGGGCCGTCAATCGCTGCCGCCGCTCGAGACGTCATTCCGTGACTTCGTTCGAGCCACGAGCGACCTCGAGAAGACGGCGGAGTTCCGGAAATCGCGGGAGTACTGGATGACGCGTGTGCACGGCTTCCCCCAGGCTCCAGCGCTGCCGATCCGGCGGCGTGGTCCTGCTCGCGCACACTCCCGGTTCACCCGCTTCGACTGGCACATGGCCGCCGCCGAGTGGTCGAGGCTGAGAGCGGAGAGCACCAGGCGCGGTCTCACGCCGTCAGGGCTCGTGTGCTCGGCCTTCGCGCAGATCCTCGGCATGTGGAGCGCGCAGAGACGGTTCGCCGTCAACATGACGCTCTTCGACCGCTTCCCGCATCACCCGCAGGTCAATGACCTGGTCGGCGTGTTCACCACGACGTTCCTGCTCGAGGTGGAGCACCAGAGCGTACCGTTCGCGACCTTTGCCAGGCAGATTCAATCGCGCCTGTGGTCGGACATCGAGCATCGTCATTTCAACGGCATCAAGTTCATCCGGGAGCTCCGCAAACGCGGCGCGACCAACGGCGCCGGTTATCCGGTGGTGTTCACGAGCACGCTGGGCGGTGGCGACGATGGCGGCCGGGCCTTTCCGTGGCGCGGCGAATCGACGTATGCCATCTCGCAAACGTCGGGGGTGCTGCTGGACTGCCAGGTCGCAGAATCGGCGGGCGCGTTGTATGTGAACTGGGATGTGGTGGACGGAGCGTTCGAGACCGGCAGCGTTCAGCAGATGTTTCGGACGTTCACCCGCCTGCTCGAAGCCTTCAACGCCCAGGACGAGACCTGGACCCTGGCCTGCAGGTAATCACGCGCACGCACACAGAGGAGACGATATGCACGCCGCCAACACGGCGAGCCCAGCGCGCCTCATCGATCTGCTCATCCCCGAGCGGACGCCGGATCCTGCGGCGGCGGACGACCGCGCGGCGGCGGCGCGCATGCTGTGGGAGCCGTTCATCGAGGTCGCGCAAGCCTGCCCGGAACGACCGGCGGTCATTGGGGCGCACTATTCCATTTCCTACGATCGGCTCCTGACGTCGGCGCTGGGCCTCGCGCAGACACTCATGCGCGTCGGGGTCGGCCAGGGCGCGCCGGTGGCTGTGTTCATGCGGAAAAGCTGGGAGCAGGTGGCCGCGATTCTCGGCGTGCAGCTCGCCGGGGCCGCCTATCTTCCCGTTCCAACCGACTGGCCGGGCCTTCGGATTGCCGACCTGATACAGGGAACCGGCTCCCGCGTGGCGGTCGTCGACGGCGAGGACGCGGTGAGATCGCTCCCCGAGGGCGTCACGATCGTCCAATTCGATGCCGCCGGTCCGCCCGCCGCTCTCGAGGACGTGACCCATGGCCGCGATCCCGGTGATCTGGCCTACATCATTCCCACCTCGGGCACGACTGGGAAACCCAAAGCGGTGATGGTCGAGCACGGCGCCGCGTGGAACACGATCCAGGCGATCAACGGTGCGTTCGGTATGTGCGAGCACGACCGCGTGCTGGGGCTTTCCGCCCTGCACTTCGATCTCTCGGTGTACGACGCCTTTGGCGCCCTTGCCGCCGGCGGCGCCGTCGTCCTTCCAGATGCCGCGCGGACGCGCGATCCCGAACACTGGATCGATCTCTGTCGGAGCGCAGAGGTCACCATATGGAACTCGGTACCGGCGCTCGCACGGATGCTGGTCGAGGGGGGGATGCCTCGGGACGAGGCGCTCGCGCAGTGTCCGTCGTTGCGCGTGATGATGCTGAGTGGCGACTGGATACCGTTGAACCTCGCCCAACGGGTTCGGCAGCAGAGACCCGACATCGAGCTGGTGAGCCTCGGTGGCGCCACGGAAGCGGCGATCTGGTCGATCAGCCATCCCATCGGGGAGGTCGATCCATCGTGGAAGAGCATCCCCTATGGACGAGCGCTGCCGGGACAATCGATCGCGGTCCTGGATGAATCGCTGGAGAGCCTGCCGCCGTGGGCGGAAGGCGAGATCTACATCGGTGGAGCCGGCCTGGCCCGTGGCTACTGGCGGGACGAGGGGCTGACGCGTGAGCGATTCGTCAGGCATCCGCGAACGGGCGAGCGGCTCTACCGTACGGGAGACGCAGGCCGAGCCTGGCCCGACGGCACGGTGGAGTTACTGGGCCGGGTCGATTCACAGGTCAAGATATCGGGACACCGCGTTGAACTGGCCGAGGTCGAGGCTCACGTTGAAAGCCTGCCGGGGATCCGCTCAGCGGTCGTCAGCTACCGGCCGGTTGGGTCTTCCGGAAGAAAAGAGCTTGTGGCCTACGTCGTGCTGGCCGATGCGCCAAAGCGGTCCCTGGAGCCGATCGCCGATCCGATCGAGCGCCTCAGGTTCAAGCTGCAGCAACCTGGATTGCGCCGGTTTGCCGAAGCGGTTCGCCCCGTCACGCTGGACCTTGCCGCGCGCGACACACTGGCCGCGGCATTCCGAGCGCGACGCACACACCGCGCGTTCAGTACCAGCCAGGTTCCTCGAGAGTCGCTGAACACACTTCTCTCGCATCTGGTGCAACTCGAGCTCGACGGCTTTGCCCTTCCCAAATATCTCTATCCGTCCGCCGGCAGTCTGTATCCGGTCCAGATCTACCTGCACGCGCGGCCCGGACGTGTGGAGGGCGTCGAGGGGGGCAGCTACTACCACGATCCCGGCAGCCATCGTCTGTATCCGCTTACGGCGGGCTCGGATCTTCCTGTTTCCTCCTTCGGGGGCGTGAATCTGCGCGTGGCGGAGCAGGCGGCCTTCTCGATCTTTCTCGTTGGGGAACTGGCCGCGATCGCGCCGATGTACCCGGAACAGGCTCGGGATTTCTGCCTGCTCGAAGCCGGCTACATCGGCCAGGTGCTCATGACCGCTGCGGCCGGCGCCGGCGTTGGCCTGTGCCCGATCGGCGGCGTGGAGGGTCGAGAATGGCGGACGCTCCTGCAGCTCGAGGATTCGCAGGTGTTTCTGCACGCGTTTCTGGGCGGCGTTCCCGCCGACGGAGATCGCACGGATCGCATCGAAGGCGACCTGGGCGGCACGTTGAGCGCTGACGAGCTCCAGCGTGCCCTCGAGGGAGCCGCCCCGCCAAGCCGGCGCGGGGCCGAGGCGACGGCGCTCGGTGAATTGCGGGAGCTCCTGGCGAGTCGATTGCCGTCCCACATGATCCCCAGCGTCTGCGTTGTCCTCGACGCGCTTCCCTTGACGGAGAACGGGAAGGTCGATCGCAACAACCTTCCGGAACCAGGCGGGGCTGACACCTACGAAACGCCGGACTCGCAACTGACACCAACCGAGGCGAAGCTGATGGCCATGTGGCGGGCGCTCCTGGGCGATCGCGTCACGACGATAGACCAGGGCTTCTTCGAGGCAGGCGGCGAATCACTGCTGCTCCTGGAACTGCAGCAGGGGCTGCGAGACGAGTTCGCCGTGGATGTGCCCCTCGCGCACCTCTTCCAGTATCCGTCGATCCGCAGCCTGGCCGGTTGGCTGGACCAGGAGACTGGCCAGGACGACGACTTTGCAGGGTCCGCGAACGATTAAGGCCGGCGATGCAGGGACTCCACAGTGAGGCCGGGGTGCTGACCGTGCCGCCGCAGATGCGGGCGCGGCTGCAGGGCCTCGGGCCGCGGTGGCCGCTCACCTCCTGGATTTGGCTTCAGGTGCGCGATCGCTCGAGGGCGGCGATTCGCCGTGCCCTCGAGGACGTGCTGGCGAGCGACCCGCTCTTCCGATTGGCCCTCGTGCGCTCGACGAGCGGCGCCTGGGGCCTGGAGAGCCGCGCCTCGACGCCTGCGCCTGCGGTCGCGGATCTGTCGGGTGTCGAGGCTCGCAGCGTGAGGCAGCCGGTCGCGTACATCGCCGAGCGGATCGGCCGCGCGGACGCGGGCGTACTGACCACGACAGTGTTCATGCTTCCCATCGGTGTCTGCGAGCACTGGGTCTTGCTGTCGATGCCCACGCCCTGGGCCGACCGGCGAACGCTTCACCTGACCGCACGGCGGCTCGCGGGCGCGCTGTCGTCGCCGGGCCCGCGGGACGCAATCCGGGCACCGGCGCCGGACTACCTCGAGTTCCTCGAGTGGCAGCGCGAGTTCCTGCTGGATCCCGGGAACCGTCCGATGCGTGACGCCTGGCGCTCCCGGCTTGCGGCACATGGCCGTGCGCCCTCGCACCGCGTGGACGAAGGATCCAACAAGCAGGCACGCCGTGGAATCGCGGTGTGCAGACGGACCGTGGACCCCACGCTGGTCGAGATCGTCGAGACCACCGCGCGTGAGCTCCAGAGCTCGCCCGCGGCGATCTTCGGCGCCGCGTGGAGCGTCCACGTGGCCTCCGAGCTTCCCGGCCTGGCGAAGACGATGGGCTGGGAGATCTCGGGGCGATTCACGGGCAAGCTCGAGACGGCCTTGGGTCTGTACGCCATGTATGTGCCCGTCACGGCGTCCGTCTCGCGGGGCGACTCGTTCAGCCACGTGCTCAGAGACGTCGACACCCAGCTCTCGTTCGCGCGTGACAGCCAGGAGTACTACGGCACGGGCCTCGATCTCGAGGGTGCCGACTCACCACACGGCTTCGAGTGTGCCTTCGCATGCGAGGACGATCGCCGCGGCGACAGCGGCCCCGTGGCCGTGGTCGATGACGAGTGTTCTCCCATCCGGTTTCGCGTGCGCCTTCGCGTACAGCGTCGAGGAGCCGGATATGACGCGCGGCTCGACTGCGATGTCTCGGCGTGCCCGCGTTGGCAGGGACACCTGCTCCTGACGCGTTACCTGGAAAGACTCAGGTCCTGGGCAGCGGACCCGAACACCAGGCTCTCCCAGGCGGAGCCTGTTTCCGCTCGCGAACGGCATTGTGTCCTGACCGAATGGAATGACACGGCCGACGCCTCGGCGACAGAACTTGTGCCGGAGCGGATTCGCGCGGCGTGCGCCCGCTATCGCGACCGCGTGGCGCTCGTGTGTCCTGAGGACGCATGGACGTACGGGATGCTGCAGCGCCGCGTGTCGGCCGTGGCGCGCCGCCTCTCCCGTGCGCGCGTCGGGCGAGGCGCGTGCGTGGCGCTCCTTCTCGAGCGGTCGCCGGATGCCATCGCGGCGATGCTCGGGACGCTCCACGCCGGCGCCGCGTATGTGCCCATCTCTCCAGACCAACCGCCCGAACGCATCGCAGCGATCGTCGCCGACTGCCAGCCGGCGGCGGTGATTGCCACGTCCCGGACGAAACAGGCGCTGCCGCCTCTCGCTGGTCAGATGATACTGCTCGACGATATCGAGAAAGAGGACGCCCCCGCTGCATCGTCTCTGTGTGATGGCCCCGCCCCTCACGAGCCGGCGTACGTGCTGTACACCTCGGGCTCCACGGGCCAGCCCAAAGGCGTCGTCATCACCCACGCCAGCCTCGCGCAATCGCTGGCGGCGAGACTGGCGACCTATCGCGCCGCGGAACCGGGATTCTTTCTCGCGTCTCCGCTCGTGTTCGACAGCTCCGTGGCGGGCATCTACTGGACGCTGGCGATCGGTGGCCGGTTGTGCCTCCCGCCTGACAGGATTCACGATCGCTTCGAGGAGTCGCTGAATCTGCTGCGCGCGGGACGAGTCACCCACGCGCTTTATCTCCCGTCTCTCTACCGATTGATCCTGGAACACGCCGGCGCGGCGCTTCTGGAGAACCTCGAGGCGATCATCCTCGCCGGAGAGGAACTGCCTCGCGATGTCGTGGAGCTTCACCGGCAGCGCACGCGCGGCGCCGGGCTGTTCAACGAGTATGGCTTGACTGAAGCCAGCGTGTGGAGCACGGTGCACCGGATTCCGGCCGTGTGTCCTCCCGGACGGATTTCCATCGGGCGAAGCGTTCCCGGCGCTCGGGTATACGTCCTCGGCAACCACCTGGAGGTCTGTCCCGCCGGCCGCGACGGGGATCTGTACCTTGGCGGCTCCATGCTCTCGCCCGGCTACTGGAGGTTGCCGGGAGAGACGGCGGTGAAGTTCGCTCCCGATCCCTTCGCGGGCGTGCCTGGCGCCCGGATGTGCAAGACCGGCGACCGCGCGAGGTGGCGTGCCGACGGGAATCTGGAGTTCCTCGGACGCGCCGATCGCCAGGTGAAGGTCCGCGGCGTCCGCTTCGAGCTCGGCGAGCTCGAGCATCTCTTGCTGCGCCAGCCCTGGATCGAGGACGCCGCGGTGACAGCGACACCGAACGGTGGTGGCGAGCTGCGCATCCACGCGTTCGTCGTCTCTCGCAGGCCGGATGACACATGGCCCGGCGAGCTCGAGGGGATCTTCGGCGGTGCGTTGCCGCCGCAACTGCTGCCCATTTCGGTCACGATGCTGGACGGGCTGCCGCGCACGGCGTCCGGAAAGGTGGATCGCACCAGGCTCGTGCCAAAGCCGAGCGAGCCAGACGTGGCTTCGCCGACCGGCACGTCGGGTTTTTCACCGCTCCGGGAATTGATCGGCAACCTGTGGAGCGCCCAGCTCGGTCTCGTGCACATCTCCGACTCCGACTCGTTCTGGGAGATCGGCGGAAACTCGGTCAAGGCGATTCCGATCATCGCAAACATTCAGCGGTTGTTCGGAGTCGAGATCGGGCTTCGAGCGCTCTTCGAGACGCCGACGCTCGGCGGGCTGACGCGTCGCGTCGAATCCGAGATGCGCGAGCGGCACGGCCAATTCACGCCCCCCGTTCCGGCCGCGGCCGGCGCACACGCGAGGGCGCCGCTGTCATTCGCCCAGCGCCGGCTGTGGTTCCTCGAAACGCTGCAGCCCGGCCGAACCGCTTATCACTGTCCGATTGCGATCCGCATCGACTCCGTGTTTTCCATTCGGGCCTGGGAGGAGACCCTGGCCGAGATTGCACGGCTGCAGGAATCGCTGAGAACGGTGATGAGGGTCGAAGGTGACGGAGTCGAGCTCCGGATCCAGCCATCGGCTCCACCAGCCTGCGGCTGCGTCGATCTCTCCGGGATCGCGCAGGCACATCAGGGCCAGGTGTGGGCGCGGCTGACGCGCGCTGATGCAGCTCGCCCCTTCAACCTCGAACGGAAGCTGGCTTGGCGGCAGCGCGTCGTGCGGTTTGGCGCACGGAAGCACGGGATCCTCCTCAACTTCCATCACGTCATCTGCGATCTCTGGTCGATGGAGATCCTGATGAGAGACATCAACACGCTGTACCCGATGCTCGCCACGGGACGCGTCCACGCGAAGCGCCCGCTCGACCGGACGTACTCCGACTTTTCGCGATGGCAGCAGACGTCGCTCTCCGGCGAGCGCGGGGCCGCGCTGATTGCGCGCTGGCGAGCCTTGCTCGGTCCGTTCACGGCCGTGGCGGAGATTCCCACGGACTTCCCGCGCCCGCGAAGGAGCAGCGGACGCGGGGGGCGCCTGGCGCTCGGTCTTGGCTCGGAGTTGTCGGCGCGCGTGATCCACCTCGCGCGGGAGGAGCAGGCGACACCGTTCCTCGTCCTTCTCGCGGCGTGCCAGGCAATGGTCGCGTGCAGCGCGGGCAGCCGCGACGCGTGCGTCGGCGTGCCGGTCTCCAATCGAGCATGGCCGGGTGCGGAGGCGATCGTCGGGCTCTTGCTCAACACGCTGCCCATTCCCGCGCGTCTTGCACCGGCGGATGATTTTCGCGGACTGCTCGGCGCCGTTCGCGGCGCGTTCCTCGACGCCTTCGCGATACAGGACCTTCCGTTCGAAGGCATCGTGGAGGCGCTCGGCGTCGCACGAGACCCCGGGCGCAACCCCTTGTTCCAGGTCTTCTTCACGTACCAACACCGGCTCGCGTCGGACCTGCGGCTTCCCGGGGCCGAGGCGCGGCTCGACGAGATCCACGCCGGCGCGGCGAAGTTCGATCTGACGGTCGGCGTTGTGGAAACGGCCCATGGCTTCCACCTCGTCTTCGAGTACGACCGCGACCTGTTTGCGCCCACATCAGTGGCGAGGATGGCTCACCTCTATCGCCACCTGATCGCACGCTTCTGTCAGGAGCCGTCAATGCGGTTGGAGTGGACGCGCCTTGTCCCGGCGCATCAACGGCATCAGCTCATCACGGAGTGGAACGACACCTCGCGGGACTGGGGGGCCGCGCAATCACTGCACCGGCTGTTCAGAGAGGTGGCGAGCCGTTGTCCTGAACGGGTCGCTCTCGTCGAGGGAACCACTCGCGTCACCTTCGGCGCGCTGGACTCGTGGTCGGACGAGATCGACGCGGAGCTCGAGAAGCTCGGTCTCGCCAGCGGCGAGGCGGTGGGCGTCTGGCTGCCTCGGAGCGCCAGGGCCGTGGCTGCCATGCTCGGTGTGCTGAAGGCGGGACTGATCTTCGTTCCCCTGGATCCAGACACGCCACCGGCCCGGCTGCAGCAGGCCGCGGAGACGACCGGCATGCGCGTCGCCCTGAGCGATGGGGAACCGCGGACCGCGGACCGCGGACCGCGGATCGCGGATTGCGGATCGCGGCCTCTCCAAGTCGTTCCCGTCGAGGGTCCGAAGCCGAGGCGACGCATGTCACGCGCGGGAGAGACGCAGCGAGCGTGCGACGCCGCCTACGTGCTGTTCACGTCGGGATCGACCGACCGTCCGAAAGGTGTCCGCGGATCGCATCGCGCCATCGTCAATCGCTTCCGCTGGATGTGGGAGAAGTATCCCGTCGGGCCGGAGGAGGTGTTCTGTTCCAAGGCCCCGCTGACGTTCGTGGATTCGTTGTGGGAGGTCTTCGGCGGGCTGCTTCAGGGAGCGCCGCTCCTCATCCTCGGCGACGACGTCGTGCGCGACCCACGCGCGTTGATCGTCGAGTTGCGAGCGCACGAGGTGTCCAGGGCCGTCTTCATCCCGTCGTTCTTGCGGCTGCTCCTGGAGAGCGTGCCGGGCGCCTTCAGGGCCCTTCCATCGATGCGGCATGTCACCGTGAGCGGCGAGCCACTGGAGCCGTCCGTCTGCCGGTTGTTCCATCGCGCCGCTGGAGGCGCCGAGCTCCTGAACCTCTACGGCATGACCGAGGCCGCCGCCGATGTGACCTGGCACGCGGCCTGGAGTGTGGGCGACGTGTCGGCGCCCGTGCCCATTGGACGACCTCTCGCCAACATCAAGGTCTACCTGCTGGATAGCCGGCTCGAGCCGGTCGCCGTCGGTGTGCCGGCGGAGCTGTATGTCGGTGGAGACGGGCTCGCCGACGGGTACTGCGGCGCTCCGGAAGGCACGGCCGCCCGTTTCGTCCCGCATCCCTTCCCTGCGGTTCCGGGCGAAAGGCTGTACCGGACGGGCGATCTCTGCGCCTGGCAGACGGACGGACGACTGCGTTACCTGGGACGATGCGACCGGCAGCTCAAAGTCAGGGGCATGCGTGTCGAGCCGGTGGAAATCGAAGAACGCATCCGGGCGCATCCAGGTGTAGTCGATGCCGTCGTGCGGGGCGTGCCCTCGACAGCCGGCGTGCGCCTCATCGCCTATCTGTGTCTCAAAGAGGCCTCGCCCGGTGTGAGAGTGCTGACCACGGACGAGCGAGCGGAGATGCGGCACTTCCTCGCGGCCGTGCTGCCGTGGCACATGGTTCCCGCGGAGATCGTCGTCATGCCCTCGTTTCCGAGAACGGCGAGCGGCAAGATCGACGGTCGCCGCCTGCCCCTGCCCGAGCAGGTCGCGACAATCGATCGGGAACGGAATGACGAGAGTGCGGCGTCGGAGCTCGAGCGCCGCATCCAGCGCATCTGGAAGAACGTGCTGCGCAGAGAGATAGTGCCGCTCGACGCCAATTTCTTCGATGTCGGCGGAAACTCCTTCCATCTGATTCAGGTCCAGGACCGGTTGAAGACCGAGCTCGGCGTGGACGTGCAGGTGTTCGACATGTTCGCCTATCCCAACGTGAAGGACTTCGCGGCCTTCGTGGCGGGGGCGCGTGACGATGGACCCCGGCGGCGTGCGTTTGCCGAACGCGTGGACCATCGGCGGGCTGCACTGACGGCGAGCCAGACGTCGCGGACGCGTTGATGGACATCGCCATCATCGGCATGGCTGGCCGCTTCCCCGGAGCCGTTAGTCCCGGAGAGCTCTGGAGGAACCTGGCCAGCGGGGCACAGGGATACGTGGCAACTCCGTCGACCGACTCGCCGGATCGGATGCACATCGACACGCGGTTCTGCGACATCCGGCTCTTCGAGCCGGAGCTCTTCGCGATGTCGGACGGCGAGTCGCAGATGATGGACCCGCAGCACCGCATCCTCTTGGAATGCGCCCACGAGGCGCTCGAGGACGCGGGATACGACTCCTGGTCCTGCCCGTTTCCGATCGGCGTGTACGCCGGCAGCGGATTCAACCACTACTTCATGCATGTGGTCGGCCCCGCGCTGACGCATCGGTTGGCCGAGGGCGACGACCCGGTGCTGGCGCTGCTGGCCAACGAGAAAGACTTTCTGGCATCGCGCATCTCGTACAAGCTCGGTCTCAGGGGGCCGAGCGTGACGGTGCAGACCGCGTGCTCCACCTCGCTGGTTGCGGTGCACCTGGCCTGCCAGAGCCTGCGCGTGTTCGAGGCGGACCTGTGTCTGGCGGGCGGCGTCAGCATCAACTGCGGCCCCGACCGATCACACGTCTACCGTGAAGGCGGGATCCTCTCCCGCGACGGCCGCTGCCGGCCGTTCGACGCCGACGCCACCGGCACGACCTTCGCCGACGGCGCCGGCATCATCGTCTTGAAACGCCTGGACGAGGCCGTCCGGGATCGCGACGACATCTATGCGGTGATCAGGGGCACGACCATCAACAACGATGGAGCCGCCAAGGTGGGGTACACCGCCCCGAGCGTCGAACAGTACTCCGCGCTCGTGCAGGAAGCGCAGGCCGTTGCCGGCATCGACGCCGAAAGCATCGGCTTCCTGGAAGGGCATGGGACGGGGACCCGTCTTGGCGACGCGGTCGAGATTCGCGCGCTCAGCGAGGCGTTTCACAAGACCACCGCGAAGCAGGCGTTTTGCGCGCTGGGCAGCGTGAAGAGCCAGGTCGGTCATCTGGACATCGCGGCAGGCGTGACCGGCTTGATGAAGACGGCACTCAGCTTGCGACATCGCCTGATTCCTCCCACGCTGCACTTCGAGACGCCGAATCCGGCACTGGCGCAGAGTCCGTTTTTCGTGAACGCGCGCCCGCTCCCCTGGGCCGAGACCGCCGGACCGCGCAGAGCGGCTGTCTCGTCGTTGGGCATCGGAGGGACGAACGTTCACGCGATCCTGGAGGAAGCGCCTTCGACGGCCTCGATGCCGCACACGCGCGGACCGCATCTCCTCGTCCTCTCCGCGCGTTCGAATGCCACCCTCCATCGAGTGGCGGCAAACCTCCTGACGTACTTGCAGCACAACCCGGCAGAGTCTCTCGCGCGCGTCGCCTTTACGCTGCAGATGGGACGCCGCCACCACGTGCACCGGCTGGCCGTCGTCGCGACCGATACGCGCGACGCGGTGACACGCCTGGAGGGTCTCCTGGCGACGGGTTCCCTGTCTGGGGCGCACGTCCTTGGACGCGATGACGATGGGGTGGTGTGTGAGGCTGCCCGGGCCTATGTGGAAGGAAAGGCCGTCGATTGGGCCGAGCTGTGGGACGAGGCGCAGTCGCCGGGGCGGGTTCACCTGCCGACGTATCCGTTTCAGCGGCGGTCCTGCTGGTTTCAGCCCCGAACCGCGAAGGGGACGACCGTCGCCGCAGGGCCCGTTGCGGAGAACGCGCCGCATCTGTACATGCCGCATTGGACGCGAGTGCCCGACCCACCGAGCGCGCTCAAAATTCCGCAGGGACACTGGGTCTTCATCGGGCGCGCGCCGGGACTGGGGATGGAATCGGCACGCGCCCTCGAAACGCTTGGCCTGAAGGTCTGGCGCGGAGTCACCGGCGGCGATGCGCCGGCGCCCGGCGGGCGATTGGCCACGCTCAACCCGTCGGACGAGCCGCAACTGAAGGCGTTTCTGCAGTGGATCACATCGAGCGTTGGACGTCCTGAACGGATCGTCTTCGACCCGGCGCTCACGCCCGCGGGGCCCGAGACAGGTCGAGAGGAACCGGCGCTGCTTCAAGTCAGCCGGCTTGCACGAGTGCTGTGCGAGACGTGGCCAGGGCAACCGCTCCACCTGGTCGTGCTCACGGAGCGGGGCTCCGAGCTGACCGTGCAGATTGGCGATCTGCCATCTCCCGCGCCCGTCATGGCGGCGGCGCTGACGGGCGCGGCCGAATACCCGGCTCTGCGCCTCCGGTGCCTCGACGTTGCGGCGCCGGCGACCGTTTTCGGAGGCATGCCGCAGCCGCGGCAGCGGTTCTTGAACGAGTTGCTGCGCCAGGAGAGCGGCGACCTGACGGCCTTCGCCGGCGGCTACGTCTGGGAGAAGGGTTATGCGGCCGCCGAGAGGATCCACCCGCGCCCCCTGCTCAAGCCCGACGGCGTCTACGTGATCACAGGGGGCCTCGGAGGCGTTGGCCTGGAGCTCGCGAAGTACCTCGCCGGGAAGGGACGAGCCCGGCTGGCGCTGGTCACGCGACGGCCTTTCCAGTGGCAGGCGGCCGCGCCGGTTGACGGCGAAGACGTCGATATCCGCCGCCGCCTGGCGCGGGTTGAAGAGAGCGGCGCGCGGGTGCGGGTCTTCAGCGCGGACGTTGCCAGCCTGGAGGACATGCGCCGCGTGGTCGAGGAGGTCGAAGAGCGCTGGGGACCGGTGAACGGCGTGTTTCACGCGGCGGGGCTCGCGGGCGGAGCGCTCATGCACAACGCGTCGCGAGAGGAGCTCGCCCGCGTGTCGGCGCCGAAAGGCGGCGGCGCACAGGTCCTGGCTCGCCTGTTTGCAAGCCGCGAGCTGGACTTCCTGTTCCTGTTCTCGTCGACGGCAGCGGTGTTTCCAGCCGTGGGACAACTCCACTACTGTGCCGCCAACATGTTCCTGGATGTGCTGGCCCCGGTGCTCAGGCGTGACTACGGCATCGCCGCGTACAGCGTGAACTGGCCACACTGGTCGGGTGTCGGGATGGCGGCCAGAGTGGACACGCTGCCGTTCGTGGATATGGGAAGCGCGCCCGCGCGGTTCGACCGCGTGAGTCGCGCCGAGGTCAAGTCGGTCCTGGACGAGTGGGCCGCGGGCGGATGGCCCGCACACGTCGTCGTGACGACGATGCGCCCCGAGTCCACGAGCGAGCGCAGGCACGCCGTCCCGATCGATGTGGAGGTGCCGGCTCGTGCACGGAGCGCCGACGAGATGGTGGCCACGATCAAGGAAATCTGGCTCGACCTGCTTGGCGACCCGGACATCGCCGAGGATGCGGACTTCTTCGACCGCGGAGGCGACTCGATCATGGCCGTGCAGTTGATCGGCAGATTCCGCAAGGCCTTTCACCTGGACTATTCCTTCGATCGATTCTTCGCTGCGCCGACCATCCGGGAGATGGTGGCGTTTGCGAGGGACGCCGAATCCCAATCGAAACAGCCAGAGCTCACCGACACATGAAGTTCAGTCTGTTCTTCTTTCCCGGGAGCGTCGATGCGCCTTGCCGCTCCTACGCGGCCCTCTTGAAGGTCGCCACCTACGCCGACCTTCATGGCTTTCACGCCATCTGGATTCCGGAACGTCACTTCCATGGATTCGGAGGGTTGTTCCCGAACCCGGTCGTCGGGGCCGCCTGGCTGGCGTCGGCGACGAAGCACATCGGGTTGCGGGCCGGGAGTGTGCTCCTGCCGCTGCACAATCCTGTACGTGTCGCCGAGGACTGGGCGATGGTCGACAACCTGTCCGGGGGGAGAGTCGGAATCGCCGTGGGATCGGGGTGGCATGCCGACGATTTCGTCTTGAACGCGACAGGTTTCGAAGAGCGGCGGGAGATTGCGCAACGCTCGCTCGAGACGCTGCGACGCCTGTGGCGCGGCGAGCCCGTGGAGATGACCGGAGGCATGGGCGAGACGAAGCCGATCGTGACGTTCCCCAGGCCCATGCAATCGGAGCTGCCCCTCTGGATCACGTGTACCGGGACCCCTGGCACATTCCTGACGGCCGCGTCCGGTGGCTTTGGCGTGCTCACCTACACGGTCAGTCAGTCCCTGGACGATCTGGGGACGGCGCTCTCGACCTATCGCAGCGCCTTTCGACCGAACGTGAGCCGCGATGCGCCCAAGGTCACCGTCATGGCCCACACCTACGTAGGGCGGGACCAGGCCGACGTGGAGGCGCACGCGCTGGAGCCCTACTACCGGTATCTCAAAGCGTCGGTCTCGCTCTTCAAGAACCAGATGCAGGCAGGCGCCGTGGCGGCCGACACGCTGCATCCGGCGGATGTCGACAGCCTGGTGCGGCACTCCGGAGAGAGGCTCCGGCGCTCGCGCAGCCTTGTCGGCACGGAATCCGAGTGCTCGGCCGTGCTGGACGCGCTGCGGCGGATCGGCGTCGACGAGGTCGCGTGCCTCGTCGACTTCGGGGTGGATCTCGCCGCGATGATGGCC
>JBOGIW010000374.1:0-5786 GCA_050748045.1 Vicinamibacterales bacterium | reverse complement strand
CATGATCGGAGTGCGGCTTGTTTGTGCCGGGCGCAGTCCCACGCAGGGTCGGCCTGCTCCGCAGGCCGCCCAGTCGAACGGCGCTTCGTGTGCTTCGTGCCCTTCGTGGCCAGGATGCCTACTCCGCGCGCAACGCGCTGAGCGGCGCGATCGTCGTCGCGAGGCGCGCCGGGATGTAGCTGGCCACGAGTGAGGCCGCGGCGAGGACCAGCGGCGCGACGGTGAAGACGACCGGTTCGAAGCCGCCGATCCGGTTTGGCAAACGACCGCAGTGCGTAGCGGACGTCCTGCAGCAGGCGGCTCATGCGGGCAATGGACGGGTTGAAAGGGGCGCTTATTCCATCGTCCGGTCGCGGCCTCCGGCCAACGCTGATGCGCGGCGCCTGATATACTCAAGGGCTTCGAACACACGGACATGCTGTACATCTACACGATGAAAGGCCTCGGGAAGGTCCATCCTCCCGACGCCGTCGTCCTCAAGGATATCTGGCTCTCGTTCCTGCCCGGCGCCAAGATCGGCGTGCTGGGCTTGAACGGCGCAGGCAAGAGCTCGCTGCTGCGGATCATGGCGGGCGAGGACACCGAGTTCAACGGCGAGGCGTTTCCGGCTGACGGCATCACCGTCGGCTTTCTCCCGCAGGAACCGCAGCTCGATCCGACGAAGACAGTCTTTGGCAACGTGGAAGAGGGCGTCGCCGGGACGAGGGCGCTCCTCGAGCGCTACGACGCGCTGAACCTGAAGCTCGGCGAGGATCTGTCGCCCGATGAGATGGACGGGGTGATGGAGGAGCAGGGCCGTCTCCAGGATCGCATCGACGCCGTCAACGCCTGGGACATCGACTCGCAGCTCGAGCTGGCGATGGAGGCGCTCCGGTGCCCGTCGCCCGATGCCGACGTGAGGACGCTCTCCGGGGGCGAGCGCCGCCGCGTCGCCCTGTGCCGGCTGCTCCTCAAGTCGCCCGACCTGCTGCTCCTCGACGAGCCGACCAACCATCTCGATGCCGAGTCGGTCGCGTGGCTCGAGCGGTTTCTCACGGAATACAAGGGGACGGTCGTGGCCGTGACGCACGACCGCTACTTCCTCGACAACGCCGCCGAGTGGATCCTCGAGCTGGATCGCGGCGAGGGCATCCCGTGGAAGGGGAACTACTCGTCGTGGCTCGAGCAGAAGCAGCAACGGCTGGCGCTCGAAGAAAAGGCCGAGACGAAGCGGCAGCGCACGCTCGAGCGCGAGCTCGAGTTCATCCGCATGTCGCCGCGCGCCCGGCAGGCCAAGGGCAAGGCGCGGCTGAACGCCTACGAGCAACTGCTCAACGAGGACACGGCGAAGCAGATCGAGCAGGTCGAGATCTACATCGCGCCCGGTCCCCGGCTCGGCGACATCGTCGTCGAGGCGCGGAACCTGAGGAAGGGCTACGGCGATCTGCTGCTCATCGACGACTTGAGCTTCACCCTGCCACGCGGCGGCATCGTGGGCGTGATCGGCCCGAACGGCGCCGGCAAGACGACGCTCGTCCGGATGGTCACGGGGCAGGAGACGCCGGACGAGGGCACGCTGCGTCTCGGCGAGACGGTGAAGCTCGGGTACGTGGATCAAAGCCGCGACGCGCTCGATGCGAGGAAGACCGTCTGGGAAGAGATCTCGGGCGGCGAGGACGAGCTGCTGATCGGCAGGCGCGCCGTGCCGTCGCGCGCGTACGTGTCGTGGTTCAACTTCAAGGGCGCGCAGCAGCAGCGGAAGGTCGGCACGCTCTCGGGCGGCGAGCGCAACCGCCTGCACCTGGCGAAGCTCCTGCGCGCGGGATCGAACCTGCTGATCCTCGACGAGCCGACCAACGACCTCGACGTCGATACGCTGCGGGCGCTCGAGGAGGCGCTGCTGAACTTCGCAGGCTGCGCCGTCGTCATCAGCCACGACCGCTGGTTCCTCGACCGGATTGCCACGCACATGCTGGCGTTCGAGGGGGACAGCAAGGTGGTCTGGTTCGAAGGCAACTACCAGGACTACGAGGCGGACCGGAAGCGGCGCCTCGGCGCGGAGGCCGACACGCCGCATCGAATCAAGTACCGGAAGCTCACGCGGTAGCTCGAATCCCAGGGATGTGGGATTTGCGGTAATCTTCCCCGCTTGCCGGGAGGCGGCCATGCAGGTCACGATGGGATTGCGTCGCGCGGCTCGCGTGCGGGGCCGTGAGACCGCGGTGCTCGACGGCACACGGCGCCAGACCTGGGCGGACGTGCAGGACCGCGTCGCGCGGCTGGCGGGCGCGCTGCGGCACCAGGGCCTGCAGCCCGGCGATCGCGTGGCCATCCTCATGCTGAACGGCCACCGCTACCTGGAGCTGTACTACGCGGTGCCGTGGGCCGGCGGCCTGGTGATGCCGCTCAACATCCGTCTGTCGCCGCTCGAGCTCCTGGCGCAAGTCACCGACGGCGAGCCGGCGTTCGTCGTGGTGGATGACACGTTTGCGCGCGTGACGGCAAATCTTGGCCATCAGATGGCCAGCGTGCGAGCCGTGATCCATGCCGGCGACGGCGCCGCGCCCGGCGGCACCGTGTCCTACGAGTCGCTCGTCGCCGGCGGACCGTCGATTGACGATGCGAACGTGTGCGGAGACGAGGTCTACGGACTGTTCTATACCGGCGGGACCACCGCGGCGTCGAAAGGCGTGATGCTGACGCACGCGAACATCACGGTCAACGCGTACAACATCGCGGTCGGAGCGGGCTACCGGGCCCACGACATCTATCTCCATTCGGCGCCGATGTTCCACCTGGCCGACAGCGCCAACACCTTCGCCGTCACGATGATGGGCGCCGCGCACGCGTTCATCCCGGTGTTCGATCCGTCGCAGTGGGCGCACGCCGTGGAAACCCACGGCGTGACGGCGGCGCTCCTCGTGCCGACGATGATCAACGCCGTCGTGAACTGGCCCGGCCTGGCCGAGCGGAACCTCGCCTCGCTGCGGTTCCTCCTGTACGGCGCCAGTCCGATCTCGGCGTCGCTGCTGGGCCTGGCGCTCGAGCGCCTGCCCTGTGACTTCGTCCAGGGATACGGCATGACGGAGCTCTCCCCGGTTATCACGCTGCTGCCCGCGGAGGACCACGTGCTGGACGGCCCCACGGCTCACCGCGTCAAGTCGGCCGGCCTTCCCGTGCCGAACGCGGACGTGGTCGTCCTGGACGAGCACGATCGGCCGGTGCCCCCGGGGACGGTGGGCGAGATCTGCGCGCGCGGCCCGATCGTGATGAAGGGCTACTGGCGCAAGCCCGAGGAAACGGCGCGGGCGATTCGCGACGGGTACATGCACACGGGCGATCTCGGATACATGGACGAGGACGGCTACGTCTATCTCGTCGATCGCGCCAAGGACATGATCGTGAGCGGGGGCGAGAACGTCTACTCCGTGGAGGTGGAAGCCGCCCTCTATGCGCATCCCGCGGTGCTGGAGGCGGCGGTCTTCGGCATACCGGACGATCACCTGGGCGAGCAGGTGCACGCCGCGGTCGTGCTCAAGGACGGTCGCGCCGTGCCGCCCGAGGAGCTGATTGCGCACTGCCGGCAGGCAATCGCCCCCTACAAGTGCCCGAAGCGGATCACCCTGTGTCCGGAGCCGCTGCCGAAGAGCGGCGCCGGCAAGATCCTGAAGCGCGAGCTGCGGAGCCAGTACTGGGCGGGGCTCGAGCGACAGATCCACTAGGAGGCGCGATATCGCAGGCACCACGGACCACGAGATTCACGAAAACACGAACCTTGAACGAGTTATCAGGCGACGACGCACGAGGAGGACCCATGAACGCAGAACAGGCCAGGTTTCTGATTGAGTACTTTGCGAACATGATGGACGATGAGGGCAAGACGACGGCGAAGGTGATTGCCGCCGTGCCCGACGACCGGCGCGACTACAAGCCGGATGACAAGTCGCGCACCGCCTGGGAGCTGACGACGCACCTGGCGCTCGGCGACATCTGGTTCGTCCAGAGCATCATCGACGGGTCCTTCACCTTCGACCCGGAGCTGGAACAGCGCCAGGTCGCGCAGTTCAAGGGCATCGCCGATGTCGTCGCGCACTACAAGAAGGAGTACCCCGCGAAGCTCGCCGAGCTGCGCAACCTGCCGGCCGAGAAGCTGACGGCCGTCGTGGACTTCTTCGGCATGCTGCAGCGGCCGAACGCCGCCTACATCGGCTTCGCGAACAACCACTCGGTCCATCACCGCGGGCAGCTCGCCGCGTACCTGCGCGCGATGGGCTCGAAGGTCCCGGCGATCTACGGCGGCAGCGCCGACGAGCCGCTGGCCGCCCCAGCCGAAGCCTCCGCCGCGGCTGCCACCTCGTAAGTGTTTCCGGATCTCAGATTCTTTCTGGACCGGCTGCGCTCGAGCGGGGACCTCGTCACGATCGAGGTCCCCGTCGATCCCTGCCTCGAGGCCGCCGAGATCCATCGGCGCGTCATCGCGGCCGGCGGGCCGGCGCTGCTCTTCACGAACGTCACGGGCTCGAGCCTCCGGCTGGCGACGAACCTGTTCGGCACGGCGCGTCGTGCCGAGCTGGCGTTCGGCGATCGTCCACGTCGAGTGATCCGGCGCCTCGCGCAGCTTGCCGAGACGCTGCTGCCTCCGACGCCCGGCAAGCTGTGGAACGCGCGCGATGTCGGGCTCGAGCTCCTGAAGCTCGGCACGCGCCGCGTGTCGAAGGGACCCGTGGTCGAGCGCGTGAGCGGCGACGTGCGTCTCGATCGTCTGCCGGTCATCACGAGCTGGCCCGAAGACGGCGGCCCGTTCATCACGCTGCCGCTCGTGTACACGACGCACCCCGACCGGGCGGGCCACAATCTCGGCATCTACCGGATGCAGGTCCATGACCCCCGCACGACCGGCATGCACTGGCAGATCGGCAAGGGGGGCGGCTATCACTACGCCGTGGCGGAAGCGCGCGGGCAGAGCCTGCCGGCCACCGTGTTCCTCGGCGGCCCCCCGGCGCTCATCCTGTCGGCCGTGGCACCGCTCCCGGAAAACGTGCCCGAGCTGATGCTCGCGTCGCTCATCGCGGGGGAGCGCCTGCGACAGGTGCGCGGCTACGGCCCGCATCCGCTCGTCGCGGAAGCCGAGATCGCGCTCATCGGCGAGGTGCCGCCGCACGTGCGCCGGCCCGAAGGGCCCTTCGGGGATCACTACGGCTACTACTCGCTCCAGCACGAGTACCCGATCTTCAACGTGAGGCGCCTGGCGCATCGCGCCGATGCCATCTACCCGGCCACGGTGGTCGGCAAGCCGCGCCAGGAAGACTTCTTCATTGGCGACCTCCTGCAGGAACTGCTCTCGCCGCTGTTCCCGCTGGTGATGCCGGCGGTCGAGGCGCTCTGGTCGTACGGCGAGACCGGCTACCACTCGCTCGCGGGCGCGATCGTCAAGCAGCGCTACGCGCGCGAGGCGATGGCGAGCGCGTTTCGCATCCTCGGCGAAGGCCAGCTCTCGCTGACGAAGTTCCTGCTGGTCACCGACCGGCGGGTGGAGTTGAGGGACTTCAGGGCGACGCTCGAGCACGTCCTGGCGCGGACCAACCCCGAGACAGACCTGTACGTCTTCTCGAACCTGTCCATGGACACGCTCGACTACACCGGCCCGCGCGTCAACGAAGGCTCGAAGGGTGTATGGCTGGGCCTGGGCGACCCCGTGCGGGATCTCCCGCGTGCGCTCTCGACGGCGCCGCCCGGCGGGGTGACCGACGCGCGCGTCTTCTGTGGCGGCTGCCTCGTCGTCGGCGCCGCGCCGTACGCCCGCGAGC
>JBOGIW010000373.1:0-10353 GCA_050748045.1 Vicinamibacterales bacterium | reverse complement strand
GCCCGCGGAACGTCATGGTGCGCACCGGCGGCGAGACCCTCACGGTCACCGGCGGATTCACGGTGACCGAGGTGGACACGACGCCGCCGGGCGTGCTGACCACGAGCCCCGCGAACGGCGCGCTCGACCTCCCGCTGAACACGGAGGTGGTCGTCGAGCTCAACGAGCCCATCGATCGAACGACGGTTACGACCGGGAACGAGGGCAGCTTCATTCTCGTTGACGCGGCAACCGGCGCGATCGTGCCCGCGACCGTCTCGGTGGACGCAGCCGGCCGCGTCGCAACGCTGGTGCCGAGCCAGCTCCTGGGCGTCAGCCGGGGATTCACGATCTTCCTAAGCTCCAACGCGTTCATTCTCGATACCTCCGGCAACGCGCTGCCGCGCTTCATCTTCAGCTTCGGGACAGGGTTCTCGACCGATACGACCGGGCCGGCACTCGTCGAGACGACTCCTCCGGACGGCGATACCGGCGTGCCGCTGAACGCCTCGGTCATGCTGAGGTTCAGCCGGCCCATCAATCCGATCTCCCGGCAGGCGGGGCTGAGCGTGACGCTCGGCGGCGAGCCGGTTCCCGGCACCTACGTCTTCTCCGACGCCAATCGCATCGTGGCGTTCACGCCCGCGGGCCTGCTCGCGGCGGAGACGCTCTACACGGTGATGATCGGCGCGGAGCTGCGGGACGCCGCCGGCAACGGCGTCACCAACCCCGGCAGCTTCAGCTTCACCACCGGCACCGAGGCCGACGTCACCGCGCCGGTCATCGTCGGGACCAATCCCATACCGGAAGACCAGGGCGTGGGCCGCAATGCGGTCGTGCGGGTACGGTTCGACGAGCCCGTGAACCCGCTGACGCTGGTCCTGCGGCTGCACCATGCGGCGACCTTCCAGACGCAAGCGGCGAGCGTCGAGGTGGCCGCCGATCGGCTGAGCGCGACGTTGACGCCGCTCGTGCCGCTGCTGCCCGCCACCCGTTACCTCGCGGGGGTCCTCGCCGCGGACCGCGCCGGCAACCTGGCGGGCGCCAACTGGCACTTCACGACGGGCGTAGACGCAGACGTCACGCCGCCGGCGGTCGTGAGCCAGACGCCCGCGGACGGCGCGACCGGCGTTCCGGTGAATGCGCGCGTGGCGGTGCGGCTGAGCGAGCCGATCGATCGCACGTCGGTGGACGCGAACGCGATCGTGCTGGCACCGGCAGTGGCCGGCGACGTGACGCTTGCGGCCGATCGCGTCACGCTCGTGTTCACGCCGGCCCTGCCGCTGGCGCCGGCGACAACCTATCTCGTCACGACGAGCGGCCTGCGCGACGTGGCCGGCAACACGATGACGCCGTCAGGCGCGGCGTTCACGACGAGCGCCGACGACACGCCCGACATGATCGCGCCGACCGTGACGGCCACCTCGCCTGCGCACGGCGAGGTCGACGTCCCGGTGAGCGCGCCGATCGTGATCACGCTGAGCGAGCCGATCCGCGCCGGCGCCGTGCACGACACGTCCGTGCCGGTCTTCGCGCTCGTCGGCGGGTCGTTCTTCCAGATCGCCGGGACCTACGCCGTCGATCCGGCGCAGACGCAGATCACCTTCACCCCGGTCGCCCCGTACCCCGGCTCCACGAGCATCTGGGTGAACGTGAACAACGACGGCGGGATCGCCGACGCCGCGGGCAACCCGCTGGTGTTCGCGCAGGCGGTGTTCACCACGGCCGCGACGGCCGACGCGACCGCGCCTACCGTCACGTCCATCACGCCGCTCGACGGCGCAACGGGCGTGGGCCTGAACACGACGGCGGTGCTGACCTTCTCCGAGCCGTTGAACCCGCTCACGGTACACGGCGGAACGTTCGCGCTGTTCGCCGGGCCGAACCTCCTCGGCACCCAGGTGAACCGGTCGGCCGACAACCGGACCGTGTTCCTGACGGCGCCGCTGCCGCCGTCCACGCGCATCACGGTCGTGGCCACGGGCGGCGTGGCGGATCTCTCGGGGAATCAGCTCATCGACTTCGTCAGCACCTTCACGACGGGTCCGGCGGTGGACGCGGGCTCGCCGATCATTGTGACGCAGCGGCCCGGCAGCGGCGCGACGCAGGTGCCCGGGACGACCACGATCACGCTGTACGCGAGCGAGCCGCTCGACGCCGCGACGGCGGCTGCCGCCCTGCGGGTCTCGCAGAACGGCACGCTCGTGGCCGGCGACGTGACCATCACCGGGAACGGCACGGCGCTTCAGTTCACGCCGGCGGCGCCGTTTGCCGCGGGCGCGCTCGTGCAGGTGTTCCTCGACGCCACGGCCACCGATGTCTCCGGCAACCCGCTGCAGGCGTTCTTCGGCCAGTTCACGATTGCGCCCGACACGACGGCGACCGCGCCGGAGCCGATCCGGATCAATCCCGCCCAGACGAGCGGCCTGCCGCGCAACGTCGTGTTCGACCTGGAGTTCAACGAACCGCTCGACGCCTCCACCGTCGACGCCTCGACCGTGCGCCTCGTGGATGCCGCCAGCGTGGTCGTCGCCAGCACGGTCAGCCTCCGCGGCGACCGCACGATCCGCCTCGTGCCGTCGGCGCCCCTCGACGCGTCGGCGCCCTACGCGTTCATCGTGACCACGGGCGTGCGCGACCTCCAGGGGACGGCGATGGCGTTCGACTTCGCGTTCGGCGTGACGACCGGCGATGCGATCGATTCGGTACCGCCCGCGACGGCCGCCGTCACGCCGCCGGCCGGCGCCACGAACGTCGGGATCAACGCGCTCGTGCGCGTGAGCTTCAGCGAGCCGATCAACCCGCTGACCGTGAGCGGCTCGACGATCCGTGTGAGCGGCGGGTCGCTCACGCTGATGCCGGCCAGCATCAGTTTCAACAGCACGAACACCGAGGTCACCATCACGCCGCTCGAGGCGATGCCCGACCTGACCGACGTGAGCGTCACCATCGCGGGCGTCGAGGACTGGGCCGGCAACCCCGTCGCCGAAACGACCACCGTGTTCGCGACGCGGCTCGGCGCGGATACCGTCGCTCCGACGGTCGTCGAGACGAACATCGCCAACGGCCAGGCCAACGTGCCGGTGAACACCGTGTTCACGATCCGCTTCAGCGAGCCGATGGATTCGCAGAGCATCAGCGCCGCGAGCATCGCGGTGGTCGATCACACGACGGGCATCGCGGCGGCGGCCGTCGTGTCCTTGAGCGCGGACGGCCAGACTGTCACGCTCGCGCCCACGTCGGCGCTCTCGGTCGGCCGCGGCTATTCGCTCGTCGTCAGTGGGCAGGATCTGGCGGGCAACCTCATGCCGTTCTCCGGCTTCTTCGCTCACACGTTCTCGACCGCCTTCGCCGGCGACGCGACGGCGCCGCAGGTCGTTCTTGTGAGCCCGGCCGACGACGATATCGCCGTCCCGACGAACGCGCGCATCGAAGTGCTCTTCGACGAGCCCGTGCAGCGGACCAGTCTCGGCCAGGTGACGCTCATGGCCGGCGCATCGGCCGTGCCGATTACGCCTGAGCTGTCCAATGGCAACCGGACGCTGTCGCTCCTGCCGGATGGGCTCCTGACCGTGAACACCCTCCATTCGGTCTCGATCGCCTCGGTGCGGGACACGAGCGGGAACGTGCAGGCGGCTCCCGTCTCGGCGAGCTTCACGACCGGGCCCGGCATCGACCTCGTGGCGCCGGTTATCACCGCCATCAATCCGGCGGCCAACGACGAGCGGGTGGGCACGAACGTCGTCATCCGCGTCCAGTTCAGCGAGCGGATGAATCCGCTGTCGGTGAACAGCACGACGTTCCTGGTCTTCCACGCGGCGACGTTCCAGATCCAGCGGGCGACCGTGGCGATTGCGGCCGACCGGATGAGCGCCACGCTCACGCCCGACGCGCCGCTCCTTCCGTCCACGCGCTACAGCGCGCAGATCACCGCGACCGACCTCGTGGGATTCCTGGCCGGGGGCTTCTGGACCTTCACGACCGCCGCCGCCGCCGACACGACGCCGCCGGCCGTCGTCTTCCAGACGCCCGCCGACGGATCCACGGACGTTCCGGTGAACGCGCGCGTTGTGGCGCGACTGAGCGAGGCGATCGATCGCACGTCGGTCAACGGCAGCACCGTGGCGCTCACGCCTCACGTGGCGGGGATCGTGGCGCTCGCCCCCGATCGGGTGACGCTGACGTTCACGCCGTCAGCACCGCTGGCGACGAATACCGCCTACATCGTCACGCTCGGCGGGCTGCGCGACGTGACCGGCAACACGATGACGCCGGCCGTCGCCGGCTTCACGACCGGCGGCGACGGCACGGCGGACGCCATCGCGCCGATCGTCACGAACGTGACGCCGCCGCACGGGGCTGTCGGCGTCGGCGTCACGGCTCCCATCGTGATCACCGTCAGCGAGCCGATCCGCGCGGGGGCCGTGCACGACGGATCGGTCCCCGTGTTCGCGCTCGTCGGCGGGACGACGTTCGTGCAGATTGCCGCGAGCTACGAGGTGGACGCGACGAGCACGCAGATCACGGTGACGCCCGTCGCGCCGTACCCCGGCAGCACCAGCATCTGGGTGAACATCAACAACGACGGGGCGATTGCCGATGCGGCGGGCAATCCGCTGGCGTTCACGCAGGTCGTGTTCACGACGGAGGCGGCATCCGACGTCACCGCGCCGACCGTGACCTCGGTGACGCCGCTCGACGGCGCGACCAGCGTGGGCCTGAATGCGACCGTCGTCCTGACGTTCTCGGAGCCGCTCAATCCCGCGTCAGTGCACGGAGGGACCGTCGTGCTCTTCGCCGGATCGGCGCAACTGCCGCTCCTCGCGCTGAACCGGTCGGCGGACAACCGCACGGTTTTCCTGACGGCGAACCTGCCGGCCTCGACGGAGATCACCGTGGTGGCACTTGGCGGCCTGACGGACCTCTCGGGCAACCAGCTGATCGATTTCGTCAGCACCTTCACGACCGCGCCGGCGCACGACGCAGGCGCGCCGGCAATCGTCACCATGCGGCCAGGAAACGGCGCCGCCGGCGTGCCCGCCGATACGATCGTCACGCTCTTCGCGAACGAGCCGCTCGACGCCGCCACCGTGCCCGGGGCGCTCCACGTCTCGGAGAACGGCGTCCTGGTGGGGGGCGCCGTGACGGTGACCGGCAACGGAACGGCCGTGCAGTTCACGCCGCTCGTCCCGTTTGCTCCGAGCGCGCTGGTGCAGGTGTTCCTCTTCGACACCGCGACCGACGTGTCCGGCAACCCGCTGCAGGTCTTCTTCGGCCAGTTCTCGATTGCGCACGACACGACGGTGACGGCGCCCGAGGCCGTCCGCGTCAGTCCGCCGCAGTTCACCGATCTGCCGAGGAACTCGGTGCTCGAGGTGGAGTTCAACGAGCCGCTCGACCCGGTCACGGTGACTACCGCCACCGTACGCCTGACCGACGGCACCGGCACACCAGTCGACATCGCTGTCAGCCTGCGCGGCGACCGCACGATCCGGCTGGCCCCGACGGCGCCGCTTGCGGAAACGACGACGTACTTCCCCGTCGTGACCGCGGCCGTCCGCGACCTGCAGGGCACGTCGCTTCCGTCGAACCTCTCGTATGCCATCTCCACGGGCACCGTGCTCGACGCCACGATGCCCGCCGTCACGGCGGTGACGCCGCCCGACGGCACGGCGGACGTCGGCATCAACGCGATGATCCGCGTGAGCTTCAGCGAGCCGATCAACCCGTTGACCATCGACGGCGCGACGATCCAGGTCAGCGGCGGCGCGCTGACGCTGATGCCAGCCAGCATCAGCTTCAACAGCACGAACACCGAGGTCACGATCACGCCGCTCGACGCGATGCCGGGCGCGACCGTGATGAGCGTCACGATCGCCGGCGTCGAGGACTGGGCCGGGAACGCCGTGACGCCGCTGTCGACCTTCTTCACGACCGCGCCGGGGACCGATACCATCGCGCCTGTCATCGTCGCGACGAGCTTCGCGAACGCGAGCGGACAGACGGACGTGCCGGTGAACAGCGTCTTCGCCGTCGACTTCAGCGAGCCGATGGACCCGCAGAGCATCACCTCCGCGAGCCTGTCGCTCTTCGATCACGCGACGTTCGTGGCGGTGCCGGCCACGGTCTCGCTCAGCGCCGATGGCCGTACGGCCACGCTCGCGCCCCTGGCCCCGCTCGAGGTCAGCCGCGGCTATTCGCTCGTCGCGAGCGGTGGCGACCTGGCCGGCAATCTCCTGCCCTTCACCGGCTTCTTCACGTACACCTTCACGACCTCGTCGCTCACCGACACGACCGGCCCGCAGGTCGTGGCCACGAATCCGGGGGATGGCCATACAGGTGTAGCACGCAATGTCCGCTTGCAGGCGCTCTTCGACGAGCAGATCGACCCGACCAGCCTGGACGGCGTGACGCTCGCCGCCGGAGGTCTTCTGGTACCGGTCAGGTTCGAGCTGTCGGATGCCAACCGGACGCTGACCGTCACGCCTGCGACGCCGCTCCTGGCCGACACGGGCTACGTCCTCACCATCGCCGTCCGCGACACGGCTCGCAATGCCATGGCCGCCGGCGTTGTCGTGGCATTCACGACCGGGGCCCTGTTCGACCTCGGATTGCCGAACGTGGTGTCGCTGACGCCGGCGCACGGCGCGACGGATGTGCCCGTCACGGCCTCCGTCGAAGCCGTCTTCGACGAAGCCATCAACCCGCTGACGATGCTCGGGGGAACCATGGTGCTGCGCGTCACGAACACCGGCGCCTCGGTGCCCGCGACCATCGCCGTGTCGGCCGACTACCGCACCTTCACGCTCACGCCGGCCGTGCCGCTCGATCCGGGCACGCAGTACACCTGCACGCTGTCCTTCGGCATCGCGGACCGGGCCGGCAACTTCCTGGGCGCCCCAGCCGCGACGACGTTCACGACGCAGCCGTAACCAACACGTTCCGGGTTCCAGGTTCCACGTTCCGGGTTCTTGTTCCTGGTTCAGTTCGGGGTCCCTGGTTCCACGTTCGATGCCGGGACTCGGATCTGGAACCCTGAGGCCCGAACGGAGAATCCCGAACCGCGAACCTTGAACCCGAACAGCCCCGGCGGCTCGATGCAGAATGAAACACAGTGGCTCGCCACCGTCGGCGCCAGCGGGTTAGCCCGCTTTTCGGCGCACACCTCGAGGCCGCCGCGCGGGTTGTGGCAGTGCCGAAATCACGGAACGTAACAGCCGATTCACCGAGTCGGACGAGTCGAACACCTCTGCCACGTCGGGTTCCAGCACGACCGCCACGGTGTTCTCCGCCATCCGCGATGCAAGCCGGTTCGGCCGGCTCTTGCTGTAGTCGAGAATGTATTCCGCCTGCAGACCGTTCTCACGATGGCTTTTGCGCGGCTTTCTTGACGTTTTGCTCATGACTCTGTCGCTCGCCACGAGTTGCGGGTCGAGCGCTAACACGAACCCTCCCTTCCGGCGATTCATTCAAGCGGGCTGATACGCGGCTTCAGCCGCGGCTCATGATTGCACCGGCCGCCGGCGGCTGCTACGCATGTCAAAAGGCCGCTGATTTCTTGCGGTCTACAGGCTGCTGCGTCGTGGGCAAGCATCCCGCGAGCACGAGCCAGGCGGCCAACGCGGCAGCCTTATGCTCGGCGCGCCACGAGCCGGTCACCGTTCCACCCAGTCGCACCAACGTGGCACGCAGCGCGTCGTCAGATTGCTTCAGGATTCTGGCTGCGAACGCGTAGAGATCGCGCTCCCGCCAGACTGAGCAGCGCAGTTTATTCCGGGCCGTCGCCTCTTCCACCACCCTCCGAAACAGGCGACCTTCGAGGGCGTGAATCCGAATGTGCTCGTTCGCAATGCGTTCAGGATCGATGAGACTGCCGACGACGATGCCGGCGCCGCAGAGATGATGTCCCGTATTGTGATACTGCCGAATCAAGTCGGTCACGGACCTCAGTCCGAACCGCTTCACGGAGGCAACCAGCCGCGACAGATCCTGACCCGGCGCTCGTGCCGTTGCGAAGCCCGAGTGATACGGTTGACGCGCTTCGGGAACCGCAGGGTCGCTGAGATCGACCCTGCGACTGTCCAGCAACTGCGGAGCGTTTGTCGGACCGGCCAGTAGCACGGCTATGGCCCAACCGGACTTCACGTTGAATCCGGCACCGGCCCGCGATCGCCCGTGCCCGTGGCGCATATCTTGCCCCCGTGCTGGTTCAGCGGCCTTACGTGTCGCGTGAGCCGCGGCGCGCTCACCAAGGCGCTGCGCGCCCGGCGCCAGCGCGATGTCGGACCGTTGCCGATTCACAGCCTTGTGAAAGCCTGGTGAGTGTACTCGAACCCTGAGACCGATCGGAGAGTCGGGAACCGCGACCCGGAACCGCGAACCCCGAACCCGGAACCGAGAACCGTGAACTCGAACCGTGAACACGAACCCGGAACCCGGAACCCGGAACGTGGAACGACAAGGATCAGTAGGGAACACCCTTCTCCCGCCGCGCCTTCAGCGCCTCCGCGTACCATTCGAGCTCCGAGGCGAAGCGCGCGAAGCGGCGATGCCACGCCGGGTCCTGGGGCTCGCCCTCCTCGTTGAACGCCTGCTGCACCTTCGGCACCGGGAGCGTGCTCGAGATGCTCGGCATGCCCATCTCGGCCGCCATCTCGCGAAGCACGATCGCCGCCCGCGCGCCGCCGAACATCCCCGCCGAGTACGACACGATGGCGGACGGTCGCCAGAAGTACTCCTCGAGAAAGTGATCCAGCAGGTTGACGAGCGCAGGGGGGACGCCGTGGTTGTACTCGCCGGTCACGAGGATGAACGCGTCGGCGCCCCGGAAGAGCGTCGCGAGCCGCTCGAGCGGCTCGGGCGCGCCGCCCTTCGGGTACTCCTTGTACATGCGATCGAGCAGCGGCAGGCGCACCTCGACCGGATCGACCAGCGTGACGGCGTGACCTCGGGCGGAGAACTCGCGCGTCACGAAGCGCGCCGCGCGGATGCCCTTGCGGTCGCTGCGCACGGATCCATAGATCGCAACCAGGTTCAACGGCATGCCACGAAGTGTATCGCGCGCCGTTCTGTGCTATACCCCTCGCATGCGACGGCGGCGCGCCGCTCACCCCGTGGCCAGGCTGTGGGACCTCGCCTGGAATGGCGACCGGCTTTCCTGTGCCGTGTACCGCGGCCGCAAAGGGAACGGCCTCGAGATGCGGCTCGAGTCCGACAATGGAACGATCCTCGCGGAGCCCTTCGAGATCCGCCCGCGGATCCTGGCGCGAATCGACGCGTTGAAGCGCTCGCTCAAACGCCGCGGGTGGCAGGACCGGCCCGCCGACTAGCGGCGGCCGGCCTTCTGCTGATTCCGAAGGTTGTGGAACGCCAGGTACGCGCGGAACGCTGTCATGGTCCAGAGGCCGGCAGCCGCCAGGCGCGGATGGTTGCGGCCGACGCCGTAATGCCAGGCGGCGACGGACCCGATGTCGATGGCGCCACCGATGAGCACCAGCTTAGCGGGGGTCCGATCGAACGGCCTCAGCAATGGGTTCATCTCGCGAAGACGGTAGTGCTTCAACCCGTGGTAGGTCGTCGCCCAGTCCGCCGCCGCCGCTGCCGCGAACATCGTCGTCGGAAGCTTCAGCCGAGTCTCGCGCTCCTGTGCCAGGAGTGCCGGCGGACAGACGAGGGCCAGGGCCAGAACGAGAGGAACACTCAGGTTGAGGTGGGACATGCCGGGCGGATTATCGACGGAAACCAAGCCCGGCGATAGTGCGAAGACGGGAGGAGTCGATAATCAGGGCATGGTGAAGCTCGGCTCCGACGTGCTCCTCGAGTCACGCCGCCTCGTGGGCGCCCGCGTCGGAGTCGTCTGCAACCCGGCGTCGATCGACCATCGCTTTCGCCATATCGCGGACCGCCTCGCGGCCGCGGAAGGCGCAAGGCTGAGGGCCGTGTTCGGGCCGCAGCACGGCTTCAGGTCGGACGTGCAGGACAACATGATCGAGACGCCGCATGCGACGGATTGCGCGCGGCGCGTGCCGATCTACTCGCTCTACAGCGAGACGCGCGAGCCCACGGCCGAGATGCTGAAGGAGGTCGAGGTCCTGGTCATCGATCTCCAGGATATCGGCGCGCGCATCTACACGTACATCTACACCGTCGCCAACTGCCTGCGTGCCTGCGGCCGGCACGGCGTCCCGGTCATCGTCTGCGATCGGCCGAACCCGATCGGCGGCGAGGACGTCGAGGGTGCGCTCCTCTGCCAGGGCTTCGAGTCATTCGTCGGCCAGTTTCCGATCCCGATGCGTCACGGGATGACGATCGGCGAGCTCGCGCGCTTCTTCAACGACGAGTTCGGCCTGGAAGCGCAGCTCGACGTTGTCGCGA
>JBOGIW010000372.1:0-2490 GCA_050748045.1 Vicinamibacterales bacterium | reverse complement strand
CCAGGGCGGTGGCGACGATCGTCAGCGAGCCGCCTTCTTCGATGTTGCGCGCCGCGCCGAAGAAGCGCTTCGGCCGCTGCAGGGCGTTGCTGTCGACGCCGCCCGAGAGCACCTTGCCGGAGGCGGGCACGATCGTGTTGTAGGCGCGCGCCAGACGCGTGATCGAGTCGAGCAGGATGACGACGTCCTTCTTGTGCTCGACGAGGCGCTTGGCCTTCTCGATGACCATCTCGGCCACCTGCACGTGGCGCTGCGCGGGCTCGTCGAAGGTCGACGAGATGACCTCCCCGCGGACCGAGCGCTGCATGTCGGTGACCTCTTCCGGCCGCTCGTCGATGAGCAGCACGATCAGGTACACCTCGGGGTGGTTCCTGGTGATGCTGTTCGCGATGCTCTGCAGGAGCATCGTCTTCCCGGTGCGCGGCGGCGCGACGATGAGGCCGCGCTGCCCCTTGCCGAGCGGCGTCAGCAGGTCCATGACGCGGCCCGACAGGTTCTCGCCCTCGGTCTCGAGCGTGATCTTCTGCTGCGGGTAGAGCGGCGTCAGGTTCTCGAAGAAGATCTTCTCCTTGACCTTCTCGGGCGGCTCGAAGTTGATCGCCTCGACCTTGATGAGCGCGAAATAGCGCTCGCCGTCCTTGGGCGGCCTGATGACCCCCGAGACGGTGTCGCCGGTGTGCAGGTCGAACTTGCGGATCTGCGACGGCGAGACGTAGATGTCGTCCGGGCCCGGCAGGTAGTTGTAGTCGGGCGCGCGCAGGAAGCCGAAGCCGTCGGGGAGCGTCTCGAGCACGCCCTCCGAGAAGATGTTGCCGCTCTTCTCGGCCCGGACCCGCAGGATCTCGAAGATGAGCTCCTGCTTGCGCATGCCGGTGGCGCCGGCGATCTCCAGCTCCTTGGCGATCTTGGTCAGCGCGGCGATGCTCATCTCCTTCATCGCCGACAGCGAGATCGACTGGGCTGGCGCCGCGGGGGCGGCTGGTTGGCCGGCCTGCGCCTGGGCGGTGGCCGTTCCTACGCCGCCGTTGCCGGCGGTCTTGGCAGTTTGACGATCAGCTTCCACAGTTCTTCCAGTCCTTCGCCCGAGTGCGCCGAGACGAGCGGCACCGGGCCGGCAAACAACGAGTCGAGTTGACGGGAATGACGCACACGTTCGGCACGCGTCAGCTTGTCCACCTTCGAGGCCGCCACGGCCGCGGGGAAGGGCTGGGCCTGCAGCCATTCCCAGGCGGCCATGTCCGCCTCGAGTCCCGGGTGGCGCGCATCGACCAGCAGGAGCGCGCCGCGCGCGCCCGGCCGATCGAAGTACTGCTCCGCGAGCCGGCTGATTGCCTCGGCCGCGGGGTCGCCCGCGCCCTGCGCCGTGCTCAGGGCGGCGTGCGCCTCTTGTCCCCCGGCTCCGCTCGGGACGGCCCCGAGCCTGCCGAGGGGTCGAACGCCGCGGGCGTATCCATAGCCCGGGAGGTCGACGACGTAAAAGGGCCGATCGCCCGCCGGCTGCACGCGGTAGAAGTTCGCCAGCCGCGTCTTGCCCGGCGCGGCGCTGGTGCGCGCAATCGTCCGGCGCGCCAGCGCGTTGATCAGGCTCGATTTCCCCACATTGGACCGGCCGACCAGGGCCACTTCGGGCAGCCGGTCACGCGGAAACCCCGGAGCGCCTGCGGCGCTCGTCACGAACTCTACGCGCTCGATTCGCACGAAGGCCTCAGGGAGCGGCCCGCGTGCCCGCCATCAGTGCGTGATCGCGTCGCTCTTTTCCTCGACGACGACCGGAGCGGCGGGCATCCGCGACGGGAGCGGGTCGGCGAGCGCGATTTTCAGCACCTCGTCCATCGTGGACACCATGTGCAGGTCCAGCGTATCGAGCACGTTCTTCGGGATGTCGGCCAGGTCCTTCTCGTTGTCGCGCGGCAGGACGATGTTCTTCACGCCCGCGCGGTGGGCCGCCAGCACCTTCTCCTTGACGCCGCCGATCGGCAGCACCTTGCCGCGCAGCGTGATCTCGCCGGTCATCGCCACGTCGCGGCGCGCCGGGATCTTCGTCAGCGCCGACACGAGGGCCGTCGCCATCGTGATGCCCGCCGAGGGGCCGTCCTTCGGGATCGCGCCCTCGGGGACGTGCACGTGGATGTCGATCTTCGAGTGGAAGTCCTCCGCCAGGCTGAGCTCGGCCGCCTTCGACCGCACGTAGCTCAGCGCCGCCTGCGCCGATTCCTGCATCACGTCTCCGAGCTTACCGGTGAGCGTCAGCTTGCCCTTGCCGGCCATCAGCGTCGCCTCGCTGACGAGCAGTTCGCCGCCGACCTCTGTCCAGGCCAGGCCCGTCGCGATGCCGACCTCGTTCTGCTCCTCGGCCAGTGTCGGCCGGTAGCGCGGCACGCCGAGATAGTGCGTAATCTTGTCGGCGGTGATTTCTTCCGACGTCCCGGCGCCCTCGACCACGACCTTCCGGGCCACCTTGCGGCAGATCGAGGAGATCTCGCGCTCGAG
>JBOGIW010000371.1:0-2091 GCA_050748045.1 Vicinamibacterales bacterium | reverse complement strand
GTCTACTGACAGGGTGCGAGCATCGGCACGGCGTGTCGAGTGTCGCCTGGATCGCCGTTGGCGTGAATTCCATCGCGGTGTTCGCGCTCGGAGCCGCGCGCCTCGATTGGCCCGCGGGCTTCTGGTCAGGCAGGACGGAAGCACTGGTAGGCATCACCTGGACGGAAGGCAAGTGGCTCATCGGACGATGCTGGCGAACACGAAAGGCTCAATTCGCCGACCTGCAACAGGAGCTCGGGCCGTTCGAGTCGTACGATCAGGCGGCCTGGGATGCCCTGACGCACGATACGCCGTACGGCCTCTCGTTCGAGGAGTTCCAGCGCCTGAAAAGCAAGTACGACCCCGTGGCCGCTGCTCCGATCGTCGATCGCGACGGCGGCTATCTTGCCTGCGTGACGGCCGATATGCCGCCGGTGGCGCATCCGCTGAGCCTGCCGCCCCGCCACGCGGGTGCTGAAATCGCTGGCGATGGCAGCCCGACTTGTGGTCGAGGCTGTCCGGCGGTAGACTGCGCGTAGGAGAACACGATGGGGGGCAAGCGGAAAGAGGCTACCCGGCCGGTCGACCTCCCGAAACTGGATCCGGAGCTCCTTCAGGCGTACATCGCGATCCTCCGCGAGATCCGGGCGCCCGAGAGCTCCATCGCCATCGCCGAGCGAGTCGCAGCCGAGGAGGCCGCCGCGACCAAATAGCGCTCCCACAGGAGTGTCTATGGCTTCTACGTTTTCGACGGCCGTCTACGTCGAGTCGCCGCCCGCCGTCGTCTTCGAGGCGCTCACGAACCTCGATGCCGCCGGCCAGTGGATGCCGAATTTCGTCCGCATCGAGAAGCTCACCCCCGGTCCCGTCGGACCCGGATCGGAATGGCGCGAGACGCGGAAGATGTTCGGCAAAGAGGCGACGGAGCACTTCCGCGTGACCCGCTTCGAGCGGCCGTCGCGAATCGACCTCCTCATCGACGGCTCGAAGGGCACGAGCAAGCGCGGCGAGTATGCGTTCGTGTTCGAGATCGTTCCCGAGCGCACCGGCTCCAACGTCGAGCTCACCGGCGACATCCGGATGCCCGGCCTCAGGAGCCTCTTCGCCCGCTTCATGATGGGCTCGTTCAAGAAGGCGTGCCACAAGGACCTCGAGGCGCTGAAGGCGCACCTCGAGAGCGCCTGGCCCGCCAACCCGCGCAACTGATGGTTTCACGTTCCGCGATCGGTCTCGCGCCAACCGTCCTCCACTCGCCCCCGTCCAAGGGGAAGCGTTTTCTGTCTTCCTATACACAGAAATCCATCGCATAGCTCGCCATCATGTCCGACCACGCCATTGACGGAACCCCGAGCGGGTGGACGGGCCTCCTGGGGGACGTCCGGCTCGCGCTCCGGCAGACGCGCCGCGCCCCGTCGCTCGCCCTCGTCGCCATCGGCACGCTCGGGCTCGGCGCGGGCGCCGCCACGGCGATCTTCAGCATCGTCAACGCGGTCCTGCTGCGGCCGCTCCCCTACCGCGAGCCGGGCCAGCTCGTGGCCATCTGGGAGCACAACCACGAGAAGAGCCTGCCGCGCGAGCCGTTGTCGCCAGTCAACTTCATGGACTACCGGCGGCTCGACGCCGTCTTCAGCGACGCCGCCGCCTGGTGGCGGCCCGAGATCAACCTCTCCGAGCCCGGCTCGGATCCCGTACGGGTCCGCACGATCGAAACGAGCGCGAACCTCTTCTCCCTGCTCGGCGTCGGGACACAACGGGGTGCGGGGTTCCCAGCGGACGGACCGCTCTTCTCGCGTGACCGCATCGCCGTCATCAGCGACCGCCTCTGGAGACAGCACTATCACGGCGACGCCTCGGTCGTCGGCCGCACGATCGACGTGAACGAGGGGCAGTACACGATTACCGGCGTGATGCCGCCCGGCTTCCATTTTCCAGACGACGTGGACCTGTGGCTGCGGCTGCAGTGGGACATGACGCAGCACAGCCGGGCGGCGCACTTCATGGAGGCCGTCGCGCGGCTGAAGCCCGGCCGAACGCCCGAGGATGCCGCCGGCGAGCTCGGGGCGCTGATGAGCCGGCTCGGCAAGGAGAACCCGTCGACCAACAGAGGCTGGG
>JBOGIW010000370.1:0-1903 GCA_050748045.1 Vicinamibacterales bacterium | reverse complement strand
ACCGGGTGGATATCCAGCGTGTCGCCGCGTACGCGGAACTTGCCCCGCGTGAACCCGTAGTCGTTGCGCTCGTAAAAAATGTCTGTGAGAAAACGGAGCACCTTGTCCCGTTTGCGGCTTTCGCCTCGGGTCAGGGTCAGCACCTCACGGCCGTATTCGTCGGGCGATCCCAGGCCGTAGATACAAGACACCGAGGCGACAATCACCACATCTCGACGTTCGAACAGCGCTTTCGTGGCGGCGTGCCGAAGCCGATCGATCTCGTCATTGCGCGTGGCGTCCTTCTCGATGTACATGTCCGACGAAGGGATGTAGGCTTCAGGCTGGTAGTAGTCGTAGTAGCTGACGAAGTACTCGACGGCGTTGTCCGGAAAGAAGCGCTTGAGCTCCTGGTACAACTGGGCGGCCAGCGTCTTGTTGTGCGCCATCACCAGCGTGGGGCGGTTCACGCGGGCGATGACGGTCGCCATCGTGAACGTCTTGCCCGAGCCGGTGACGCCGAGGAGCGTCTGGTGCGAGTCGCCGCGGGTCAGCCCCTCGACCAGCTCCGGAACGGCCTGGACCTGGTCGCCGGCGAGCTCGAAGCCGCTGACCAGCGTGAAGCGATCGTGCACTGACGGCATTGGGCAGGAAGCGTGGCCGCGTGAGAGGCGACCAACACGCAATCGTACCACAGGGGCTGCGGGCCCACGGGCGGATTGGTGATGAGGTGACGACGCCTCGACGCGCCGCGGATGGGCGGCCGGCGATTCGGCACAGGTGGCCGGCCGACGGCCCGGGCCGGACACGGGTTGTCAGGAATCACCCATCATGGGATCACGGATTGGACTCCTTGTAGGGGGCGAAATAGCCCTTGCGCGACTGCAGGCGGACGTCCGGGCGCTTCACCTTGATCTCCACCCGGCGCCACTGGCCGTCCATCGTCGTATTCGACGAGGCGTACCCGAGGCTGTACTGCGCGCGGATCTGCGCCACGATCTTGTCGTAGGCGGCGTCGATCTCCTTCATGGACATCGGGAAGAAGGCCTGCCCGCCGGTGGCGTCCACGATCTGCTGCAGCCGCATCCGCTGCTCGGCCTTCACGCTGCTCGGCTGATGATCCAGGAACCCGACGGCGTAAATGGTCACGTCGGACGCCTTGACGAGCGTCATGACGTCGCCGAACCCGATCGCGCTGCGCGTATCGCCGCCGTCGGTGTAGAGCACCAGGATCGTGCGGCCGGTGTCCTCCGTGGCCCCGTCGAGATACACGCCGAGCGCGTCGTAGAGCGCGGTCCAGCCGTCGGGCTTCCGGTTGCGGATGCGCTCGACCATGCGCGGGAAGTCGGCCTGCCCGTACTTCGCCACCCGGACCTCGGTGTCGAAGTCGACGAGCGTCATGTCCTTCGCTTCGTGCAGCGTGTTGAGGAACTTGATGGCCGCCGAGCGCGAGAGCTTGAGGTCCTCGCCCATGCTGCCGCTCGTGTCGAAGAGGAGCCCCACGTGCATGTCGAGGGCGTCGGCCTGGTCGCCGCGCGCGAATACCTTCAGCGCCTGGCGGCTGCCCTCCTCGAGCACCTCGAAATCATCGGCCGTCAGGTCGGAGATGAAGTTGCCGCGCCGATCGGTGACGGTCACCCCAAAGCTCACGAGATCGACGCCCGCCCGAAACGTCGGCTGCTGCGCGCCGGCGGGCGCGGCCAGCGCCAGGGCCAGCACGAGGATGGCGAGCACCATGGTGCGTATCCTACACCGCTCCGGCGCGGCTTGAGCCCGCCGCCGGGACCATCCCACATGGGTTGGACGCGGGTGGCGGCCAGCGCCAGTACGTAGGGCCCGGCAAAGCGACGCGGGCCGCCGGCCGGTCGCGCGAGGAGCCTCTCGACGCCGCCCGCACTCACGGCTCGGCAGGCGCGTGCAGGCG
>JBOGIW010000369.1:0-12823 GCA_050748045.1 Vicinamibacterales bacterium | reverse complement strand
TCGAACGGCGCTTCGTGTCCTTCGTGTTCTTCGTGGCGAGATCCTACGAGCATCTCAGTGAATCTCAGACCGGACCGTGCTCGTACGCTTTCAGCACCGAGTACAGCGCCGCATGGATTGGTGTCGGCACGCCGGCCTTCCGGCCTCTCCTCACCACGGATCCCTGGAGCGCCTCGACCTCGATGCGCTTGCCCTGCTGCAAATCGATGAGGAGCGACGAGCGGGTGGACGGCGGAAGCTCGGCCATGTAGCGTTCGATCCTCGGTATCGTGTCGCGCGACACCTCGACGCCTTCCGCCCGCGCCACGCGCTCGACCTCCCGGCAGGCCTCGTAGAACGTCTCCTGCACCACGGGGAACGTCCAGATGCCGCCGATCGGCAGGCGCGAGGCGCCGGTGAGCCCGGCAAAGGGGGCGAGATAGATGAATTTCTCCCAGAGCGGCACGCGCGCGTCGGGCACGGCCTCGACCTCGATCCCGGCGCCCGCCAGCGCGTCGCGGATCGCCTCCACGCGCGGCGAGAGGGTTGCCCCGGCGGCACCGGCGATCTCGCCAAAGACGACGCGTTGATGGGTGCCCGTCTGGACGATGAGGCCGGGCGCCTCGACAGCGGTGGCCACGTACACGGAGCCGCCGAGCACGGCGTGACGCCCTACGGCGGCCGCACACTCGTCCACGCTGTCCACGCCGTTCTGCAGCGTGAGGACGCTCGTCTCGGAGCCGACGATCGGCGCCAGCATCGGCACCGCCGACGCGTTGTCGTACGTCTTGGTTGCCAGCACGACGCAGTCGACGTGGCCGAGCGTCGCCGTGTCCTGTACCGCCGCGGCACGCGCCACGACGTCGCCCCTCGGGCTTTTGATCTCCAACCCGTGCTGCCGGATCGCGTCGAGGTGCCGGCCACGGGCGATGAACGTCACGTCGTGGCCGGCCTGCCACAGCCTCGCGCCGTAGTAGCCGCCCACGGCGCCCGATCCCAGGATCGCGAACCTCATCGATCGCCGCCCGCGCCGCGCGTCGAGCCCCGCGACCAGTACACGTAGAACGGCAGCCCCAGCGCCACGAGCCCGAGCCCCGCGATTGATTCTGTCGGCCGCTCCATCAGCGTGTTCCAGACGAGCGCAAACGACCCGAGGATGTAGAGAGCGGGAATGACGGGGTACCCGAGTGTGTGGTAGGGACGTGGCAGATCGGGCCGCCGGGCGCGGAGCACGAAGATCGCCGCGCCTCCGAGCGTGCCGAAGAGCACCGACGCGAACGTGACGTAGGTGAAGAGCGCCTCGTACCCCCCGGTCAGCGTCAGCAACGCCGACCAGGCGCTGGTGATGAGGAGCGCGACGTGCGGCGTGCGATACGTCGGATGCACGCGCGCCGCGGCCGGGAAGAACCGCCGGTCCGCGGCCATCGCAAAGCAGGTCCGCGACGAGGCGATGACCGCGGCGACGTTGCAGCCGAACGCCGACACGACGACGGTGGCCGCCACGGCGCTCGCGCCAATCGAGCCGACGAGGGCCGTCACGACCTTCTCCGCGATCCGGACCACGCCCGTCATCTCCGCAACGGTGAGCGAGGCCAGATACGCGAGGTTCACGACGACGTAGATCGCCGCCAGCGCCGCGGTACCGTAGATCAGCGCCCGGGGCAGGTTGCGCGGTGCGTCCTGGATCTCGCCCGCCGCGAACGCCACGTAGTACCACCCCTCGTAGGTCCACATCACCGCAATCATGATCACGCCGAACGAGACGAGCGGTCGCGCCACGTCCGGCGGCACGACCGGCACGAACGCCGGGTCCACGCGGAGATACATCAAGGCCAGGACCGGGACCGCCAGCAGCGCGGCGACCTTCGCCGCCGTGATGAGGATGTTGGTCCGGTTGCCGCTCCGGACGCCGACGTAGTTGATCGCCGTGATGACGACGATCGACATCGCCGCGACGACCTGCCCGGCGCTCAGCGTCCAGGTGCCCCACGGCACGGCCATCGACAGGATGGCGCGATCGGTCCCGAGCGCCGGGAAGAAGTAGCTGAAGTACTCGGCGAAGCCGACGGCGACGGCCGCGACGCTGCCGGTCAGAATGACCAGCACGCACGCCCAGCCGAAGAGAAACCCCACGGGAGGTCCGTAGGCCTCCGTGAGGAAGACGTAGAGGCCCCCGGAGCGGGGGAACATCGACCCCATCTCGGCGTAGGTGAGACCTCCTGCCATCGCGAGCGCGCCGCCCGCCGCCCAGGCCAGCAGCACGAGCGACGGGGAGGGCAGCTCCTGCATCATGATGCCGGTCGTCAGGAAGATGCCGGTGCCGATGACGTTGCCGATGACGAGCAGCGTGGCGCCGCCAAGGCCGATCGCCCGATTGAGCTGCGCGTCGGCCTCAGAAGCCGCGGGGGTGGTAGTCAGGGCCATGTCCTCTCCGGGCCGGCGGGAGCAGCGTCGGCCCATGCACCGCCGGGCCGGGCCGGGGGAGGGCGGTTGTGCCCGTATGTGTCACGGTCCGGGGACTTTACTACGAACTACCAACCGGCAACCACCCACGATAGAATCGGCGGATGGCGTCCCGGGTCACCACGCTGATCGTTGCCTCCATCGTTGTCGCGACGCTCATTGCCGGCATCATCGCGCGCGCCCAGCGTGACGACGAGGGGCCCGTCGACCTGATCGTCTTCAACGGCAACGTGTATCCCGGCGACGGCGAGGGCGAGCTCGCCGAGGCCGTCGCGGTCCGCGGCAACACCATCTTTCGCGTCGGCTCGAACCGCGAGATCAAGCGGCTCCGGCGGCCGCAGACGACCGTCATCGACGCCCACGGCGGCGCGGTCGTGCCGGGCTTCAACGACTCGCACGTCCACTTCCTGTCCGCCGGCCTCGGCCTGTCGGAGATCAACCTGCTCGACGCCACGACGGCCGGCGAGATTGCGGCCCACGTGCGCCGCTGGGCCGCGGCCAACACCGGACGGCCGTGGGTCACCGGCCGGGGCTGGCACTACACCGCCTTCACGGGCGGCCTGCCGACGCGGCAGTTCCTGGACGAGGTCGTCCCCGATCGTCCCGCTTACCTGATCGCGTACGACGCGCACAGCGGCTGGGCGAATACCGCCGCGCTGAAGCTGGCGGGCATCACGTCGAAGACCGCGAGTCCGAAGAACGGCGTCGTGGTGAAGGACGCCCGGGGCGAGCCGACGGGCGTCCTTAAGGAAGCGGCGATGCGCCTCATGGACGGCGTGCTGCCGCAGCCCGACCGCGCCGCGAGGCTCTCGGCCATCCGCGCCGGGATCCGCGAGGCGCACCGCCTCGGGGTGACGAGCGTGCAGGACGCCGGCGGTACCGCCGGCGCAATCGATCTCCTCGACGAGCTGCGACGCGGCAACGAGCTCAAGGTGCGCGTGTATCACGCGCTGTCCGCGGGCCCCGCCTTCATCGAGGCCGATGCGGTGACCCTCGAGGAGACGCGACGCAAGTACCCCGACGACCCGCTCCTGAAGGCGGGCGCCGTCAAGCTGATGGTGGACGGCGTCATCGAAACGCACACGGCGGCGATGATCGAGCCGTATGCGAACCGGCCGTCGAAGGGCCTCCCCACCTTCACGCCGGCCGATCTCAACCGCATCGTCACGCGGCTCGACGAGCGCGGGTGGCAGATCTGGATTCACGCCATCGGCGACGGCGGCATCCGGATGGCGCTCGACGCCTTCGAGGCGGCGGCCGAGGCGAACCCGGAGCCTGCCCGTGGGCGGCGCCACCGGATCGAGCACATCGAGTCGATCGACCCCTCCGACGTGCCGCGCTTCGGGGCGCTCGGCGTCATCGCGTCGATGCAGCCGTTCCACGCGAACCCCGACCCGAGCCTCGGGACCGTGTGGAGCGAGAACCTCGGGCCGGAGCGGGCGTCGCACGCCTGGTTATGGACGAGCATCGCCAGGGCTGGCGGCCGGCTCGCCTTCGGCAGCGACTGGCCGGTCGTCACGCTCGATCCGCGCCTGGGCCTGCAGGTCGCGACGAACCGCCTCAGCCCCGACGGCCTGCCCGAGGGCGGATCGATGCCGGAAGAACGGCTGCCCTTGACGGCGGTCATCGACGCCTACACGAGCGGCGCGGCGTACGCGTCGTTCGACGAGCAGCGCAAGGGCACGCTCGCCAAAGGCATGCTCGCCGACATCGTCATCCTGTCGGCCGACATTTTCGCGGCGCCTCCGGAGCGCGTCCTCGATGCGGTCGTGGACGTGACGATCTTCGACGGCAAGGTCGTGTACGACCGGGCGGAGGCCGAGACCGAGCCCTAGCCGGTCAGGGCAAGGCGAAGCGCCGGATCGCCTCGGCCAGTCCCGCCTCGTCCTGCCCGCCCGTGACGTGCCAGCCGCGCGTCTTCAACTCCTCGACGGCGTTCGCCATCACGACGGCCCGCCCGGCGAACGCCAGCATCTCGAGGTCGTTGAAGTTGTCGCCGATGGCCATCACCTCGTGTCGCTCGAGGCCGAGCTGCTCGGCGCGCCAGGCGAGCGCGCGTCCTTTCGTCGCCTCCGGCGACGTGATGTCCACGAGCGAGAAGTCGCGCTGCTGGTATTCGGTCAGCGACACGACATAGCCGCGAGCCGCGCGATCGAGGAGCACGGCGACCTCCCGCATCTCGCCGACGGCCCCGTTGAACATCACCTGGATCGGGTCTTCGGTGAGCGCCAGCTCCAGCGGCACCGACCGATCGATGAGCGACTGGTTCCTCGACCAGTAGCCCTTCCGGTTCGGCTGCTCCCAGTCCATCGTCTCGAAGACGACCTGCCGCTCCGTGTCGCGGTCGAAGACGAGCGCCGCCGCGTCGCGGAACGGCTGCGTGGCGACGAGGACCTCGCGCGCCACGTCACGGTCGAGCAGCCGGCGTGCGAATGTCGTCCCGTCCATGCCACGCTCGATCGCGCCGTTGCTGACGATGAGGGTCACGGACGAGGGGAGCGGGTCGGCCACCGGCCGCGCGAAGGGATAGCTGCGGCCCGTGACGAGCGCGACGTGGATGCCGGCGGCAACCGCGTCGTGAATCGCGTAGCGGTTCGCGTCGGGCATCCGGCCGCGGCTGTCGAGCAGCGTTCCGTCGATGTCGATGGCAATGAGCTTGATCAGGGCTTAGCAAGTCTATCGTCAGAAGGCGGGACCCGGGAGCGGGAGGCAGAGCTGTCGCGGATAAGGGGGGAATTGCAGCAGTGGAGGTACGATAGAACGGTCATGAAATTGGACGACTTTTCGGGGGTCAACGCCGGGTACGTGCTCGAGCTCTACGAACGGTACCGGAAGAATCCCGAGTCGGTGGATCCGGTGACGCGCCAGGCGTTTGCGGAGTGGATGCCTGCCGATTCCGGAACGCCGGGCCAGGCGTCGCCGGGCGCGGTCCCGCCGGGTGCCCTGCAGGGTGCGGTTGCCGCGTTCAACCTTGCGCAGGCGATCCGGCGGTACGGCCATCTGGCCGCCGAGCTCGATCCGCTTGGATCGACGCCGCTTGGCGATCCGTCGCTCGCGCCGGCGGCGTACGGGATCTCCGAGGCCGACCTGAGGCACCTGCCGGCGTCGCTCGTCGGCGGACCCGTGGCCGAGAACGCGGCGAACGCGGGCGAGGCGATCGATCGCCTGCGGCGGATCTACTGCTCGACGACCGGCTACGACTACGCGCACGTGTTCGTGCCCGAGGAGCGGCAGTGGCTGCGGCACGCGGCCGAGTCGGGCCGCTTCCGGCCGCCGATCGATCCTATCAACGCCGAGGAGCTCCTCGACCGCATCACGCAGGTGGAGGTGTTCGAGCGCTTCCTGCACCGCACGTTTCCCGGGAAGACCCGCTTCTCGATCGAAGGGCTCGATCTGCTCGTCCCGATCCTTGACGAGATCATCTGCGACGCGGCGGAGGCCGGCATCAGGCACACGCTCATCGGCATGGCGCACCGCGGCCGGCTGAACGTGCTCGCCCATATCCTGCAGAAGCCGTACTCGCAGATCCTCGCCGAGTTCAAGGATCCCGTCGCGCGGCAGGCCCTCCGCGTCGATCTCGGCTGGACGGGCGACGTGAAGTACCATGCCGGCGCGCGGACGCAGAAGAGCGGCGGGCGCCTGCTGATCTCGATGGCGCCCAACCCGAGCCACCTCGAGGCCGTGAACCCGGTGGTGGCGGGGATGGCGCGCGCGGCGGGCACCTCGGCGAACGCACCCGGCGCTCCGCACTTCGACGGCGGCGTCACGCTCCCGCTCCTCATCCATGGCGACGCGGCGTTCCCCGGCCAGGGCGTCGTGGCGGAAACGTTGAACCTGTCGCGCCTCGCCGGATGGGACACCGGCGGCACCATTCACGTGATCGCCAACAATCAGCTCGGCTTCACCGCGACGCCGGCCGAGTCGTACAGCACGAGCTACGCGAGCGGCCTCGCGCGCGGCTTCAAGATTCCCATCGTCCACGTGAACGCCGACGATCCTGTCGCCTGCATCGAGGCGGCGCGGCTGGCCTGGGCGTACCGCGCGCGGTTCAGGCGCGACTTCCTGATCGATCTCGTCGGCTACCGGCGCTACGGCCACAACGAGGGCGACGAGCCGGCGTTCACCCAGCCGCTGATGTACAAGTCGGTGGCGTCGCATCCGACCGTGCGGGAGATCTGGGCGAAGCGGCTGGAGGCCACAGGCCAGGCGCTGAAGGCGGCTCCCGACGAGCTCGTGAAGAAGCACTTCGCCGTGCTCGAGCAAGCGCTCGAGGAGCTCGAGCCTGAAGCGGATCTGGTGCCGCCCATCGCCGGGCCGGCGCCGGCGGGCGTGGCGAGCACGGTGCAGACCGGCGTCCCGATCGACCGCCTGCGGACGATCAACGAGGCGCTCCTGGCGAGGCCCAAGGGCTTCGCGATGCACCGCAAGCTCGAGCGCGCCCGCGAGAAGCGCGGGCAGGTCTTCAACAGGCCGTCCGAGCGCACGATCGACTGGGGCACGGCCGAGGAGCTCGCCTTCGCGACGATCCTCGCCGACGGCATCCCGATCCGGTTCACCGGCGAGGACGTGGAGCGCGGCACGTTCAGCCACCGCCATGCCGTTTTCCATGACGCGAACACAGGCAAGCAGTTCATCCCGCTGCAGGAGCTGGCCGGGGCGCACGCTTCGTTCGAGATCCACAACAGCCCGCTCTCCGAGGCTGGCGTTGTCGCCTTCGAGCTCGGCTACAACGTGCAGGAGCCGCACTGCCTCGTCATCTGGGAGGCGCAGTACGGCGACTTCATCAACGGCGCGCAGGTCATTCTCGACGAGTTCGTGACGTCAGGGCGCGCCAAGTGGGGGCTGAAGCCCTCGCTCGTCTTCCTGCTGCCGCACGGCTACGAAGGGCAGGGACCCGACCACTCGAGCGCGCGGCCCGAGCGTGTCCTGCAGGCGGCCGCCGACACCAACCTGCGGCTCGTGAACTGCACAACCGCCGCGCAGTACTTCCACCTGATGCGGCGGCAGGCGTTGCTCCTCGAGGACGACCCGCTGCCGCTGTTCGTCCTGACGCCGAAGAGCCTGCTCCGGCACCCGGCCGTCGCGTCCACGCCGCGCGAGCTCGAGGAGGGGCGGTTCCTCTCCGTGATCGACGATGCGGATGCGCGCGAGCGGGCGGCCGAGGTGCGCCGCCTCGTGCTCTGCAGCGGCAAGGTGTACGTGGACCTCATCGCCAGCGAGCGCCGCGGCACGAGCCCGCACGTGGCCGTCGTCCGCGTGGAGCAGCTCTATCCATTCCCGGAGGCCGCGGTACGCGACGTGCTCGCGTCGTATGCGGCGCTCGAGGAAGTTGTCTGGCTGCAGGAGGAGCCCGAGAACATGGGCGCGTGGGACTTCGTGCGCCCGCTGCTCGAGGGGCTCGTCGGGGGCCGCGTGCCGCTGCGCTACGCCGGGCGCGCCCGGAGCGCCAGCCCGGCGGAGGGCTCCGCCGCCTGGCACCAGCTCAATCAGAAAGCGCTCGTGGAACAGGCCTTCGAGTCGCGCGCCCCCGTCGAGGCGCCCCTGGTGCTGTCGAAATCAGTCTAAATCAAGTCCCAACTTCCAACTCCCAACTCCCAATGCCCAACTGCCAACGCTCAACGCCCAACTCCCAACTCCCAAGGCAACGCTCAACTCCCAACTCCTACGGCCCCAGAACTGAAGACTAGAGACGAGAGCCATGTCCAACATCGTTGTGCCGCAGCTTGGCGAATCGGTGGTTGAGGCGCGCGTCGCCAGGTGGCTGAAGAAGGAAGGCGATCGTGTCGAGGTTGGCGAGCCGGTCGTCGAGCTGGAGACCGAGAAGATCGATCTCGAGGTGGGCGCCGAGCACGGCGGCGTGCTCTCGAGCATCACTCGCCAGGAAGGCGAGGACGTTAAGGTGGGCGAGCTGCTCGGCGTCGTCGACGTGAGCGGCGCCGCCGAGTCGAAGCCCGCCCGGCCTGCCGAGCAAGCCACCCAGCCGGCCGACCGGGAACCAGCACGACATGGCGAACCGGAACGAGAACCGGAACGCCAACGTGAACGCGAACGCGAAACCCGGAACCTGGAACCCGGAACCGAACCGGAACGCGAACCCGGAACCCGGAACCTGGAACCTGGAACGGCGGAGCCGCGTGCGACCCCCACTGCCAGGAGAATCGCCAGGGAGCACGACATGAATCTCGGCGCCGTGCAGGGGAGCGGCGCGGCGGGGCGCGTCATGAAGGACGACGTAAGGGGGGCGCTCGGTGGGAGGGGTGTGGCGGCAGCGAAGGCTGCAGGTGCGCCAGGTGCCACACCCTCCGCCCCAAGCGCACCGCGCGCACTCCGCGCACCTGTCGCCGCCAGGGAAGAGCGCATCCGGATGTCCAAGCGCCGCTTGACGATTGCGCGGCGTCTCGTCGAGGCGCAGCGCACGGCGGCGATGCTGACGACGTTCAACGAGATCGACATGACGGCCGTGATGAAGCTGCGGGAGCGGCGCAAGGAGGAGTTCAGGAAACAGCACGGCGTCGGCCTCGGCATCGCGTCGTTTTTCGTCAAGGCGGCCATCGCGGCGCTTCGCCAGTTTCCGCTGCTCAACGCCGAAATCCAGGGCGAGGACATCGTCGTCAAGCACTACTACGACATCGGCATGGCCGTCGGCGCCGAGAGCGGGCTGGTGGTCCCCGTTCTGCGCGACGCCGATACGTTGACGTTCGCCGCGCTGGAGCAGGCCATCCGCGAGGTTGCGAAGAGGGCGCAGGACGGGACGCTGACGCTCGAGGATCTCAGAGGAGGCACGTTCACGATTACCAACGGCGGCGTCTTCGGCTCGCTCCTGAGCACGCCGATCCTGAATCCGCCGCAAGTGGCCATCCTCGGCCTGCACAAGATCGAGGATCGCGTCGTGCCGATGAACGGCCAGCCCGTGATCCGCCCGATGATGTACGTCGCGCTCAGCTACGATCACCGCCTCGTCGACGGCCGCGAGGCCGTGCAGTTCCTCGTGAAGGTGAAGGAGTACGTGGAGGACCCGGGGAATCTGCTGCTGGAGTCGTAGGACCCGGCAGAGTCGGGCAATGAATCATTCGTCCTTTCGGTCAAGACGAAACGTCGGGAGTTGTGAATAACCCCGACGTTTGTACTGCTACGCGATGCGAGCTCCCGCCACGCCGTCATTACTGAGGACGCGCTTGCGCCCCGTGGTATGGTGAGATACCGCCGCGCGATCGCGACGCGGCGCCAAACAAAGGCTTGAAGCGACCACGTTCCGTCGTGCGGGACACCACCATACGGTCGCGGCCGGGAGGTGCATACATGGCAAATAGCACCGGGGGCAGTCGCTAGACGCTCCCAACGCAGCGAAGAAGGCCGGCGACACATCGCCGGCCTTTTTTCGTGCTGATGGACCCGAACGAACCACGACAGCGAGTTGCGTCACTCCCTGACCACCACGAACGGGAGATCGAGCCGCTTCGCCGCGATCTGGATGGACGCCAGGTCCTTGTCCAGCAGGCCCTTCAGCTCGCCTTCGAGATCGCCGAGCTCCTTCCGCTGCGCGGCGAAGACCTCGCGCATGCCTTGCGTGGAGACGCCGTCCCCCTCGTTCACGAACATCAGCAGCGGGCTCAGGCGCGAGTACAGCTTCGCGCCTCCCTTTCGCGCGAGGATGTCGTACGCGACCTCGGCTTCCGGGTTGTGCCAGCGCGATTCGAGCTCGTCGAGCCGGGCGACGAGCGCCTTCGCCATGCCGACGACCTCCGCCGCGCGCCGATCCCCGTCGAGCACTTTCACGTGTCCCTGGAGCTGTTCGCGCACGGTCTCGAGCCGGCCCACGTTCGCCGCCAGACGGGTAATCGCGTCGCGCACCTCGAGCGCGAAGGTCTCGTGCGCCTCGAGATCCGCCTGCGACACCTGGACCCTCGGATCCGGCTTCACCGTGACGCGCGCGCGCGCCTCGTGCCCGTCCACGGAGAGCCGAAGCGTGTACGTGCCCGGCACGACGAGCGGGCCCTCGGTCGGATCGCCGTAGTCGATCTTCGCGTTCCTGATGAGCGTCGCGCCTTCCCAGCGCAGGTCCCACACCGCGCGCTGAAGCCCCGCCTCCGCCTTCAGCGCGGCCTTCGGCTCCTCCTCGTCTTCCGCCGCGCCCCAGGCCTCGCGCGCGATGCTCGAGAGCGTGCGGACCACGCGGTCACGCGCGTCGAGCACCTCCAGTCGTACCTCGCTCTTGGGCGTGTCCTTCAGCCAGACGTGCATCAACGCGCCCTGCGGCGGATTCTCCCCGGCGTTCTTCTCGCGAGGGCCGCGGTGATAGCGCCATCGGATCGTGTCGCGTACGGGGAAGACGTGCGCGGCCGACGCCGCCACACGCGGCGACCACTCGCGGACCGGCGTGAGGTCGTCGAAGATCCAGATCGAGCGGCCGTGCGTGCCGACCACGAGGTCGTCATCCTTCACGCGGAGATCGTGCACCGCCACGGTGGGCAGGTTCAGCTTCAGCGCGCGCCACGCCTGTCCTCCATCCGTCGTGAACATGACGCCGCGCTCGGTGCCCAGGTAGATCTGGCCCTGTTTCTTCGGATCCTCACGCACGGCGTGCAGGTAGACGTCCTGCGGCAGCCTGGCGGAGAGGCTCGTCCACGTCTCGCCGAAGTCGGCGGTCCGCCAGAGGTACGGCTTCATGTCGTCCTGGCGATGGTTGTCGACCACGAGGTAGGCGGTGCCGGCCTCGAACCACGAGGGCTCGATCATGCTGACCGTGCCGAATGCCGGCAGGCCGGGAACGTTCTTCGTCACGTTCCTCCAGGTCTTTCCCGCGTCGCGCGTCACGTGCACCAGCCCGTCGTCGCTCCCCGCCCAGATGAGATCCTTCTGCCGCGGCGATTCCGCGACCGCGAAGATCGTGCAGAACGTCTCGACGCCGGTGTTGTCGCCGGTGATCGGGCCGCCGGACCACTGCTGCTTCGATGTGTCGTTCGTCGTGAGATCGGGGCTGATCACGCTCCACGTGCCGCCCCCGTCGGTCGTGCGGAAGAGCACGTTGCCCGCGTGGTAGACGACCCTCGCGTCGTGGGGCGACGTGACGATCGGCGCCGTCCACTGGAAGCGGTAGCGCAGCTTCTCGCCGGCGTGTCCCGACGGGTTCTCCGGCCACGCGCCCACGTGCCGCGCCTGACGCGTGCGATGGTCGTAGCGGGAGATGTAACCGAGGTACTCGCCCGCATAGACGATGTTCGGGTCGGACGGATCCGACGCCGTATGGCCCGCCTCGCCTCCGCCGACGCTGTACCAGTCGCCTCGCGTGATGCCGCTCCGGCTCAGGCTGTTGGTGGGCGTGGACGAGGTGCCCAGGTCCTGCATCGCGCCGTGCACGCGGTACGGCACGGACGTGTCCACGTCGACGTGGTAGAACTGCGAGATCGGCATCAGCGTCGCGTTCCACGTCTCGCCGCCGTCGGTCGAGACGTCGGCGCCGCCGTCATTGGCCGCGATCAGGCGCTTCGGGTTCTTCGGGTCGAACCAGACGTCGTGATGGTCGCCGTGGTGGATGCCGCTGACCCGCTTGAACGTGCGCCCGCCGTCGGTGCTCTTCAGCATCGGCACGTTCGGCACCCACACCTCGTCCTTGTCGGCGGGATGGACGGTGACGGTCGAGTAGTACCAGGCGCGCTGCCGCAGGCGGCGATCGGAGGTGGCCAGGGTCCACGTCTCGCCGCCATCGTCCGAGCGAAAGAGACCGCCCTTCTCCGCTTCGATGATTGCGTAGACACGCCGCCCGTCGGACGGCGCCACGGCCACGCCGACCTTGCCCCACGGACCGTCGGGGAGGCCGCTTCCGGTCACCTGTTTCCACGCGTCGCCGCCGTCGCGCGAGGTCCAGAGGCTGCTGCCCGGGCCGCCGCTCGTCATGTCCCACGGCGTGCGCCGCGCCTGCCAGAAGCCGGCAAAGACGATGTTGGGGTTCGACGGATCGAGAGCTACGTCGGAGGCGCCGGTGCGCTCGTCCTTCTTCAGCACCTGCTGCCACGTCTTGCCGCCGTCGCGCGTGCGGTAGACGCCGCGCTCCGGGTTGGGGCCGAACGCGTGGCCGAGCACGGCGGCAAACGCCACGTCGGCGTTCCGCGGATCCACGACCATCGTGCCGATCTGCCCCACCTGTTTCCAGACGTGCGTCCAGGTTTTGCCGCCATCGACCGACTTGTAGATGCCGTTGCCCGCCGCGACGTTGCCGCGGATGTTCGCTTCACCGGCGCCGGCGTAGATCACGTTGGCGTCGGAAGGAGCGATCGCCATCGATCCGATCGAGGAAGCCGGCTGGTCGTCGAAGATCGGCTTCCAGGTGGCGCCTCCGTCAGTGGATTTCCAGATACCCCCCGAGGCGGTTGCCGTGTAGAAC
>JBOGIW010000368.1:0-2983 GCA_050748045.1 Vicinamibacterales bacterium | reverse complement strand
GACGCGATCGAGCAGGCGCGCCTCCGCTTCGACGGCATCTTCCCGATTTGTCCGGCGCACAATCCCGTGGGCCCGCTCGACTTCAGGGGCGCGTATGATCAGGCATCCGACCGTCGGCAGACGCTCGCGGAGCTGATGGAGCGCGGGTACGAAGATGCCTATCGCCAGTTCATCGAGCCCGTTGTCGGCGCCAGCGGCGAACACCTCCACATCGGAGACGCGCATGGACAAGGGATTCTCGACGACGCTGATTCATCGCGGTGAGCGCCAGCCGGGCGGCGCGCTGACGACGCCCATCTACGAGACCACGACGTTCGTGTTCGACAGCGCCGAAGCCGTCGAGCGGTACAACCAGGGCACGTCGTCGCAGTTCCTCTATTCCCGGTACGGGAATCCCACCGTGGTGGCGACCGAAGAGAAGCTGGCCGCCGCCGACGGAGCGGAATCGGCGCTGGCGTTCAGCTCGGGGATGGCGGCGACGACCTCCGCGCTGCTGACGTTTCTCGCGGCGGGCGACGAGGTCGTGTGCAGCTCCGCCATCTACGGCGGGACGCTGCACCTGCTCGCCGATTTCCTGCCGAAGTTCAACATCACGCCGCGGTTCGTGAGCCTCGACGAGCTGCGCGCCCCGGCGGGCGTCATCCGGGAGCGGACGCGGATCGTCTGGTTCGAGTCGCCGATCAACCCGACGCTCCGGTGCGTCGACATCCGGGCGGTCGCCGACGCCTGCCGCGCCCGCGGCGTCATGAGCATCCTCGACAACACCTTCGCCGGCCCGATCAATCAGCGACCGTTCGATCTCGGCGTCGATCTCTCGATGCAGAGCGCGACGAAGTACCTGAACGGCCACAGCGACGTGACGGGCGGCGTGCTGTCCGGCCGGCACGCGTTCATCGAGCCCGTGGCGATGGCGCGACGGAAGCTCGGCGGGGTCATGGATCCGCAGGCCGCCTACGCGCTCGGGCGCGGCCTCAAGACGCTGCCGATCCGGATGGCGCGCCACAACGCGAGCGCGATGGCGGTGGCCGCGGCGCTGGAGGGACATCCCGGCGTGACGCGCGTCTATTATCCGGGTCTCGCGGGCCATCCCGACCACGACGTCGCGAGGCGGCAGATGAGCGGCTTCGGCGGCGTGGTCTGCCTCGATCTCGCGGGGGGACAGGCGGCCGCCTATCGTGCCTTCGATCGCCTCCAGATCGTCAAGCGGGCCGCCAGCCTGGGCGGCGTCGAGAGCCTGTGCAGCCTGCCGATCCTCACGTCGCAGTGGGGCCACACCGACGAGCAGCTTGAGGCCGCGGGCGTGACGCGCGGGATGATGCGGCTGTCGATCGGGCTCGAGGATCCCGACGATCTGATCGCCGATCTGCAGCAGGCCCTCGCCTGATCTCGGGCGGGGCTCAGGCGCGAACGATCTCGCGCCGCCGCTCTCCGGGCTGATGCTCGTGGAGGAACTGCGTCATCAGCTCGAGGAGGCGCGCCGAGAAGGCCTCGGCCGTGGGCTCGCCGAACTTCTCGCGGAACGCGCGCAGGGGCACGACGGCCTTGGCCATCGCCCGGTGGCCGCCGGCGTTGCCGATGTCGGCGAAGAAGCGGCGGACGAACTCGCCGGCGTTCCGCGAGTAGCCCAGGTTGCGCACCGACATGACGAGCGAGTCGTTGACGATGCCGGCGGCGATCGTCCACTTGACGCTCTCGAGCTGGAGGTAGAAGTCGGCGACGTACGGGATGAAGTCCTCGCGCGCGGTCGTGCCGAGGAACGCGCAGAACACCTGTTCTTCCATGCGTCCGTTCTGCCGGGCCCGCAGCACGTACTCCAGCCGCTCCATCGTGATTTCCGCCCCTTCCATCTTGCGGATGAGCGCCGCGTCCGCCAGCGGATAGAGATACGAGAACGCCTCGAGATCCACGCGGTTGGCCTGCCGGTTGAAGAACAGCGTGTCCGACTTGATGGCGTAGAGCATTGCCGTCGCGGTCCGCTCCGAGATGTTCACGTCCACGGCACGCAGGTGCTCGGTGAGGATCGTGGACGTGGATCCGTAGTGCGGCCGGATGTCCTTGAACACGGCGCTGTAGCCGGGCTGCTCGGGATGATGATCGATGACCAGGTCGCAGTGCTCCACGAGATCCGGGAAGTAGTGCGGCTGCACGTCCACCATCGCCACGCGGTCGAACCCCGGCACGTCGGCGGCGTTGATCACTTCCAGCGCGATGTCGAGCAGCTTCACCATCCGCTGGTTCTCCGGCCGCGTGACCCCCTGCAGGCAGCCGATGATCGCGGTCTGCTTCGTGCGGCGCAGCACGTTGCGCAAGGCGAGCCCGCTGGCCATCGCGTCGGGATCCGGATCGTTGTGGAGGAGGATCAGCACGCGCTCGGCGTCGCTGAAGTACCGCTGGTACTGCTGCACCTTCAACCGGGTCAGCGAGCGGCCGAACTCGGTGATGAGCGCCGTGCCGAAGAGCTCCGCGAACGTCAGGTAGTTCAGCTCGGCGAACTGCGACTTGAGGTCGTCCTCGCGCTGGCGCGAATCGGTCACCCCGACGCCGATCACGTAGACGAGCGTCCCGCCCGCGTCACGGATGGCGTCGAGGATCTTCCGGATGCTCCGCCGGCCGTTGTCCTCGACGATGACGCAGGTGCCGGGGCTGAGCTCGGCCTTGACGTACGTGTCGGTGCGCCGCAGGTCGGCCGCCGTCACCTGCATGCCCGCGTCGTGGAGACGCCGGGCGAGAGCTCGGTTTTCGACCAGGAACTCGACCTCGAAGCTGGGCAGCAGGATCTCATCCAGCATCCTGACGACCAGCTCGTTGTGGCAGACGGCGAGGCACCTCATCTGGGCCACGAAGTCACGATGCGGCCGTAGAGAGGCGCCCGATGTTCGGTAACCATACGCCTGATGCGCGCCAACCTTTGATTATACGCTTCTTCACAGGTTTTCGGCGGCGCGCCTGCACGCGGCAGCGGCCTGCTGGCTCGAAGTCGCCC
>JBOGIW010000367.1:0-4455 GCA_050748045.1 Vicinamibacterales bacterium | reverse complement strand
GGCCAGCGCCGCGTCCCCCATGCGCCGCCGGAGCGCCTCGTCCTTCAGCAGCGCGACGAGCCGTCCGGCCATGCCGCGATGATCGCGCGGCTCGACCAGGAATCCGGTCTCGCCGTCCACCATCACTTCGGGGATTCCGCCGGAGCGGGCCGCGACGGCCGGCTTGCCGGCCGCCATGGCGTCCACGAGCGCGAGGCACATGCCCTCGTGGAGGGTAGCGGTCGCGAACACGTCGAAGCCCCGCATCAGCTCGAGGACGTCGGCGCGAAAGCCGGCGAGGAAGATGTGCCGCTCGAGGTGCTTGTCGCGGATCTGCTTCTCGAGCGCCGCCCGGAGCTCGCCGTCGCCGATCATGACGAAGCGCGCGTCGGGCACGTCGCGCACGACCAGCGCGGCCGCATCGATCAGGTGCTGGTGGCCCTTGTGCGGCGCGAGGGCCGCCACGGTGCCGACGATCGGCGACCCCGTCGGCAGGTAGAACGCGGCGTGCACGTTGGCGGGCGCGAGCCCGGCAATCCGTTCCACGTCCACGCCGTCATGGACGACCACGATGCGGTGCCGCTCGATGCCGTCGGCGACGAGCTGCTCCCGGACCGCCTCGCAGCTGGCGATGAAGCAGTCGACCTGCGAGTATTTCCACCGCGAGAAGGAGTTGTGCGCGACCCGGAACTCGGAGCGGCGCGACGCGACGAGCGCCGGCCGCGGCTCGCCGACGATCGACGAGGCGGTCGCGGCCATCGAGATCGCATGGGGGTCGTGTGCGTGAACGATGTCCGGCCCGAGCTGCTTCAGGAGCCGCGACAGGGTCCAGGCGGCCGAGAGATCGATGTCGGACTTCGGCGCCAGCGGCAGCAGGTCGTGTCCCTGCTGCATGCGGCGGAACAGCTCGCCCGACGGGTGGGCCACGAGCGCCGCGCGACGCCCCGCGGCGCGCAGTCCGGTGACCGTGTTGAAGACCTGGCTCTGACCGCCGCGCCATCCCCGCCCGCTGTCTACGTGGACCGAGAACACCGTTCGAGTTCCCAGAGCTTCGCAAATTTCAGGAACACCGAGTAGGCGTTGACGAGGGAGATCAGGAGGCCGGCCGTTCCATCGAGGTAGCCGCGGCGGAGCAGGTAGTTGCGCAGGAACGCGGCCGGCGGGTGCAGGAGCAGGTGGAACGCGCTGGCGCGACGCCCCCGCGCGTGCATCTGGCGCGCCGCCAGCGTGCTGTAGTGGTTGATGCGCGACACGTGGTCGGACAGGTCGCGGAACGAGTAGTGCTCCAGCTCCCCCCGCAGGTAGTCCACGCCTCCCTCGACGCGCACCGATTCGTGCACGAACTCACCGTGCCACCGGCCGGCCCGCCGGTCGTACAGCCGTGCCTGGTAGTCGGGGTAGAAGTCGGTCGTACGGATCCACCGCCCCAGATGAAACGTCACGCGCGGCACGCGGTACCCACGCTTTACGGGCTCGGCGCGCAGCAGGGCCCGGATCTCGGCCGCAAGCGCCGGCGTCACGCGCTCGTCCGCGTCGAGCGACAGGATCCAGTCGTGCGACGCCAGGCCTGCCGCATGGTTCTTCTGGTCGGCATATCCCGTCCACACGCGCGTGCTGACCCGCGCACCCGTCGCTCGGGCGATGTCCGCGGTGCCATCCGTGCTGCCCGAGTCGACCACGACAATCTCGTCGGCCCAGGACACGCTGTCGAGGGCAGCCGCGATGTGCGCCGCCTCGTTGAGGGTGATGATCGTCACGGAGACCTTGGGCACTCGGAGGATTTTTACGCGGGACATGCGAAATGCACAATGCAAAATGCAAAAGGCGACATGCAAGGTGCGGAGGGAACGGAGAGCGGGTTGCGGAGGGCGGAATTGCGGAGGGCGGATCGCGGAGAGCGGAGTGGAGAGCACGCCGCGCTCCACCCCGACCTCCGGCGACTGCTACCGCTGCTGCAGTTGCTGCTGACCGCCGGCGCCGGCGTTGATCGCGCCAGCCGCCGACCCGCCGCCGAGCGGCGCTTCCTGCACCGTCTCGTAGTCGACGATCGAGCGATTGTAGTCGGTGATGGCGCGAAGCTCGTTGGCGCGGGCCTGCGAGAGATCGCGCTGCGCCTGGAACACGAAGAAGCTCGTGGACATGCCGGCCTGGAACTTCTTCTCCTCCGCCTCGAGGCGCCGCTCGGCCAGCAGCCTCGACGCGCGCGTGGCCTCCACGCGCTTCTGGTTCGTCTGCACCTGCCGCGCCGCGTCGCGCACCTGCGTGGTCACCTGGAGCTGCTGGTTCCGCAACTGCACCAGCGACTGGCTGTTCTGCAGCCGCGCCCGCGCCAGGCTCGCCTCCGACGTGCTCGTGCCGATCGGATAGCTGATGTTCATCGTGAACGTCCAGCTGGGGAAGTCGTTGGCGAACAGGTCGCTCAGCACCGCCCCGAAGCTGCGCTGCGTCTCCCCGATGATCGGTCCCGGGAAGCCTTCGCCGCGGACGAACTGCGTGCCGCCGAGCCCCGTCAGCCCGTAGTCGAACGACGCCGTCACGTCGGGCAGCGTCTGATTCCGGAAGAACCGGATGCTGACGTCGTTGGCCTCGATGGTCTTCCTCGTCTGCTGCAGGTCGGTTCGCCGATCCAGCGCCGCACGGATCGCCCCGTCCACGTCAACCGAAATCGGCTGGAACGGCGGAATCTCCGCCGGTTCGATTCTGATGTTCCAGAAGTCGGGCATCGCCGGATCGTAGATGAGCGCCCGCAGGTTGTCCTCGGCCCGCTGGATCTGCGCTTCGGCGAGGATGACCGCTTCCTCGCGCTGCGCGACCTCGGCCTCCGCTTCCACGATGTCAATCGGCGCCATGGTGCCGATCTCGACCCGCGACCGGTTGTTGCGAAGCGACTCGCGAGCCAGCTCGAGCGATTGCCGCTGCACCTCGAGCGATCCGATGGCGAATGCCAGATCCCAGTATGCGTTGCGGACGGCGCGGGTTGTGCCGACGATCGTCTGCCGCAGGTCGATCTCCGAGATCTCCCGGTTCTTCCGACTGAGCTGGAGCTGCTGCCGGATCGAGTCGATGTTGAAGTTGCGCAGCAGCGGCTGCGAGTAGGACAGCGCCAGCGACGACCGGAGCTGTGGCGAGAAGTTCGAGAAGAGGTTCGTGGTCGTCGACCGCGCGCTGTCCCAGCCGACGCTGTAGCTGCCGCCCCACGGCAGAATCTGGGCGACGCCCACGTTGCTCGCGAAGCGATCGTCGCTGATCTTCGGTCCCTGCCCGCCCGAGAGGAAGCTGTTCGTCGGCGTGTCGGTGCTCGAGTTGGCGAAAGTCGAGGTCAGCGTGGGCGACCAGTTCGCCCGGGCCTGCGCGATGCTCAGGTCCTCCACCCGCGGGTTCACCCGCGCCACCTGCACGCCCAGGTTGTGCTCGAGCGCCAGCCTCACGGCCTCCTCCACGGTCAGCCGGGTGGCGGCCTGAGGGGCGGCGGCCGGGGCCTGCGGGTTCGGCGTCGTCTGTGCGAAAACGGACACCGGCGTCCCGACGACGGTCAGGACCAGGGCCAGCTTGGACCAGCTGGAAAGGAAGCTCCTGCGCATGGCGGTTCTCTCCAAAGCGGTGTTCCTCAAAGCGGTGTTCTCCGAAAAACGGCGTGCTCCCAGCAAGTTAACAGAGTCTAAGACGGTGGTGTCGGTGCGGCAGTTCAACGAGACTGCAAAATGTATACTAACGGGCTTTTCGGCCTTTTCCAGTGCCGATCGTCATGCGCCCCGGTGCTGTCCATGCCCGTTTCAATCGCTGACACGTTTATCGGCCGGACCGCGGCGAGCGGAATGCGGAACCTCAAGCTGACGCTCACATATGACGGCACCCGCTTCGTCGGCTGGCAGAAACAGGCACGCGGCGAGTCGATCCAGGGGCTGCTCGAGGATGCGTTGTCGCAGCTCGAGGGTGCGCGGGTCGTCGCCCACGGCGCCGGCCGCACGGATGCGGGTGTGCACGCCGAAGGGCAGGTGGCGAGCGCCTGCGTCACGTTCGCGCACGACGTTGCCACGGTGCTGCGCGCGCTCAACGCGCGCCTGCCGGGGGAGATCCGTGTCGTCGCCGCCGAGGAGGCGCCCGCTGAGTTCCACGCGCGGTTCAGCGCGCGCGGCAAGTCGTACCGTTACCAGCTTGCCAACGGGCCGATCGTGAGCCCGTTCGTCCGCGCGTATGCGTGGCACGTGCCCGGGGCGCTCGATCTCGCCGCGATGCGGGAGGCGGCCGCCGCGCTGACGGGCACGCACGACTTCGCGTCGTTTCAAGGCGCCGGAAGCGACACCTCGACAACCGTACGGACGCTGACGCGATCGGCGCTCGTCGAGCGCGGCGGGTTGCTCGCGTACGAAGTCGCCGGCGACGGGTTCCTGCGTCACATGGTCCGCGCGATCGTCGGCACGCTCGTCGAGATCGGACGCGGCCGGCGGCCGCCGGCCGGCGTGCGGGGGCTGCTGG
>JBOGIW010000366.1:0-4255 GCA_050748045.1 Vicinamibacterales bacterium | reverse complement strand
ACCTGATGCTGCTCGACCTCAGTATTCCCGGCCTCGACGGCTTCCAGGTGTGCCAGGCCCTCAGCGCCGGCGCCAGGCGCCTTCCGATCATCATCATGACGGCGCGCACGCAGCCGCACGACAAGATCCGCGGGTTGGAGCTCGGCGCCGACGACTACGTCACGAAGCCGTTCATGCTGGCCGAACTGCTGGCTCGGGTCCACGCCGTGCTCAGACGCACGTCGCGGCCGGCCCACACGGTCACGCTCGGCGACGTCGTGGTCGACTTTGCCGACATGCGCGCATCGCGTCGCGGCGAGGAGCTCATGCTGAATCCGCGCGAGTTCGCGCTCCTGCACTACCTGGCGGAGCACGCAGGCCGCGTGGTCAGCCGCGAAGAGCTGCTGCGCGAAGTCTGGCGCTATCAGCAGACGCCGCTGACCCGCGCCGTCGACATGTTCGTCGCGCGGCTGCGCCGCAAGATCGAGCCCGACCCCCAGCGCCCTCGCTTCATCCGTACGGCGCACCGCGACGGCTACTGCCTCGTCGTCGTCGACGACTGACTCGCCTGCGGCGGGTGACCGGTCCCGCACGTTACCAGATGTTACAAGTTCCCTGGTGACTTGGGCGCCACGTTACGGTCTCATGGCGGCGTTCAACCGGAAGAATCTCGTACCGACGACTGCGCATCCCTGACCGTGCGGCGACGTGGTGGCGTTCGGACCCATCGGTGTGAGAGGAGGACGTGATGGTGCGAAGGGTTTTCGCTCGCGGACTCGGCACGAGCCCCTTGCCGCTCGTGCTCGTGATGCTGGCGCTGCGGCTGACGGTTCCCGTCGCCGCGCAGGCGCCGAGCGGCGTCGTATCGGGAGCGATCGTCGATGGGCAGGGCGGCGTCCTGCCAGGCGTCGCGCTGACCCTGCGCAACGTCGAGACGGGCGTCGTCCGGGCGACGGTCAGTGAAAGCGACGGCCAGTACCGCTTCAGTGCGCTGCAGCCAGGCCGGTACGGGCTCACGGCCGTGCTTCCCGGTTTTGCGACGGTGGAAGTCACCGACATCACGCTGACCATCGGCATGCAGCTGAAGCAGGACCTCAAGATGACGATCGAGGCGCTGCAGGAGACGATCACCGTCAGCGGCCTGGCCCCCGTCATCGACACCGCGAAGCACGAAGTGGCGAGCGTCATTACGCAGGAGCAGATCGAGACGCTTCCCATCGAGGGTCGTCAGGCCGTGTCGCTCGCGCTCCTCATGCCCGGCACGGGCGGCGACAACGTGACGCCGCGCAGGGCCAATACGAACGTGGGGGCCGGCGGGCTGTCCCATTTCTCCACCAACTACCTGGTGGATGGGACGATGAACATGTCGACGGAGAGCGGAGACCCGCGGATGGACTTCCCCCAGTCGGCCATCCAGGAGTTCAAGGTGACCGTCACGCAGGCGCCCGCCGAGTATGGCGGCCGCACGGGCGGCATCGTGACCGTGGCGACCAAGAGCGGCACCAACCGGTTCAGCGGCGAGGCCTACGAGTTCTTCCGCGACAAGAGCCTCAACGCGATGAACCGCTTCGAGACGGAGCAGCACGAGCGGTTCGGCGCGCCCAAGCCGGAATTCCGGCGACACCTGTACGGCGGCGCGCTCGGGGGCCCGCTGATCAAGAACAAGCTCCATTTCTTCCTCGCCGCCGAGCGCTCGGATCCGCGGCAGTTCGTCACGGTCAATACAGGACAGCCGCAGTTCTACGGGACGCTCGAAGGGTCAATCCTGACGGGCACGAAATCAACGGTCTTCTTCTCGCGCGGCGACCTGCAGATCAACCCCGATCAGTCGCTCTTCGTGCGTTGGGCGAGGCAATCGGCCGACGTCATCTGCCAGGACTGCGGCGGCTCGGTCGCCGCGGCCGGCGGAGACGACATCTATCTTCCGCGCGATTCATTCGTCGTCGGCCACACCTGGGTGCTGAGCTCGCGGGCCGTGAACGAGATCCGCTTCATGCGGGGCGGCCAGTCCCACATCCAGGGGCCCCATGGCCAGCCCCTGTGGAGGAATGTCGGCGAGTTCCCTCCCGCGCGGTTTCAGGGGATCACGCCCGTGTTCACGTTCCCCAGCATGACGTGGGGCAACGCGCAGTTCCACATCGACCTGCAGTGGATCTACCAGTTCCGGAACGACCTGTCGCTCACGTTCGACGCCGCCGGCACCCATACGCTCAAGCTCGGCGTCGGGTTCGAGAGCTGGCCGCAGGAGGAAGACGTCGAGGGCAATCCCGTTGGCGCCTGGACGTTCGCGGCCGACCAGCCCTTCGATGGGACGGCGGCGAGCATCGCGAACCTGCGCAACCCGATTCAATTCACCGGGTCGTTCCCGCCGCTGTTCAAGCAGCAGTTCCATCACATCTACCAGGGCTACATCCAGGACGAGTGGAGGCCGCGGCACGACCTCACCCTCAGCCTGGGCATCCGCTACGACGTGGACACCAAGGTGTGGCGCGAGGACGCGGACATGGGGATCTACCCGCGACCTCTGCCGTTCACCGACTTCTCGACGCGAGGCGACAGGAACAACTTCGCTCCCCGCCTTGGCTTTGCGTGGGACACGCGCGACGACGGCCGATCGGTGCTCCGCGGCGGGTACGGCATCGTCTATCACAACGTCCTGAACGGGTGGTTCGGGCCGGAGCACACCACGCTGCGGCAGACCAGCATCAACATCCGGAACCCGACCTATCCGGATCCCTACCAGGGCAGGGATCCGCTGACGTTTGCCTCCACGGCGCCGCCGAACATCCAGATCGCGGACGACGATCTGCGCAACCCGGCGGCCCGGACCGGCAGCGTCGGATTCTCGCAGGAGCTCGGACGGAACATGGCCATTCACGTCGATGGCGTGTACACGGAGACCGACGAATTCCCGACAAACGTCAACGTCAACACGCCGGATCCGGTGACGCGCCTGCGGCCGGATCCCACCTGGGGCCGGATCGTTCAGCTCCAGTCGGCGGGCACGGCGCGATACAAGGCGATGTTCGTCCGTCTCGACCGACGCTTCGCCGGCCGACATCAATACATGGTCTCGTACACGCTGGCGAAGACCGAGAACAACTGGCAGGGTGGCACCTCCACCGGGAGCGTGACTGACTTCTACACGCCCGACCTCGACTGGGGTCCCGGCAACACCGATCGACGCCACTCGGTCGTCGCCAGCGGCGCGGTGCTGCTGCCGTGGGATGTCACGTTCGGGGGCGTCTGGACCTACCGGTCGACGATGCCGTTCACCGCCAGGGCGGGTCGCGACCTGAACCAGGACGGCGCCAACACGGACTACGTGCCCGGTACGGCGAGGAACCAGGGGAATCGCAATCTGGATCTCGCGGCGGTCAACGCGTACCGGGCCGCGAACGACCTTGGAGCCGTGCCGGAGAGCCAGATCGACACCAACGAGCTCAACCGCCTCGACGTGCGCGCCAGCAAGTCGTTCTCGCTCGGCGCGAACCGGAAGCTCGAGCTGATCGGACAGCTCTTCAACGTGCTGGGCACCGACAACCTTGGCGCGCTCGGCAGCGGGTGGGTGGTCAACGCCCTGTCCAATTCGTTCGGCCGCGTCCTGACGGCGCAACCACGCCAGCAGGCGGAGCTGGCGCTGCGCATTGTCTGGTAGCGCAAGCGCGAGGAAACCCCGATGCAGCGAAAACACGTTCTGCTTCTGCTCACGATCCTGCTCGTCGGCGTCGCCAGCCTGGGCGTCATGCGCCTCCAGGGCGGGCGCGCCGAATCGGCGGTCCCCGTGGCGCTGGCCGGGCAGGTGACGGCCGACGAGGGTCCACTCGAGGGCGTGCTGGTGCGCGCCAGGAGGACCGGGTCCACCATCACGATCACGGTCGTCACCGACCGGGAGGGCCGCTACAGCTTTCCGTCGAACAGGCTGGCTCCGGGTCGGTACGCGATCGCGGTCCATGCGGTCGGGTACCAGTTGAGTGGATCGGCCTTCGCGGATGTCAACCCCTCACGGATGACGGAGGTCGATCTGGCGCTTCGCAAGGCCGACCGGCTCACCATGGCCCAGCAGATGAGCAATGCCGACTGGATGCTGAGCGCCCCCGGCACGTGGGAGGAGAAGACTCGTCATCTGAAGGGCTGCGTGAGCTGCCACGGCCTTGCGCTCGTCGCGCGCACCGGGCACGACGCCGCCGGATGGCCCGCCGTTCTGCACCGAATGAACACGTTCGCGCCGGTCAGCATTGTCGAGCGGCCGCAGCCGCTGTCGGCGCACGCGCTG
>JBOGIW010000365.1:0-7499 GCA_050748045.1 Vicinamibacterales bacterium | reverse complement strand
ACATACTCCCGGTATGCGCGCTCCTCGCGCCTTGCCGGGCGGGCGCCTCGACGCCCAAGCTGACCACCCTATTCCGACCAGGGTCCTAAGCGTCGGCTGGCCGGGAACGTACTGACTCAGAGTCCCGACTCGAGTCCTGACTCGAAGTCTTGACTGAGGGCGGGTCGCAGTAACGTCGTACTTGGGGTCGATTATCCAGTCACGAATCTGCGGGCAGCCGCTCTCCGAGGCTGACGTGGCTGTAATCCAGGGGCGGTTTGCGCGTCTAATGGGATATGGACACCCAGGTCGTCACCCCGGCTCTTGCCCAGGTCCTCGTCGACAATCACCGGCGGTTCCTGTCGTTCCTCGAGCGCCGCGTCCCCTCACGCGAGGTCGCCGAGGACATCCTCCAGGACGCCTTCGTCCGCGGCATCACCAGGGCGCCGGAGATCCGCGACACTGAGTCGATCGTGGCCTGGTTCTATCGCGTGCTCCGGAACGCGATCGCGGACCACTATCGGCGCGCCGGCGCCGAGCAGCGCGCGTATGCGCAGGTGCTCGCCGAGAGCGACGACAGCATCACGCCCTCCGACACCGAGCTCTTCGAGACCGTCTGTGCCTGCGTCCGCGACCTCGTCGGCACACTCAAGCCGGAGTACGCCGCGGCGATTACCCGCGTCGACCTCGACGGTGTCGCGGTCAAAGCCTTCGCCGACGAGCAGGGCATCACGGCCAATAACGCCGCCGTGCGTCTTCACCGCGCCCACCAGGCCCTGAAACGGCAGGTCACCGAGACGTGCGGCACCTGCGCGGAGCACGGCTGCTACCGCTGCGAGTGCCGGCAGGGGCACGCGACGCATTCAGGATGCGGGAATCCAGGAGCAGAGCTGGGTCATCATTGAGGGCCCAGTTCCCGACTGGGAGTCCCGACCTCGGAGTCCCGACCTCGGAGCCCCGACCTCGGAGCCCGCTCCGAATCCTGAGAGCTTCTGGAATCGAGTGTAAGAACGCGGGCGCCTGGCCGTTATCGATGGTGAAAGGAGAATCACCATGACCGAGGCCACGAACGTGGACGGGGGCTGTTGCGGCGGCGGATGCGATTGCGGCGGCGGGTGCGGCTGCGGCATCATCGGTGGGTGCTGACTCGCGCCTTCGCGCTCGTCGGGGCGATGGTGGTCATCGCCCCGACCGTCCTCTTTGCTCAGCCCGCCGCGGACGGCCGTTTCGAGGCGGCGGCCGCCACCGCGGAGTACCTGGCCAGCTTGTCCGCGGACGCACGCGCCCGATCGGACGCCTACTTCGAAGGTGGTTACTGGATCGGGCTGTGGCGGATGCTCCTCACGGTCGCGATCATGTGGCTGCTGCTCCACACGGGGCTGTCTCGTCGCATGCGTGAAGCGGCGGCGCGCCTCACTCGCGTCCGTGCCTTCCAGGTGGCCGTCTACTGGGTGATGTTCTTCACGCTGACGACGGTCGTCGTGCTGCCGTGGAGCGCGTACACAGGCTACGTTCGCGAGCACCAGTATGGTCTCTCCACGCAGACGCTCGGCGCGTGGCTCGGTGACGAGGCGAAAGCCTTTGCGCTCGGCCTGGCGATCGGGGGAGTTGCGTTGATGGGGCTCTATCGCCTCTTGCGCACGTTCACCCGTACCTGGTGGATCTGGGGTGCGGTGTTCCTGATCGCGCTGCAGGCCGCCGGCGCCACGATCTTCCCGGTCTTCGTCGCGCCGATCTTCAACACGTACACGCGGCTCGAGGATCCGGCCATCCGCGACCCAATCCTCCGTCTGGCGCGGGCCAACGGCATCCATGCCACAGACGTGTGGCAGGTGGACGCGTCGCGCCAGACGAACCGCATCAGCGCCAACGTGAGCGGCATGCTCGGCACCGAGCGGATCACGCTGAACGACAACCTGCTGGCGCGCTGCTCGCAGCCCTGCGTCGAAGCGGTGATGGGACACGAGATCGGGCACTACGTGCTCAATCACGTCTACGAGATGCTGCTGGCCCTGGGGCTCGTGATCGTCGTGAGCTTCGCCTTCGCGCAGTGGGCGTTCGACCGCCTGCGGCTCAGATGGCCGCGATGGGGCGTCGAGGGTATCGGCGATCCCGCCGGGCTTCCGCTCCTCATGCTCCTGCTGACCCTCTTCACCTTCACCGCGTTTCCGGTCATCAACACGATCATCCGCACGAATGAGCAGGAGGCCGACGTATTCGGACTGAACACGGCGCGGCAGCCCGACGGCTTCGCCGAGGCCGCGCTGAGGCTCGCCGAGTACCGGAAGATGGAGCCCTCGACGTGGGAAGAGTACATCTTCTACGACCACCCGAGCGGACGCACACGCATCTACACGGCGATGGTGTGGAAGCAGCAGATGCAGAAGCGAGCATTCAGACTGCGGAATTCAGCACGACAGGCTCGTACCCCAGGTTCGGCGTCAGCCAGCGCTCCGCTTCGGTCACGCTGACGCCCTTCCGGCGTGCGTAGTCCTCCACCTGGTCGCGTCCGAGCCGTCCCACCGTGAAGTACTGCGCCTCCGGGTGCGCGAAGTAGAGCCCGCTCACCGAGGCGGCGGGTGCCATCGCGAACGTCTCGGTGAGCGCGATCCCGGCGCGCTCCGCCTCGAGGAGGTCGAAGAGCTTCCGCTTCTCGGAGTGATCGGGACAGGCCGGATAGCCGAAGGCCGGACGGATGCCGCGATAGCGTTCCGCGATCAGCTCATCCGTCGTCAAGCGCTCGCCGGCCCCGTAGCCCCAGTCGCGGCGCGCGCGCGCGTGCAGGTACTCGGCCGACGCCTCCGCCAGCCGATCGGCCAGGGCCTTGACGATGATGGCGTCGTAGTCGTCGTGATCGCGCTCGAAGGCCCGCACGAGGTCGTCGGCGCCGAGGCCGGCGGTGACGGCGAAGGCGCCGAGGTAGTCGGTGATGCCCGACTCGAGCGGCGCCACGAAGTCGGCCAGCGAGCGGTACGGCCGGCCATCGCCCACCTCTTCCTGCTGCCGCAGCATGTTGAATCGGACCTTTTCCTGTTCCGTGCCGCTGCCGCGGCCTGCTCCCGGCCCCCTGCTCCCCCTGCTCCCTTCACCGTAGACGATGATGTCGTCGCCATCGGCCGTCGCGGGCCAGAACCCGTAGACGGCGCGGGCGGCGAGGAGCGTCTCGCGCACGATGCGATCCAGCAGGGCTCTCGCGTGCTCGTACAGCTCGCGCGCGGCCGGCCCGTACTGGGGGTGATCCAGGATGGCCGGGAAACGGCCCTTGAGCTCCCACGCGGCGAAGAACATCGTCCAGTCGATGAAGGGCACGATGTCGGCGAGCGGCAGGTCGAGGCGTCGCACGCCCGTGAAGGACGGCCGGGCCACGGTGTCCTCGCTCCACGAGAACTTCAGCCGGCGGGCACGCGCGGCGGCGTAGGGGACGATCGGCCGCCGCTTGAGGGCGCCGTACTGCTCGCGGACGCGGGCCTGCGCCCCGCGGTTCGCCGCGTCGAACGCCGCCTTGTGCGTCGCGCTCAGCAGGCTCGAGACCACATCCACCGCGCGCGACGCGTCGAGCACGTGCACGACCGGCTGGCTGTACTCCGGCGCAATCTTCACCGCCGTATGCTGCCGGCTCGTCGTCGCGCCGCCGATGAGGAGCGGCACCTGGAAGCCGCGCCGCTCCATCTCGCGGGCGACGAACACCATCTCGTCGAGCGAGGGCGTGATGAGGCCGCTCAGGCCCACGAGATCGGCCTGCTCGTCGATCGCCGTCCGCAGGATCGTCTCGGCCGGCACCATGACGCCGAGGTCCACCACTTCGTAGTTGTTGCAGCCGAGCACCACCGAGACGATGTTCTTCCCGATGTCGTGCACGTCGCCCTTCACCGTCGCCAGCAGCACCTTCGACCGCCGGCCGTGGACCTGTGCCCGTCGCTTCTCCTCCTCCATGTAGGGCAGCAGGTACGAAACCGCCTTCTTCATCGCGCGCGCGCTTTTCACGACCTGCGGGAGGAACATCTTTCCGGCGCCGAAGAGATCGCCCACCACCTTCATGCCGTCCATGAGCGGCCCCTCGATGACCTCGAGCGGACGGGAGATCTGGCGGCGCGCCTCCTCCACGTCCTCCTCGATGAAGTCCACCACGCCGTGCACGAGCGCGTGCGTGAGGCGTTCGCCCACCGTTCCGCTGCGCCACGTCAGGTCGATCTGTCTCTTCTGGCCGGCGCCCCTGACCGTGTCGGCGAACTGCACGAGCCGCTCGGTGGCATCGGGCCGGCGGTTGAAGATCACGTCTTCGACGCGCTCCAGCAGATCCGGCGGGATGTCCTCGTAGACGACGAGCTGGCCCGCGTTCACGATGCCCATGTCGAGGCCGGCCTTGATCGCGTGGAAGAGGAACGCCGAGTGGATCGCCTCGCGGACAGTGTCGTTGCCGCGGAAGGAGAAGGAGAGGTTGCTCACGCCTCCGCTCACGTGCACGCCCGGGCACGTCTCCTTGATGAGGCGCGTCGCCTCGATGAAGTTGATCGCGTACTCGTTGTGCTCGTCGAGGCCCGTGGCGATCGCCAGGATGTTCGGGTCGAAGATGATGTCGAGCGGATCGACGCCCGCCCGCTCCGTCAGGAGCCTGTACGCGCGCCGGCAGATCTGCACTTTCCGCTCGATCGTGTCGGCCTGGCCGATCTCGTCGAAGGCCATCACGACCATGGCGGCGCCGTAGCGGCGGATCGTGCGCGCCTTCGCGAGGAAGTCCTCCTCTCCTTCCTTGAGGCTGATGGAGTTGACGATGCCCTTGCCCTGGAGGCATTTGAGCCCGGCCTCGAGAACCGACCACCGGGAGCTGTCGACCATGAAGGGCAGGCGGGCGATCTCCGGCTCGGTCGCGATGAGGTTGAGGAACCGGGTCATCGCCTGCTCCGAGTCGAGCATCCCTTCGTCCATGTTGATGTCGAGCACGTTGGCGCCGCCCCGCACCTGGTCGAGCGCCACCTCCGCGGCCTCGGCATGGTTGCCGCTCGAGATGAGGCGCGCGAACCGCTTCGAGCCGGTCACGTTCGTTCGCTCGCCGATCATGATGAAATTGCTGTCGGGCCGGATCGTCAGTGTTTCGAGGCCCGAGAGCTGCGTATATCCGCGATCCGCGATCCGCGATCCGCCATCCGCGAATTCCGATCCGCGATCCGCGGTCCGCGATCCGCCATGCGCCGGGCGCGGGCGCGGCACGGCGCCGTCAACGGCCTTCGCGACGGCGCGGATGTGATCGGGCGTGGTGCCGCAGCAGCCGCCGACGACGTTGACGAATCCGCTGTCGGCGAAGTCGCGCAGCAGACGGGCCGTCTCTTCGGGCAGCTCGTCGTACTGGCCGAACGCGTTGGGCAGCCCCGCGTTCGGATAGCAGGTGACGTAACACTCGGCGATGCGCGCGAGCTCCGACAGGTACGGCCGCATCTCTCGGGCGCCAAGGGCGCAGTTCAGCCCGACGGTGAATGGCGTCACGTGGCGGATCGACACGTAGAAGGCGTCGAGGGTCTGCCCCGACAGCGTGCGGCCGCTGCGGTCGGTGATCGTGCCGGAGATCATGAGGGGCAGCTCGACGTCTCGTTCCTCGAACACCTCCTGCGCCGCGACGAGCGCGGCCTTCGCATTGAGGGTGTCGAAGATCGTCTCGACGAGCAGCAGGTCCGCGCCACCGTCGATGAGCCCGCGCACCTGGTCCTTGTAGGCGTCGCGGACCTGGTCGAAGGTCACCGCGCGGAGGCCGGGATCGTTGATGTCGGGCGAGAGCGAGAGCGCGCGGTTCATCGGCCCGATCGAGCCTGCCACGAAGCGCGGGCGGCCAGGCGCCTTCGCCGTCCACTCGTCGGCCGCGCGCCTCGCAATCCGGGCACCCGCGACGTTGAGCTCGTAGGCCATCGCCTCGAGGCCGTAGTCCGCCTGCGCAATGGCGGTGCTCGTGAAGGTGTTGGTCTCGATGATGTCGGCGCCCGCGTCGAGGTACTGGCGATGAATGCCGCCGATGATGTCCGGTTGCGTGAGGACCAGCAGGTCGCTGTTGCCCTTCAGGTCGCGCGGATGACCGCGGAACTGCTCGCCGCGGAAGTCCGCTTCCGTCAGCGTGTGGCGCTGGATCATCGTTCCCATGGCGCCGTCGAGGATGAGAATGCGGATGGCGAGCAGCTCGTGGAGGCGGTGCGTTGTCGACATGTTGTTTTCCATGAGAGTCCGGCCTCTAGGGCGTCGCCGGGGCCAGCCCCTTGATGCCGGAGGCAATGAGCACGGTAAAGGGATCGCCGGTCCTCCGCGCGCCGACGTTCACGCGGACCTGGCCGAGGCCGGCGTTCCGAAGCAGGCGATCGAGCTCGGCGTCCCGGAAGCCGAGGCGCTCGTCGCCCAGGCGGTCGCGCACCCAGGCCTGGTCGTGCTCGCGCAGATCGAGCACCAGCACGCGGCCGCCGGGGCGGAGCGTCCGGACCGCCTCCGCGAGGACACGCTCGGGCCGCGTCGCATGGTGGAGCGCCTGCGAGAGGAGCGCCACGTCCACGCTGGCGTCGAGGATCGGCAGCGTCGTCAGCTCGCCTTTCTTCCACGTGATGTTGCCGACGCGCCGCCGGCGGGCGAGGTCGCGCGCGCGGTCGAGCACGGCCTCGGACCGATCGATCGCGACGACCGACTTCGCCCAGCGGGCTGTTTCAATCGTGAGGTACCCTTCACCGCACCCGAGGTCCGCCACGTCGAGCGGCGGGAGCAGGTGCCCGAGCGCACGCGCCCACGCCGCCCAGCTCCTCCCGGGCACGAGTTGCCGGCCGTCGCCGTGCGCCTCGAAGTTCTCGTGCCGGAGGCGCAGCACTTCCTGCACCCGCGCCTCGTCGGCGCGCACGGCGCGATCCCTCGCCGACGCGGCAAACTGCGCCTCGAGCAGCGGCCACAACGCCGCGTGACCCGCCCCACGCACGTCAACCGGGCCGTCAGGCCGATTCGCGAGACGATAGAACGCATAGCCGGCGTCGCGCTCCTCGACGACGAGGCCGGCGTCCCTGAGGAGTCCGAGATGTCGAGAGACGCCGGACTGCGCGAGGCCGAGGATGGCGGTCAACTCCGTGACGTTGAAGCGATCGCGCGCGAGCACGCGCAAGAGGCGCAGACGAGTGCCGTCGCCGAGCAGCCGGAAGAGGTCGGCGGTCTGCGTAATCACATCTATAAGTGTAGATACATAGATATTACTTTGCAACCACGCGTGACCCTCAGAGAGGCGAGACCCACCCCCTCTCGACACACGGTCTGTCCGAGTCAAGACTCCGAGTCGGGACGGCTCGTCAGTGTCGGCCTGCACGCGTGAGGCATCTCAGCCGCACACGGAGCCAATCAGCCGCCGCACGGCTGGCATCTAAACTGCTGCGTGGCTTGGCAATTGTGCACGATCGGCATGCTTTGACGTTCATCGTGCACTTTTTATCGGCACGTATGCGAAAACATATATCAATTATTGCTAAGTGCAATCTGATTCGTGCATAATGCGTCCTTCGCACGCCGGCACG
>JBOGIW010000364.1:0-4760 GCA_050748045.1 Vicinamibacterales bacterium | reverse complement strand
CGGCGCCAACATGCCGCACGACGAACCCTATCGGCATGTTGACGCCGACTCGCCCTCACGCGAGCCGCCTCCGGCGGCCAGGCGCACGGCGTCCGATGTTCGTCGGCTTCGTGTTCTTCGTGAACTTCGTGGCTGGGTTCTTCGTGAACGTCGTGGCTGGCTGCGATAGATCCCGGCTGCGTCTAGTCTCCGTGCGCGACCGCCCACCCACGCTCTGCCATCCGCCGTGCGGCGGCGCCGCGCTCCAGCGCGCGGGTGGAGCTGGCGTTGCCCTGGAGCCCGCGCGCGTAGACGCCTTGCAGGATGCTCGCGAGCCGGAAGAGCGAGAAGGCCACGTAGAAGGTCCAGTGCGGAACGCCGGTGCGTCCCGTCCGGCGGCAGTACGCCGCCACCTGCGCCGATTCATCCGGAATCCCCGCCGTGTCAGCGGCCGGCGAGAGCAGGCCCAGCAGGTCGGGTTCGAGATGGTACGGAAGACAGCTGTACGCCAGGTCTCCCAGCGGGTGGCCGAGCGTCGAGAGCTCCCAATCGACCACTGCGAGGATGCGCGGCTCGGTGGGATGGAAGATGAGGTTCTCGAGCCGGTAGTCTCCGTGCACGAGGCTCGTCTCTTCTCCCGCGGGAATGTTCGCTGGCAGCCACGCCATCAGGCGATCCATGGCGGGCACCTCGCCGGTCTTCGCGGCGCGGTATTGCCCGCTCCAGCGCGCGATCTGCCTCGCGTAGTAGTTGCCCGGCTTGCCGAAATCTCCGAGGCCGATTGCGCCGTAGTCCACCGCATGGAGCCGCGCGAGCACGTCCACCATCTCGGCGTAGATGGCGCGGCGGCCGGCGGCCGGCACGTCGGGGAGCCACGGCTGGCGGAAGATGCGGCCCGGCACGTACCCCATCAGAAAGAACGGCGTCCCGATCACGCGCTCGTCGGCGCAGAGGAACAGGACCGGGGGCACGGGCACTCCCGTGCCCCCGAGCGCCTGCATCACGCGGTATTCGCGCTCGATCATGTGCGCCGACGGCAACAGGCGGCCGGGTGGCTTCTTTCGAAGGACATAGGCGCCGCTCGCCGCGGCGACGTGAAAGGTCGGGTTCGACTGGCCGCCCTCGAACTGCCGCACCGCCAGCGGTCCGCAAAAACCGTGCAGCCGTTCGGCCAGGTACGGCTCGAGCGCGGCCTCGTCGAACCGGTGGGCCGGGCGTACGTCGCTGGTTCCAACGGGCGGGATGGCAGACATGACCGACCGATCGGTCGGCGACGATAGCACAAACGATTGATTTCGGCTGCGACTTCGAGGACCATGCCTCGACGCTCGGGCGAGCGCGTTCCCGTCACGAAGGAGAGCGATGATGAGGCGGGGAGTAACCGTCGCGGCGTTCGTGGGAGTGGCCGCCCTCCTGGCCGCGGCGATGGATCTGACGGCCGCACCTCAGGCACCGGCCACGCAGGCGACGGCCGGCGTAACGTTCACGAAGGATGTCGCGCCGATTCTCTACCGCCGCTGCGTCGACTGCCATCGGCCGAACGAGATGGCGCCCATGTCGCTCCGGACGTACGGAGAAGTGCGTCCGTGGGCGAGGTCGATTCGCCAGCGGGTGATCGCGCGCGAGATGCCGCCCTGGTTCGCCGATCCGGCGCACGGGCAGTTCGCCAACGATGCACGGCTGCCCGACGCCGAGGTCGAGACGATCGCCCGGTGGGTCGATGCCGGCGCGCCGAAAGGCGATGAGCAGGACCTGCCGCCGCTGCCGGCGTTCACCGACGGGTGGACCATCGGCGAGCCTGACCTCGTCTTGAGCATTCCCGAGCACGAGGTGCCCGCGCAGGGCGTCGTGCCGTACACCTACTTCACCGTGCCGACCAGCTTCACCGAGGACCAGTGGATCGCGGGGCTGGAGATCCGCCCGGGCAACCGCCAGGTGGTGCACCACGTGATCGTGTCCGTGCTCGAGCCGGGCGTCGAGGGCCCGCCACAGGGTGCGACCGGCGCGCGGGTCGACGTCATCCGCAGCCAGCTTGGCGGCATCACGCCGAACAAGCCCGGCTTCATGTTCCGCGAAGGCACGGGCAAGCTGGTGAAGGCCGGCTCGAAGCTCGTCTTCCAGATGCACTACACGCCGTTTGGCGAGGCCGTGACGGACCGCACGACGATCGGGCTCAAGCTCGCGAAGAAGACGCCGCTCACGCCGGTGCGCACGGGAATGACAATCAACGCGCGGTTCGTGATTCCGCCGGGGGAGCCGGCCCACGAAGTGCGCGCCGAGACCACGATCGCCGAGGACATCCACGTCGTCTCGCTCACGCCGCACATGCATTTCCGCGGCAAGGATTTCACCTACACGGCGACGTACCCGGATGGGCGGCGCGAGATCCTGCTCCGCGTCGCGAACTACGATTTCAACTGGCAACTGACGTATTGGCTGAAGACCCCCCTCGCGCTGCCGAAGGGCACGAGGCTCGAAGGCATCGCCCACTTCGACAACTCCAGCCGGAATCCCGCCAACCCCGATCCAAAGGCGGAGGTGCGGTGGGGCGACCAGACCTTCGAGGAGATGATGATCGGCTTCTACGCCTACACGCGCGACGTCGATCAGGCGACCACACGGCCAACCGGTAGCGCGACGAACGCCGACGGGGAGGAGCAATGACGCAGAAGGTGATCGCCGTCGTGGCCGTCCTGCTGGTGACGGCCGTCTCGGGTCAGAGCCAGGTGGACCTGACCGGCACGTGGCTGCTGCAGGTCCAGACGAGCGCGGGCGGCGGCTCGCCGACGTTCACCTTCAAGCAGACCGGCGATGCGCTCGAAGGGACGTACGAAGGCGCCTTCGGCCAGGCGAAGGTCACCGGGTCGGTGAAGGGCAACCAGGCCCGGTGGTCCTTCGACGTCGACGCGCAGGGCACGGCGCTCACCATCGTCTACGAGGGGACAGTGGAGGGCGATTCGATGAAGGGAACCGTCCGGCTCGGCGAACTGGGCGATGGGACGTTCACGGGGAAGAAGAAGTAGCCGACGCTCCGTACGGAATAGTCGAGCGGCGAGCCAGGCACCCGAACCGTACGTCTTGCCGGATCGTGGCCATCGCGCTCGCTCGGATGAGTCGTCCGAGCCGGCGACCGCGAACGGATCTGCTCGGGATAGCCACTCACGCCTCAGCTTCGACGTTGAGCTGCGTGCGCGGCATGCATATCGCTGTTGCGGATGGAACGAATCAGGCGTACGCTGGGGAGTGTCGTAATGAGTCGGCAGCATGAGCGTGTGGCGCGCGGGCAGGTGAGCACCGAGCACCAGGTGCAACTGTTCGACGACGTCGAATCGCTCACGGAAACAGTGACGGCATTCCTCTTCGAGGGCTGGCAGCGCGGAGAAACGCTGCTCGTCATCGCCCGGCCGGAGAACTGGGCGCTCGTCTCGCGGCGACTCGCCGCCGACGGCTGTCCGGTTGACGAGGAAATCGCCTCGGAACGCCTGGTGGTGCTCGACGCAGCGACCACCCTGGCAACCTTTCTCCGGAACGGCCGTCCGGTACCCGAGCGCTTCGCTCAGAAGACGGGTCGTCTCGTCGAGCGCTTGTCGAAGCAGTCCAGGACGCGCCTGCGCGTCTACGGCGAGATGGTTGACATCCTTGCGGCTCACGGCGAGTTCGCGTCCGTCCAGGAACTGGAACGGCTCTGGAACGAGCTCGGATGCCTGTATTCGCTTACGCTGCTCTGTGGGTACTCATCAGGTCACTTCGGCGATGCGCGCACGGCCAGCGTGCTGCGTGACATCTGTGAGGGGCACGACAAAGCGACGGCGAAGCCGACGGACTTGCTTGGTTCGTGGCTTCTTGCCGATCGGCGATCGCGGTACCACACGGACGCGCCGTAGAGCGCTTCACGCGGGCGCCGTTCCGCTCCTCCATTCGATTCGCTGGTTTCGTCACCACCCATGCCCGCCGACGAGCCCGACCGGCAGACGCCCGAGCAGGAGCGGCGCACTCGCGAGGCCGCGCTCGACAGAACGATCGAGAACACGTTCCCCGCCAGCGATCCGCTCTCCACGCTTCCGAACCCGGAGGACGATGAGGCGCTGGAGCCATCGCCGGAGCCCTGATGGAGCACCTTCCGTCAGTTCGGACCCTGGCGCGGTGAGCCCGGTGCTCGAGGTGGTCAGCTCCGGCACCGCCGATGGTCGCATCCACGTTGCGCTGCCCGTGAGCATCGAGCTGCGGCGGCAGCCCTACCGCATGTATGGCTCGGCAGGGTACTTTTCGCGCGGCTCCTTCTTCAGCCGTGGCGCGATCGAATGGGGCACGTCATCCGGCGTCGTTCTCACGGACGCGCTGACGCAGTCCTACTCGTTGAAGGACGACGTCCTCCTCGATATCGCTCCAGCCAGAACGTCGTAACCGTCCGTATGCCCTTCCGGGGCATACGGACGGCTGCGTCCAGCCCGCCTTCATGTTTCCTGACGCCGGTCGTGGCAAGGCGCGACGGCTTTCAGTTCTGTAAGTGTCGTCATGAACAGTCTGCCGTTGAAGAAAGCCCGCCTGTGAGATAGCGTGTGCGGCACGACGCGCGGGAGTCGCGCGTCACGGGGGGTTGTGATGATGAGGAACCTGGTGCTGGGGACGAGCAGCGCGGCATGGCTGGCGCTCGTGACGGCGTCGCCGCTCGCTGCGCAGGTGCAAAGCCGTCCCACCGATCCGCCGCTCGTCACCGCGGCCAGCGAGTCGTGGTATCAGCTTCGCGAGCCGATTCAGTTCGCCGGAGAGCGGTACTACCA
>JBOGIW010000363.1:0-3485 GCA_050748045.1 Vicinamibacterales bacterium | reverse complement strand
GGCGCCGACAGGCCCGCGGTCCAGCCAAGGAGAAAGAGCGGCCCGTACCCGGCATTGTGGTCGGAATGCTGGTGCGTCAGAAACACGGCGCGGAGCTGGCGGACCGGCAGCGCCGCGAGCGCGAGCTGCCGCGCCACGCCGTCCCCGCAGTCCACCAGGTAGATGCGATCGCCGGCCACGATGGCCTGGGCGGGCGCCGCGCGTGACGCCTTCGGCGTCGGTCCTCCCGCCGTGCCGAGGAGCACCAGCCGTGTGCGCGACGGCTGAGCCCGTCGCCCCGCGCCGGATGCCAGGACGGCTGCGCCGGCCCCGAGAAAGGCGCGCCTCGATATCGGCGACCGCGGCATGGCGAACGCAGTATATGATCAGCGCTTCTTTTTCAGAGGTCATTCATGCGCACCACCCCTCGCTCGCTTGCCCTCGTGGTCATCGCGCTCCTCGTCGCGGCGGCCGTTCCTGCCCCCGTCGCGACCCAGGCCGATTCGAACGTGATCGTCCACCAGAGCCTGTACCAGGACCTGAAGTGGCGTAGCGTCGGCCCCCATCGCGGCGGGCGCGTGACGGCCATCTCCGGCGTCCGCCAGCAGCCCTGCACGTTCTACATGGGCGCCACGGGTGGCGGCGTCTGGAAGACGGAGACCTGCGGGAACATCTGGACGCCCGTGAGCGACGGGCAGATCGCCACCGGGTCGATCGGATCGATCGACGTCTCCGAATCGAACCCGGACATCGTCTACGTGGGCACCGGCAGCGCGGCGATCCGGTCGAACATCATCATCGGCCGCGGCGTGTACAAGTCCACCGACGCCGGCAAGACCTGGCAGTTCCTCGGGTTGAAGGAGAGCGGCCAGATTGGCGAGGTGCGCGTGCACCCCTCGAATCCCGACGTGGTCTGGCTGGCGGCGCTCGGCTCGCCGTTCGGGCCCAACGCCGAGCGCGGCATCTTCAAGACGACCGATGGCGGGAAGACGTGGAGGAAGACACTCTTCATCGACAACGAGCACGGCGGCCGCACCGTGGCCGTCGACAAGTCGAATCCGAACGTGCTCTACGCCGCCATCTATCGGGGCTTCCGCAAGGGGTGGGACATCATCAGCGGCGGCCCGGCCGACAAGGGCGGCATCTACAAGTCCACCGACGCCGGCGAGACGTGGACCAGGCTCTCGAGCGGGCTGCCGCGCACGCTCATCGGGAAAATCGACATCGACATCGCGCGCAGCAACCCGAGGGTCGTCTACGCGATGGTGGAGGCGCCGCGCGAGGAAGGCGGTCTCTACCGCTCCGACGATGCAGGGGCCACGTGGAGGATCGTCAACAACAGCCCGAGCCTCCGGTTCCGCCCTTTCTACTTCCACTACGTGGACGTGAACCCCAGGGACGAGAACGAGGTGTGGGTGAACGAGCTGCGCCTCCACCGGTCGAACGACGGCGGCAAGACGTTCACGCAGGTCCCGACGCCGCACGGCGACAACCACGGCATGTGGTTCAACCCCGACAATCCGGACATCATCCTGCAGTGCAACGACGGCGGCGCGAACGTCTCGGTCGACCACGGCCGGAGCTGGTCGTCCATCCTGAACCAGCCGCACGCGGAGCTGTACATGGTGCAGGTGGACAGCCAGACGCCGTATCGCCTCTACGCCCCGCAGCAGGACAACAGCACGATCGTCGTCGACAGCGTGCCCCGCGTGGCGTGGGGCTACGACCATGCGTCGATGTCGTGGACGCAGGCCTCGGGCTGCGAGACCGGCCAGATCGCGCCGACGCCTGACGGCCGGATCATCTGGGGCGTCTGCAAGGGTGAGATCGGGCGGTACAACACCGAGACCGGCCAGGAGCAGCACTACTGGATCTATCCGCAGAACCGCTACGGCCACGACCCCGACGACATCCGGGAGCGGTTCCCGCGGCAGTCCATCGTGTACCTGTCGCCCCACGACCCGACGACCGTGTACCACGCGAGTCACCGCGTCTTCCGCACGACCGACGATGGCCTGACGTGGACCCGCATCAGCGACGATCTCACGGCGCGCGAGCCGCAGTACCAGATCATCCCGGGCAATCCGATCACCCGCGACATCACCGGCGAGGAGGTGTACTCGTCGCTCTACGCCTTCGCCGAGGCGCGCAACGAGAAGGGCGTGCTGTGGGCGGGCGCCAACGACGGTCCGGTGCACGTGTCGCGCGATGCCGGCAGGACGTGGACGAACGTGACGCCGAAGGACCTCGTCGGCGCGCGCATCCAGAACATCGAGGACTCCCCCCACCGGAAGGGTTCCGCGTATATCGCGGGCTATCGCTTCCTGCGCGAGCACGATCTGCACCCGTACGTCTATCTCACGAACGACTACGGCCGGACATGGACCAAGCTGACCGACGGGAAGAACGGGATCCCCGCCGATCATCCGGTGCGCGTCGTCCGGGAGGATCCCGAGCGCGAGGGGCTGCTGTACGCGGGCACCGAGTTCGGCTTCTTCGTGTCCTTCAACAACGGGAAGAACTGGCAGCCGCTGCAGCAGAACCTGCCGGCGACGCCCGTCACGGACATCCGCGTGCACCGCGGCGATCTCGTCGTGGCCACAATGGGGCGTTCGTTCTGGATCATGGACGACGTGACGCCGCTGCGGCAGGCCGGGGCGCGCGACATGACGATGACCGCCGCGCGCGGCACCATTCCGGCGGCGGAGCTGTCGCAGCCGCGGACGCGCCCGCGCTTCCGGTATGACACGGTGGGCGGCGTCGCCGGCGCGAGGCCGGGCGACTTCAGCGTGCCGCAGTACCCGCCGGTGTCGCTGGCGATCGACTACTACCTGCCATCGAGCGCGCCGGCGGACCTCAAGCTCGAGATCACCGATGCAGGCGGCCGAACGGTCCGGACCGTGCAGCCTGCGGGAGCGCCGGGCGCAGCGCAGCAAACGCAGGCGATGCGTGGGCCGCGACGGGGCGGCGGCGGCGCCACGGTGCTGACGACGAAGGCGGGACACAACCGGTTCCTGTGGGACTATCGCTGGGCCACCGAAGGCGGCATGCCGCCGATGGTCGCTCCCGGACAGTACACGGCGAAGCTGACCGCCGGCGGCGCCGAGAAGGTGGTAACGTTCAGCGTGGAAGTCGACCCGCGCGTGATGAAGGATAACGTGACCGTCCCGGACCTCGTCGAGCAGCAGAACTTCCTCTTGAAGGTCAACGCCGCGATTGCCGACGCGCGTCGTCTTTCCACGCGCATGGAGCAGACGTTGACGAAGGCCGGCTTGAAGACGCCGGCGGCGCCGGGAGCGGGCGAGGACGTGAGCCTCGTGACGTATCAGCACCCCGCGCAGCGCATCTGGGCGCGCCTCGTGGATGCGGCGGCGCCCTATCCGAAGCCGGTGCTCATCAACCAGTTCCAGAACATCGTCCGGATGCTGAACCAGGCCGACCAGAAGGTGGGGAAGGACGCGTACGAGCGCTTCGCGGATCTGGAGAAAGAGCTGGCGGCGCTGAAG
>JBOGIW010000362.1:0-6053 GCA_050748045.1 Vicinamibacterales bacterium | reverse complement strand
GCTGATCTCTGGCCCGTCGGGCCCGAAGAGCCCCTCCGCCAGGCGCGCGAGCCACTCTCCGCGCGGATCGCCGTTGACCACGAGCCGTCCGGCGCGCGCGCCATCGCACAGTGCGCGCACCTCGTCGCCGGGGTCGTCGAGCGTCGCGAGCGTAATGAAGAAGACTGCGTCCTCGAAGGCGGCCCGCGTCCGGGCCATCCAGGCCTCGACGGCCGCGCCAAACTGGGGATCGGGCGCGGCCGGCGTCTCGGCCGTGAGATCCGGGCCCAGGCCGTTGATCGCCGCGATCACCACGTCCTTGCGATCCTTGTACGGCAGCCCCGCGAGCTCCTCCGGCAGGATCGGGCGTCCGAGCCAGTAGTCCTGCCGCCCGAAGCCGAGAGGAAACTCCAGCCGCGTCGTCACGGCGTCTATCGGGAGCCCGCCCAGGAACCGCACGGGCACGAGTGGCGCGCCGACGGCGATCGCCATGTCGATGAAGGCCGAGCTCATCTTCACGACCGGGCGGCGGCATGCGAGCGAACGCGTCCCTTCGACGTGGACCATGGCGCTCCTGGCTCCGGCCCGCATGCCGGCGGCGAGTTGGCCTACGATCGCGACGAGCGACTCGCGGTCCTCGCGCTCGAAGAACGTGATGAGGTTCGGATCCGTCACGCCCGGGTACGCGACGCTGTGCGCGATCAGGCGTCCCAGCCAGCTGGATCGGTGCTCGGCCTTCGCCAGCGTGATGGTCGGAGTCTTCGACAGCGCCGAGACGATCACGCTGAACAGCAACGACTCGATCCCGACCTGGTGGTTGCCGAGGTACAGACAGCTCCGGCCGCGCACCCGCGCGAAGGCCTCGGCGTCGGCGAGCACCACGTCCCCGACGAACCGCGCGATGAGCCCGTAGTACAGGTCCTCGATGGGCCACGGTCCGACGCCGATGCGGTCGCGCCAGTAGGCGCGAACGGGGGCGAGATCTCGAGCGGGCGGGCCGGCGTCGGCGACCTCGACGACGTCTCCCGAGCGGGCGAGGTGCACGGCGTGCCGCCGCAGGGGACGCATCGCGGCGCGCGCGCCGGTGAAGTCCGGCTCGATCTCCACGGTCGCGGGATGCACGAAGGCGCGCCGCGCCACGTGTTCGCGTACGGCGACTTCGGCCGACAGCAGCCCGCCGCGCGCGGACGGAAGGGCGTAGATTCGGGCGATGTTGCCCGGCAGCCAGTTGCTGTGCTGAACGGTGGCCTCGGTCAGGCGCGTGGTCGTGCCATCGAAGCTGGAGAGCGACAGGCCTGGAACGTAGCGCCGATCGCGCAGGAACGCGCGCCGCGCGTCGGGCGGCGCGGAGCCGATGGGCCCCGTGGGCAGCAGAATCCCGACCAGACGGAACGAGACGAGCACCGTGGCCCGGGACAGGAGCTGGATGTCGAACGCCGGCAACCGCAGGTCGCCGTCGAACCCCGCGAAGCGGATCTCGACGTGTACCTCACCGGAGTCCGGAAGCGGCGCGTGGACACGCATCTCCGGGATGCGGTGCGGGTAGGCCGCGACGCCGCGCGGCACCTGCGACGACCACTGCCACAGCGCATCGTGCGGGATCGCGTGCGTCGCCGCGTCGAGGAGACCCTGGTGGAGATGACCGCGCGGGACACTCCCGCGCTCCGCGCGGAGAATCGCCGACGCGCCTGTCGCCCCCCGGCGCAGCCCTGTGAGGTACTGAAACGCGGGCCCATGGAACATGCTTCCGCTGGCATACGGATCACCCACCGGGACGAGGTCGGCGAGGGGCGCAAACGGCCGCGGCGCCTCGAGACGAGGCCCGAGGCGCACCAGCCCCGAGGCTACCGGCTCGAAGCGCGAGAGCGTGGCGTCGGCCGCATCGCGCCACGCCAGCAGTCTGACTCTCCGCGCGCAGCCTTCGCCAGCGACGTCGGTGCGGAGGCGCAGCGCGCCTCCCGGACACGGCAGCCAGCGGTGAAGCTGCACGTCCTCGATCGCAGCGACCTCTTCGCCTGCGTCGTCGGACGCCGCCCCCGCGATACGGTCGACCATCGACATCATCGGCAGCACCGGCAGCGTCCATGTCGGGCAGTGATCGGCCAACCAGCGGTCCTTTGCCGGATCGAGCACCTCCTCGGCGGCGCACGCCCGCCCCATCGCGGGAGCCCGTGTGCCGGGCACGATCCGCATGCCGAGGCTCTTCGCGAGGTAGATCCGCCGGCCATCCACCCACAGCCACGCCTCGGCCATCACGAAGGGGCCGCGCGCGTCCTGGCCGACCTCGGTGATCTCCATCTCGATCGTGACCGTGCGGGCGTTCGGTACCACCTGGCCGCGGAACTTCCAGGTGACGGCGCGTCCAAGCAGGATGGGCTCGAATCGCGCGCGCGGCACGCCCGAGCCCATGTCCCGCTCCAGCATGTAGAACTGCAGCAACTGGCACATCGCCTCGATGCCAAGCGAGCCGGGCTGGACCGGATCCTGGAAGAAGTGCGCGCGGAAGAACCACGCCGCCGCGTCCACATCCTTCTCCGCGCGAAGGTATCCGAGGCCGGCGTCGCCCCCGTCGGGCCAGTAGCCCGTGACGCGGTCGATCATGAGCAGCATCGGACCGGGCAGCCGCAGCGCGCCCCCGCAATACCGCGGCGGGCGAGCGGAGAGGTCCACCGCGCGCTCGCACGGCAGGTCGAGGCGCGCGCGCGCATCGGCCGGTGGCGAAAGGCCGACCTGGTTCTCGAACGCCTGTTTCGGAAAGAGCCCGCAGACGGTGCTCATCTCGAGGATGCGACGCTCGCCGAGGAAACACTCGACCGTGAACGATTCCACGATCATCTCGGCTGTCTGGGACACCGACGTCACCATGACGCGTGTCCGGAGCGTTCCCGCCGCCGGGAGCAGCTCTTCGTAAAGCGTGCTCGTGCCGTCGAGGTTGCGGAACAGCAGGTCGCTCTCGCTGGCGTGCGCGCTGCCGATGTACAACGAGAGCCACCCGCACGGCTGCAGGGCGGCCTCCATCAGCACGCAGAACGGCATCGTGGGCGTGCCGTTCTGCTCGAAGTACCACTGCGCGTCCGGCACGTCGTACTCCACCTCGACGGAGCTGCCCGGCTTCATCCCACCGATCGGCCCGTCGATGGTCGCCACGCGCGAGATGAAATGGTAGGGCGGGCCCGGCAGCCGTGGCGCACGGCGCGGCCCTTCGAACGCGGCGTAGAAGGCGCCAAAGGCCGTCGACGGCCGGCCCCAGGCGCAGGCGAGGAGCGACCGGTAGCCAAACGCGAATCCGTTCACCGCCGCCGGTGATTTCGGTTCTGCGTGCCCGCGCAGGCCCGCCAACGTCCGCAGCGGGACAAGAGCGCCGGTTGGCTGCGTGGCCGGAGGCCCGAGTTGCATCCAGTGTTCGAGCGGCCAGTCAGGCGCGAGACGAAGGCCGACACGCCGCGCGTGAAACGCCTTGAGGCCGTCCACCGTGCAGAGCAGATCCCCGAAGACCGTTGGGAGCGGCTCGGCGACGACCTCGGACACGAAGACTTCGTAAACGAGCTGCCTGCTCGCGGGCGTGACCTGGCCGCGGCAGCGCATCTGGCACTTTTCCTCGGGTACCGGCTCGAAGGCCCAGCCATCGCGATCGACCGTGAAGCCCATCGCGGCGAGGTACACGGCCATCGCCTGCAGGCACGCGTCGAACATCAGCGTGCCCGGCATGCAGGGATCGTTCTTGAAGTGCCCGGTGAAGAACCAGTCGTCAGGCGTGACGGGTGTCTCCGCGCGAAGATAGCCGCGGCCCCATGGCCCGCCGCCGGGCTCGAAGCGTGTGACCTCGTCGAGCAACAGCATGCGCCCGCCGGTGATGCGTGGCGTGCGCACGTGTGCCAGGGTCGGCTCCCAGCCGCGGCCGAAGCAGTCGAACGCCCGCCCCTCCGCGAACGCCCGCAGGGCGACGCGGTCGAAGGCGCGCGACGCGCAGATGACCGCAGGCGGATCGAGTCGCCGATCGTCGCGGCACGGCTCCTCCGCGCAGTCCCAGAGCACGCCGCCCGAATTCACGAGCTCCTCGTCGGCGAAGAACCCGGCCTGGCCATGACCAACCGTCAGCCGCCGCGTGCCGTTGACGTGGCAGTTGTAGTGGAAGAAGAAAAGGCGGACGTCGCCTTGCGTGGTGTGATCGTCGATGTGGATGTCGAACGCCAGCGTGTCGCCGGGAGCGCAAAGCGGTCCGTGGTATGTCAGCTCGCAGCCGAGCAGCCGGTAGACGCGCCGGCCGCGGTTGAGCAAGTCCACGCCGAGCCAACTGATGAGCAGCAGGTCGGCCTGCCCGGCCTCGATCATGAGGCCGGCCGGCATTCGACCCTCTTCGTTGAGGTACCAACTGTCTGCGCGGACATCTGTCTCGGTCCAGACCACTCCCGTGCCCATGGAGCCTGCGACGGCGTCGATGCCGACGACTCGGTCGGCGAGCAGCAGCGGGGCCTCCGGCATGCGGACCTGCCGGTCATACGCGTCCTGCGCTTCGAACAAGGGTCCGAACACCGACGAAATGCGACCCGATGCGAGGATCTCGAGCTGTGAGCGGTCGTACTTCGGCCCTGGCAGCACAGGCGTCGCCTCCACCTGCGCAGGGGCCGCCGGCACCGGCGGCGGCACACGTGGCGCGACGGCGCCGGGCACTCCTCGAAGGACGGCCCCATACGCTCGCAGGAGCGTGGTCTCCTCGATTGCCCGCAGGGCGAGGAAGCGTTGATGGATCGCGGACTGCTGTGCAACAAAATCGCGGTGGAGCGCTCCGAGCTGGGCGTGGTGCGCCGCCACACGCTCGAGCAGGCCCGTCATCGCCCCCGGCTCGGAGGTCATCACGGCGACAGCCGCCGCGGATCGACTCGCGGGCGCTGACGGCGGCCTGGCGTGCCGCTCGACGGCAGGCGTCGCCGCCTGCACGGCAGCTCCCGACTCGGGCGCTGCCCGAGGGGTGTCTGCTCGTTCGAGCGAGACGGGCGGGAGCATCGGCGCCCGAGCCATCACCTGTCCCGTCGTGACGAGATCCGGCAGGCGCGGCGCAGCGGGATGCGCAGCGAGGGTCAGGTGGGTACCGGTCGCGCCGGGCGATGCCGGCACGCCGTGCCGATCGGTGCCGGCGCACGGGGCGCTCCGAGGCGACGCGTCGAACACACATGGCGCCTCGGATTCCGAGACAAGGCGCACCGACACCGGAGGCGCTTCCAGTACCGACACGCCGACGTGTACGGCGCGTACGCCGGACCACGGTGTCGCGGCGGCGCCGGCGCGAAGCTTCGCTCCGTATCTCAAGGCGAGCGCGCCGGCGGCCACATGCAGCAAGCCGTTCGCCGCGTGCGCGTGTCCGAAGGCTGCCGTGAGGTCGATGCCGCCTGGCCCCGCGTCCCCGAGCGCGAGCGCCTCACCGTCGCCCTCCTGCAGCACGGCGTAGACAGGCTCATCGTCGCGCCGCGCGTCTTCGAGCCGCTTGAGGACCAGGACGACCGCGGCGTCTCCGGGCGCCTTCGTCACGCCGAGGGCTCGAAGCGCCGTGCAGTGGACCATCTCGTGCGACAGGTCCACCGCGCCGACAAGCGCGGCGTCGATCTCGCGCGCGCCGAGCGCACGCGCGGCCGACGTGAGCGCCGTGATCCCCGACGCCTCTTCGGCGGACACCGTCAGGCTTGGCCCGGCGAGATCGAGCTGGCTGTTGATTCGGTTGGCCACGATGTTCGGCATCGTGCCGATGACCGTCGCCGCCTCCACGGCGGCCTGCATCGCGTCGCGGGCACGCACGGTCCACGCCGGATCGGCGATGCCTCCGGTGTCGCGCGACCACGCCTCGGCCCAGTCCGCCATCCGCCACCGCGCGCCGTATCGGGCGACCTCCGGGTCGCATCCCATGCCGACGAGAACCGCCGTCCGATCCCGCGGGAGCGTCAGGCCCTCGGCGGCTTCGCGAGCCGCCTCGAGCACCAGCGTCTGCTGGGCGAGCGTGTGCTCGAGATCTCGCGGCGGAAATCTCAACCCGCCGAGCGCGACAACGACGGAGGCGCGCGGCACGCGGGACGTCGTGCCGC
>JBOGIW010000361.1:0-24171 GCA_050748045.1 Vicinamibacterales bacterium | reverse complement strand
TGCCCGGCACTGGCGGCCTCGCGCCGTGCCTCGAGAAACGCCTGCGGTGAGATGGGTGGGCAGCTTGTCAGGTCGGCCGGATTGCAGGTGTCGTTGTTGACGAGGATAGTCTGGCGCCCCAACTTTTCTACAACCGGCGTCTGCCAGCTGTACAGCAGGCCGTAGCCCAGCGTGAGCGTGGGCCGGAGCTGCCAGGTATCGTTGAAGTACAGCTCGTAGGCGAACTGCGACGCGTCATTCTGCAGGGGCGTGCCAAGGGGCAGGTTGTTCAAGTCGCCATCGCGGACCGCCATCCCCGCGATGCTGTCGACGATGCCCAGCGTGCCGGCGTAGAAATCGCCCCACGTGGTCACGTCGCCAGGACGCAGGCAGTTCGTCGTCAGCTGTGCGCTGCAGGTCGGCGGGCGGTTCGCGGGCGACACCGTGAAGAAGGGTCCGCCGCGGAGCTGTCCGACGATGGCGTTGAATGCCGCGAACTTGTCGCCACGCGTGTTGATGAACTGAATCTGGCGGGCCGACCCGCCGGTCTGGATCGTGTGCGCGCCCTTGAGCCAGGTCAGATTGTTGATGAATTGGAACGTCTCCTCGTCGAAGAATTGAAAACGGTTGCGGGGAAACTGGTCGACCGGTTCGTCCATGCGGGCGAAGTCGAGCGCGATGTTCGTTCCGGACACAAGCGGCACCGGCGAAGGACGCTGCTCCTTCCAGAGCGGTTTCGTCCACCCGAATCTGAACTCGTTCAGGAGCCGCGGCGAGATCTGTCCGACCAGCGCCGCAAGGCCCGAGCGCAATCTGTCCGGGCGCGACCCCTGGGAGACGACGTTGCCGGGGCCGCCGCGGAGATCGAGAGGTGTCGACAGCCCGATCTCGGACCAGGCATACGAGAACCGGCTTTCGAGGCGCCAATTGGAGTTCAACGTGTGGTCGAGGCGCAGGACGAAATAGTTCGAGTTCAAGTCAGTGGGCACCACGTCGCGGAACCCGGTGGTGTTCAGCCCGTCACCGAGCGACGAATCGTTGCCGGCCGGCACGGCGTTGAACAGTTCGCGGACCACCGGGCTGATGCCCAGCCGCCGCGGGTCGCACGGTTGGCCTCCCACGATGCCACACTGCAGTGACTGCGCGAGGTCGTAATCGACCACGTTCCCCGATGCATCGCGGAAGCGCAGGATCCCGTTGCGGAGCGAGTCCGTTGGGACGATTCGGGAGAACTCCTCGGAGCGCGGAAACCGCCGCCCCTCGTAGCCGAAGAAGAAGAACGATCGATCGCGCTGGACGGGTCCACCGAGCGTCATCCCGAACCGATTGTCCCGCAGCTGCGGCTTCGCCTCACCGCGCCGGTTCCGATCCCAGGTATTCGCATTGAGGGCGTCGTTCTGGTGATACTCGTAGGCCGATCCCTTCCACTGGTTCGTGCCGCGCTTGGTCACGAGCGTGAACTGTCCCCCGGCGGCACGTCCGAACGTGGCGTTGGGGCTGCTCACGGTCGTCCTGAACTCCTCGACGGTTTCACTCGGGACGGGAATCGCCGGGGCCGCGAGCGCCAGGTCGCCGCCCAGCCGGCCCTGGTTGTTGTCGCTGACGTCCATGCCGTCGAGCATCCAGGTCACCTGATCGCTGCGCGCGCCTGCCACGGCTCCGCCGCTGTTGGCACTCCGTCGCGGGGCCACGCCCGGCTGCAGCTCGAAGTACGAGCTGGCGTCACGGTTCGTGCTGGGCAGCAGCATCAGGCGCTGGTTCTCGATCACGTTCCCGATCGACGCGTCCGTCTTCTGCAGCTCGACTTGCGCGAGGCCACCGACAACCTCGACGGTTTCGGTGACCTCACCCACTTCCAGCGTGACGTCCACGACGTGGCTTCGCGCGACACTGATGTTCAGCTCGCGGAGCGCCGCTTGCCGGAACCCGGCTTTCGCGACCATCACGCTGTACGAGCCTGGCGGAATACCTGGAAACAGATACCGGCCATCTCGCGCGGTCATGACCGTTCGAACCGCGCCCGACTCGGACGAAATCAGGATCACTTCGGCGTCGGCGATCACGGCGCCGCTTGAATCGGTCACCGTGCCGGAGACGGTGCCGGTCGCGGCCGTTGCGACCTGGGCATGCACAGGCACGGGCGCGAAGACGGTCAGGAAGAAGAGCACGGACATCGTTGCTGTTATGAGGGCTGGAGTCATGGACCGGCCTCCTGCGCGATTCGAATCGTCTACACCTGGGCTCGAACCACGTCGATCCGCGTGGAACGCTTCTGCCGTTCATGGAAGATCGCCCCGATGAAATCCAGGACGACGCGCGCCGCCAGTTGGGCGGTCACTTCAGTGGGGTCGTACTGCGGCGCCACCTCGACGAAGTCGAAGCCGACGACGTGGCCCTTCGCGGCGATGCCGCGGAGCAAGTCCGAGACCTCGTAGTAATCCAGGCCGCCCCAGGACGGGGAGCCAGAGCCTGGCGCAACGCCCGCATCGAAGGCGTCAACGTCGATGGTGACGTAGTAGCGTGCCCCGTCAGGAAGTCGCGCAACAACTGACTGCACGCCGCTGCGGCGAATTTCCCGCGGGCCGACGACCAGGCCGCCCATGCGCTTCGCGTCAGCGAAGTCTCCAGGGGCGCTCGATCCGGGTCCGCGTACGCCGATCTGCGCGAACCCGCGCACGTGTGGCATCTCGGCCACCCGTCGCATGACGTTGCCGTGACCCTCGCGTATCCCGAAGCGTTCGTCGACGAAATCGAGGTGGGCGTCGATGTGGACGACGTACAGCGGCCCCATGGGACCGAGCGCGCGCACGACAGGAATGGGAACCGAGTGATCGCCGCCCAGCACGACAGGAAGCGCGCCGCGGGCGACGATGCGCCGGATCGCGTCCTCGATGTTCTGGAGACAGGCGTCCGCGCGCATGTGGAGCATGTCGACGTCGCCGCAATCCACCATCCTCACGCCGTCGAGGAATATTGCGTCGAGCTCGTGATCGTAGTAACCGACGTCGCGAAGGGCGTAGAGCGCCGAAGCGTTCCGAATGGCTCTCGGACCGAAGCGCGTCCCGGACCGGTACTGCGTGCCCAGATCGAACGGCGCTCCAATGATGGCGACATCGGCATCAAGGGTCTCGAGGTCGGTGTGCACGGGCACCTTGCAGAACGACATGATGCCGGTGAACGGAAGATTCAGACGGTCGCCCGACATATCACGTGTCCTCCCTGCGCGGGCGGGTTGGGTCCGCCTCGGCCATTAAGCGTGCGGGTGCTGGCGCCTACGATGCCGCGAGCGGGCGGCCCTGCAGATGAGCTGAGAGTGAGATCTTGATAAGTTCAAGATGAGGCGCTAGTATCCACACCCATCCTCATTTACAGTGCTGGCACGGTCGAACAGTGACGGTGCTGGCGCAGTCGGCCAACGGGCTCGGCCCTGGGACGGGAGCGACGATGATCAGCGCGCTGCCGGGCATGATCGGCTTCCGATTCGGCCGCTTCGAGCTGGATCTGTCGCGCGACGAATTGCGCAAGCTCGGCGCGCGGATGCGGATCCAGCAGCAGCCATTCCGGGTGCTCGCGCTGCTCGTCAGCCGCGCGGGCGAGGTGGTCGCGCGCGAGGAAATCCACCACCAGATCTGGGGCGACGAGACGTTCGTCGACTTCGAGCACGGCCTGAACTTCTGCGTGCGGCAGATTCGCATCGTGCTCGGCGACAATCCGCGGAGGCCGCAGTACCTCGAGACGATTCGAGGGGCCGGGTACCGGTTCGTGATGCCAGTCGAAGAACTGCGGGGCGCGACCTCGTCGGACCAGGCGTTGCACCAGGAGTGGCGTCAGCGGCGGCGCCAGCGCCGGGTGGTGCTCGCGCTGGTGCCCTTCGACGTGGTCGGCGACGAGCCGCTCCACGAGCAGTTCACCGATGGGCTGGTCGAGTTGTTGCTCCCGGAGCTGACCGACATCTGCGCGCTGCGGCTCGTGCCGCGCGCCGCGCTCGCGGGCGCGAGACAGCGCCAGCAGAGCACGTCCCAGATGGCACAGTCGCTCAACGCCGACGTGGTGTTGCAGGGATCGACCCGCTGGAGCCGGCAGCGCGTGCGCATCACGGCCCAGTTGATTTACGCGCGGAGCGGCCTGCACCTGTGGGCGGAAAGCTATGAGCGCGAATGTTCCGACCCGCTGGGGCTCCAGAGCGCCGTCGCGCGGGCCATCGCGACGGAGGTGCGCATCAGGCTGACGCTCCGGGAGCGTGCCTCATGGCGCCTGTCTCAGCCGGCGAGCCTGCAGGCGCTCGAAGAATACCTTCGAGGGCGATTCTTCTGGAACCGACGGACGGCTGAAGCCCTCAAAAAAGGAATTGCCTACTTCGAGCAGGCCATCGCGAAGGCGCCCAGCTTCGCGCTCGCGTACACCGGTCTGGCCGACTCCTACAACATGCTCGGGTATTACGTGGGCCCGCCAGGAGACGCCTATCCGAAGGCGAAGGCGGCGGCGCTCAAGGCGCTGGAGATCGACGAAGCGCTCGCGGAGGCGCGAACGTCGCTCGGCTTCGTGAGTTTCTTCTACGAATGGGACACGCTTGCGGCGGAGCGGCAGTTCGAGCGCGCGATCGAGCTGAACCCGCGTCACGCGAATGCCCACCACTGGTACGCCGTGTTCCTGGCGGCGGTAGGCCGCCTGGACGAGGCATTGGCGGAAATCAAGCGCGCTCAGGAGCTCGACCCGCTCTCGTTGATCATCGAGGAGGCCGTCGGGTGGATCCTGCACTTCGCCGGTGAATACGACAGGGCGATCGAGCAGTACCGTCGAACGCTCGAGCTCGACCCGAGCTTCATGCCGGCCCACGGGGGGCTGGCGCTCGCCTTTGAACAGAAGGGCCAGTTCAGGGAGGCGCTGGCGGAGTGCAACGACGCGATCATCTACTCGGGAGGGAGCTCCCAGCTGATAGCCGCCAGGGGGCACATGTACGCCGTGTCCGGACGGAAGTCTCTTGCCCGCCAGACGCTCGCCCAGCTCCGGACCGACTCGAGCTACCCGTACGTCTCCCCATACGATCTCGGGCTCATCTGCGCCGGCCTCGGCGAGACGAACCAGGCCCTCACCTGGCTCGAACGGGCACATGCCGAACGCGCCACCGGATTGGTGTTCATGCGGGTCGAGCCGAGGTTGTCAACGCTGCGGGATGAGGCGCGCTTTCAGAGACTCCTGAGACGTGTGGGCCTGCCGGAAGTCGAGAGCGGGGCCCCCGTGTGACCAGTCCGCCGACTCGCCCAGCAGTGGCAGACGGGAGCCGAATGCCACGGGAACGCCCCGTGCTCATGGAGGAGATGACGTGGCCGCAGTATTCGGCGCGCATCCACGAGAGCATCCTGATCCTGCCGGTGGGATCGACCGAGCAGCATGGCCCCCACCTGCCGCTCGGCACGGATACCTTTCAAGTGCGGTACGTGGCCGCTCGACTGGGAGAGGCCCTCGGCGCCATCGTCGCGCCGTGCGTGAGCTATGGATATCGATCGGCGCCGAAGAGCGGTGGCGGCGAGATCTTTCCGGGCACTACCAGCCTGAGCGGCGCGACGCTGGTCGGGCTCGCGCGCGACATCCTGCGCGCGTTCGTACGGCACGGCGCCAGACGGATTGTCGTGCTGGATGGCCACTACGAGAACAACATGTTCCTCCACGAAGCGATCCATCTCACGCTGGAGGACTCCAGCGCACGCGAGGTCCGCATTGTGAAGCTGCTGTGGGCGGAAGCCATCAGTCAAGGCGCGTTGGACGCCGCGTTTCCTGACGGCTTCCCGGGCTGGGCGCTCGAGCATGCCGCGCACATCGAGACCTCCGTCATGGAGGCCGTCCGGCCCGACCTGGTGCATCGAGCAGAGATCCGGCCCGACGCCGCCGGCGAGCTGCCGGTGTACGATGAATACCCGCAACCAACGGACCTCGTCCCCCGCTCGGGCGTGCTCGCCGACCCCTCACGGGCGAGCGCTTCCGCCGGCCGCATGCTGCTCGAGGACTGCATCGCGCACCTCGTGCGGCATGTCCGGAGGGCCTTCGATCTGCGCTCGTCCGAGAAAGAGCGCCCCTGACGTGCATCGACGCTCGATCCCAATGGAGGACGGGTATGAAGCGAGCCGCGCCCCTCGTCATGATCGGTTATGTCCTCGCGGTCGCGTGCGGGCAGACCGCCGAGCGGGGCGATCGGGCCGACGACGCGTCGGCGGGCCCTTCGACCCGGCCGAGGACCGTGGCGCTCCTGTTGCCAGGTCTCATCGATGATCAGTCCTGGAACCAGGCGGTATACAGCGGGCTCATGCGCGCCGGGAAGGACGGCGTGCGCGTGGCATACACCGAGCGCGTCACCCAGGACCAGCAGACCGAGGTGTTTCGCAACTACGCTCGCCGGGGCTTCACTGTGATCATCGGGGGTGGCGGTGAATACCTGGACGCGGCGATGCAGGTCGCGGGCGAGTTTCCGAGCGTGCAGTTTGTCGTGGCGAACGCGACCAAGGCTGGTGGCAACGTGACGGGGCTCGCCATCAATTACGGCGACATGGGATACCTGGCTGGTGTGCTGGCTGCTCACATGTCGCAGTCGAAGACAGTGGCGGTCGTGTCGGGCCAGCCGATCCCGATTGCTCAGGATGCGGTGCGCGGCTTCAAGGCGGGAGCGGCGCGCGGTGATCCGTCCATCGACGTGCGGGTGACCTTCACCGGCTCGTTCGACGACGTCGAGAAAGCGCGAGAGGCCGCTCTGGCGCTCATCAGCGACAACGCCGACGTCGTGTGGCATCTGCTCGACGCCGCCGACGTCGGGGTCCTCACGGCCGCCGAAGACAAGGGAGCCATGGTCATTGGTTTGTACACCGACCAAAGCAAGGCGGCGCCGAAGGCGCATATCGGCGCCGTGCTGGCCGATCCGGCGACCATGATCTACGAGGCTGCCATCGGGTCGAGCCGCCTGGATGGCCGGGTGCATGTCGACGGCATCGCGGAAGGGGTTGTCACGGTCGGTGAATTCTCCCCACGTGTTCCCGAATCCGTGCGGCAGGCGGTCAAGGCCGCCGCGGAGGACATCCTCACGGCCCGGACACGGTATTGACCAGCCGGGCCGTGCCGGGGTTGCCGTGGATGGTTGAACGCCACGCGTCTGGCGGCGCTTCCAGCAGCTCACGGATGCGGGTGAGAAAACGGAACGCCACCATGCCGTCCGTGACGCGGCTGTCGAACGTCAGGGCGATGGCCATGACCGGACGCACGGCGATGGCATCGTTGATCACGACGGCCTTCTGCTGGACCGCCCCGAGGCTCAAGATGCCCACCTGAGGCTGACGAAGGATGGGTGTGCTGAGCATGGCTCCGAACGTGCCGGGGCTTGTCAGCGTGAACGTGCCGCCTTCCAGATCCTCGAGGCTGAGCTGCCGGGCTTTCGCCCGGGTGACCGCGCTGTGCATGGCGCGCGCGATGCCTGGAAGGGCCAGTTCCTCGGCCCGGGTTACCACCGTCACGACGAGCGTGTCTGCGTCCGGAAAGGCCACCGCCACGCCGAGATTCACGAAGGGCTTGAAAGCGATGGCGTCGCCGACAACCGAGCTGTTCAGGATCGGGTACTCACGCAGCGCGCGAACCGTGGCGGCGGCGACCATGACGGTCTCCGTCAACGGCGCACCCGTCCGCTCGCGGAACGCGTCGCGGCGGGTGTCGAGCAGTGCGACGGTCGCCGTCATATCGACCTCACTCTGCGCCGTCGCGTGGATCGCCGGCGCGGACGCAGGCCCGTCCACGCCCGCGTCTTCGAGAAAGCGCTGAACGTCGCGCTTGGTGACCCGGCCGCCGCGTCCGGATCCGTGCAGGCTCGTCAGCCGTCCAAGCGGCACGCCGCCCTGGCGTGCCGCATCGAGCACCGCGGGACTGTAGCTTCGGTTGGGAGGCGTCACGGGCCGGACGATCGCTCGCTCGTGTCGCGCCGGTCTCTCCGCGGACCGAACCGCATGCCCCGCCGGCTGGTCGCGCCGGAACGACACGAGCTGCGGCAGGTGCGACACCTTGAAGTGGCCCGGCGGCTCGTCAGCGGCGGCCGACGGTTGCGCAACGCCTCCCGCTGCCGCTCGAGAAGGGTCACCGCCCTCGGCCTCGATGACCGCGACGGGTGCTCCCACGGCAACGGTCTCGCCTTCGCGCGCCAGGATGCTCGTCAGCACGCCCGCGGCCGGAGCGGGCACCTCGGTATCCACCTTGTCCGTCGAGATCTCGAAGAGCGATTCGTCGCGTGCCACGCGGTCGCCCGGCGCCTTCAACCAGCGGACGATCGTTCCCTCCGCCAGCGATTCGCCCATCTGCGGCATCACGACGTGAATGGCACCGGACTCGGTCATCGGATCACCTGGTCTCGCGCCGCTCAGTACTCGAGGACGTCGACGGCGGCGCGGTAGATCTTGTCTGCATTCGGCAGGACGGCGTCTTCGAGGGGTGGGCTGAACGGCACCGGCACGTCGAGACTGGCCACGCGCGTCACCGGCGCGTCAAGCGCGTCGAATGCGTCCTGTGCGATGATTGCCGCGACCTCGCCTCCGAACCCGCCGGTGAGGTGCGCCTCGTAGACCACGAGCGCCCGGGACGTTTTCCGCACGCTCGCAAGGAAACACTCCTTGTCGAGAGGGCACAGCGTTCGCAGGTCGATCACCTCGCACTCCGCGCCCGCGCCGGCGAGACGCTCGGCCGCCGTCAGGCACTCGTGCACCATGGCGCCGTAGGTCACGATGGTCAGGTCGCGCCCTTGGCGTTTCAGATCGGCGACGCCGAGCGGCACGGTGAAGTCCTCGTCGGGCAGCTCTTCGCGTATCCGCCGGTACAGATGCTTGTGCTCGAGGTAAATGACGGGATTGTTGTCGCGGATCGCCGCCTTGAGCAGGCCTTTGGCATCGTACGGCGTGGCGGGCTGCACAACCTTGAGGCCTGGTACGTGAGTGAACCAGGCCTCGGGGTTCTGCGAGTGGAACGGCCCGCCCCGGAAGCCTCCGCCCGAAGGGCCGCGAAACACCACGGGGACCGGCGTGCCCCAGCGGTAGTAGGCCTTCGCCGCGTAGTTGACGATCTGGTCGAACGCGCACGCGATGAAATCCGCGAACTGGAACTCCACGACCGGGCGCAACCCCTCGATCGCGGCGCCGCATGCCGCACCGACGAAGCCGCTCTCGCTGATCGGCGTGTCGATGACGCGCTCGGCGCCGAACTCGTCGAGGAACCCGCGCGTGATCTTGAACGCGCCGCCGAAGACGGCGATATCCTCCCCGAGGAGGATGACGTTGGCGTCGCGGCGCATCTCCTCGCGGAGACCATCGGAGATCGCTTCGAGGTAGGTTCGGACGCTCATGGCGCAAAGAGCCGCGCGGTCACCGACGAGGGGTCTGGCATCGGCAGGGCCTCTGCGTACGGCACGGCGGCCTCGACGATCGTCCGGCATTCCTCGTCGATCGCGTCGATCCCTTCCGCGGTGAAGCCGCCCTCGCCGCGGAGGTACTCCACCAGCAGCCGGAGCGGATCCCGCCGCTCCCAGAAACTGCGCAGCGCCTGCGGCACATACGCCATGTCGTCGTGCTCGCCGTGCCCGCGCTGGCGGAATGTCTTGAGCTCGATGAGGTACGGTCCGCGGCCGCTTCGCGCGTGATCGAGCGCCCGCCGCGCGAGCCGTCGCACCTCGAAGATGTCGTTGCCGAACCCGATCTCGGCGGGAATGTTGAACGCCGGCGCCCGGTCCGCCACGTTCGCCACCGGCATCTGCTGGCACGTCGGCGTCGAATACGCGAAGCAGTTGTTCTCGACGATGACGACGAGCGGCAGCTTGTGGAGAGCGGCGAAGTTCAACCCCTCGTAGAAGTCACCTGGGCTCGTCGCGCCTTCGCCGGTCAAGGCGGCGTACACGCGTGGCTCGCGGCGGTACTTGAAGGCCAGGGCGAAGCCTGCGCCGGAAGGAATCCAGGACGCCATCGATCCGTTGTGATACGGCGCGAGACCGTATTGCTCGAGATCGGCCAGAAACAGGCCGAGCTCCCGGCCATGCCCCGGAGGAATGTCCTTGCCGAACCACCGAGCCAGCACGTGCTTCGGTTCGACGCCGCGCAGGAACCAGCCCGAGAGCCCTCGCGCCACGGTCGAGAAGTAGTCTCCCTCGCGCAGGAGGCTGACCACCCCGGCCGCGATCGCTTCCTGGCCCATGCCGAGATAGACGGCGCCGACGATCTTTCCCTGCCTGTACAGCGCGCCGAGCTTGTGCTCGAACGTGCGCGACAGCCGCATCGCGCGGTACAGCCGCACCAGCTCGGCGCGGTCGATGTCTTCATCGGGCCGGATCGTGACCCGGTCCAGCGCCGGGTCGAGGAATCGCGCGTCTGCGGTCTCGGAGGGCGCCGTCGTGGAACCGCCCTTCCCTGTGCCACGCGATCTCGCCATGAACACCCCTCTTACGTGATGGCCGGCACCCATACGGTCCGCCGGGTCCCCATCGGCCACAATGAGATCCGGATGAGTTCTTGGTGAGGTGAACATCAGCCGCTGACGTTCAACGGCTGCGCGCGCCGTTGATTCACAGCGTGTCCGCCATCCATCCGGCGCTTACTTCGAGCGTCTGGCCCGTGATGTGAGCCGCCGCGGGAGAACACACGAAACACACCAGGCTGACGACGTCTCGCGCGGATACCATCGTTCTCATGACGCTCGCGCGACGGTACTGATTACGGACGGCGCTCTCGCTGCGACCGCTCGCGCGAGCGCGCCGGCGGATGACCTCATCGACGGTCGCTCCAGCCACTGGACCGGCGACCACGAAGTTCACACGGATGTGCCGGGCTCCGAGCTCCGCCGCCAGGACGCGCGTCAGTTGCCCGAGCGCGGCGATCGAGACCGAGTAGGGGAGGCGCAGCGTATAGGCCATCCGGCCACCGACAGACCCGAGCTGAACGATGGATCCGCCGTCCGGATCGCGCATGAGTGGAATCACTTCCCGCGCGCAGAGGAATGCCGCGGTGAGGTTGACCCGAAGGGTGTGCTCCCACTCCGTACGGGAGATTCGCTCCGCCGGGCAGGTCGGGCCCTCAACGTGCGCGTTGTTGACGAGTATGTCAACCGCGCCCCACTGGCGAGCGACGGCGCGAAACGCGCGGGAGATGTCGGCCGCCCGGGTGAGATTGCAGGGAATGGCAACGACCCGCGGCGCGAGCCGCCGGGCGAACGCTCGGGCGCGCCGGAGGCCGCCTCCGATGTCGAGGAGTGCCACGCTGGCCCCCGCGGCCGCGAAGGCTCGCGCGAGCGCCTCACCCAGTTCGCTTCCTCCGCCGGTGATCACGGTCACGGGCGAGCCACCGGGCACAGCGCGATCCGCAGGACGATCCGCTTGCGTCCGATTGCCGGCGGGGCTGGCCGGACGGCGCGTCACGAGCCGGTCTGTGCCCCAGCCTCGACGGCGCGCGCCTTGCTGCGCTGCTCGCGCTCATGGAAGATAGCGCCCAGGAAATCCAGGATCACTCTCGCGGCCAGTTGCGCGGTGACCTCGCCAGGATCGTACTGTGGGGCCACTTCGACGAAATCGAAGCCCACCACGTCTCCTTTCGCCGCCACGCCGCGCAGCAGGTCGATGACTTCATAGTAGCCAAGCCCCCCCAATGACGGTGAACCGGACCCGGGCGCGAGGCCCGCATCGAAGGCGTCGACGTCGATCGTGACGTAGTAGCGCCTTCGGTCCGGAATCCGCGCCAGGACGCCATCCACGCCCGCCCGGCGGAAGGCGCGCGGCCCGATGATCACGCCGCCCATGCGCCGCGCGTCCACGAAGTCCGACGGGGCGCTCGACCCCGGCCCGCGCACGCCTATTTGCGCGAAGCCCTGCACGTGCGGCATCTCGGCCACCCGGCGCATGACGTTGCCGTGACCGTCTCGAATGCCGCATCGTTCGTCGACGAAATCCAGGTGAGCGTCGATCTGGATGACGTACAGCGGACCCCGGTCCTCGAGCGCGCGGAGGATCGGGATGGGCACCGAGTGGTCGCCGCCCAGCACGACGGGCAGAGCCCCACGCGAGACGATTCCGCGGATGGCGTCGTGGATGTTCTGGAGGCAGACGTCCGGCCGCATGTGCAGCATATCGATGTCGCCGCAGTCGACCATCCTCACGCCCTCCAGGAACATCGTGTCGAGCTCGTGATCGAAGTACCCGATATCCCGAAGCGCGTAGAGTGCCGACGCGTTGCGGATGGCCCTCGGGCCGAAGCGGGTGCCGGATCGGTACTGTGTGCCGAGATCGAATGGTGCGCCGATGATGGCGACGTCGGCGTCGAGGGTCTCGAGGTGCGTGTGCACCGGCAGCTTGCAGAACGACATGATGCCCGTAAAAGGGAGGTTCAGGCGCTCGTTTGACATGTCTGACGTTCTCTAAGGGTAACGGGCAGAGGTCCTCGGATCAGGGATTAGGGACGCTGAGGCTCACGGCACGGGGTGGCAATCGGGCATCGTCCCTGATCAGCAGCCATATGAGGGCTCCTGTAACGGCGACAACCGCCGCGACGGTCATGGCGAATACCCAGCCGAAGCGCGCGACCAGCACCGGGACGAGGGGCGTGGAGATGACGCCTCCAAACAGGCCCGCCATGTTCATGATACCGCAGGCCGCTCCGGCGCGCGGTCCGGCAACATGGATGGCACTCGACCAGAAGGCAGCCTCGGTGAACAGAATGAAGCCGACAGCCAGAGAAAGGCCCGCAACCGCCAGGTACGGACTGTCCGCCGTCGCCCCCATGACAATGAACAGGCCGCACGCCATCCAGCCGCCGACCACAACCACGCGGCACCCGCGAAGCTGCCCCATTCTGGCCGCGAAGTAATCCGACAGCGCGCCGCCGGCGGGAGTCAGGAACAACGACACGATCCACGGCAGACTCGCGAAGATGCCGCCGCTCAACAGACTGAAACCACGCACCTCCACCAGGTAGATGTAGAACCAGAACACGAACATGAACAGCACGTAACCCTCGGCCACATAGCTTATTGAGAGAAGGACAATGTGACGATTGCGCAGCAAGGACCACCATGAGGCCGTATCCGATTTGGTGGGGGCCGGGCTTTGGTGGCCGGCAATCGTCTTGAATTCGTCCTCGCCGACTCCCCGGTGATCGGACGGCCGATCCCTCCCGTACATCCACCACGCGATCGCGAGCACGAAAGCCATGAGCGCGGGGACGTAGAACGACATGCGCCACCCGGCCGTGACCATCAGCCATGACACCAGTGGCGGTGCCACCGCGGAGCCCAGCGGCACGCCGGTCAGAACGATCCCGTTGGCGAGCGAATGCTGGGTGGCTGGAAACCAGTTCGCAATGGCGCGGGCCGCGACCGGGTATGTGGCGGCCTCGCCAATCCCCAGGACAAAGCGCAGCAACAGCAGCGACATGAAGCTCCCGAGTCCGGAGCCGGCGATCGAACCGGGGACGAGCCCCGTCAGGATGCTCGCGACACCCCACCAGACGGCTGCCACTGTGAGCACGCGACGTGGTCCGAACCGGTCCCCCAGGATGCCGCCCGGGATCTGGAACAGCGCATACGCCAGCATGAAGCTGCCGAAGACCTGCCCCATCTCGATCTGGCTGAGCGACAGCTCGGGCATCATGAACTTCGCCGCCACGGAGATATTGGTCCTCAGCATGTAGCTCACCGTGCTGAGGCCAGTGAGGATGGCGAGAATCCGCCAGCGGACCGACGTGAGCCCAGTCTTCATCGGCAAGTCAGGTGCCTCGCCCTGTTCGGAATCGGATGTGGACGCCATTCGTGCATGGCCGTCAGCGACAGGCTCGAGATCGGGAGCCGCCTGGCACGGCTGCTTGCACAGAATGCCCCGGGCGAGACGTCGGACAAGCCGAGGAGGTCAGAACATGTACTTCAGTGCCAGTTGAACCAGGCGCGGCGCCACGGCGGTGGCCGAGATCCTGCCGAAGTTCGCTTGCGCGACATTGAGGCCCGGGTTTGCGAACTGCGGCGTATTCAGGGCGTTGAAGAGCTCGGCACGAAACTCGAGCATCCCGTCGGGGTGGAGGCCGCCCACTCTGGTCAGCTTCGAGATTGCCAGATCCAGGTTCCTCTGATCGGGGCCCCGCACGACGCCGCGCCCCAGCGTCCCGAACCCCGTGCCATTGCCGAGAGGCGGAGGCGCGCAGAAGGCCGCTCGGTTGAAGAAGTTGTCGAGCCGCTCTGTGACCGATCCCTGGGTCGGTATGTCCGCGTGCGTGGAGCCGGGACACAGCGTTGGCGCGGACGCACTGTTGAAGGCATAGATTGAGCCGCCCCGCGAGTCCGTGAGTGTGAGCGATTGACCACTCTGGACCGTGCCCACTCCGGCCACCTGCCAGCCACTGAGCAGCGTGCCGACGAATCCCTCCGATTGAGCGAAGTCAGGCAGCGCCCAGGCAAAGTTGAAGACGAAACGATGTCGTCGATCGTAGTCGGTGGGGCCCCAGCGCTGGCGCCAGTCGTTGACGTCGTTGTAGTTGCCCGTCCCGCCCTGGAACGTGGCGCTGCTTCCCTGCCCGAGTGTGTCCGTCAGCGTCTTGCCCCACGTGTGAGACGCCTGGAACTGGAGTCCGCCGCTGAACCGCTTCCGGACCGTGGTGTGGAGCGCGTTATGCGTCGAGAAGCCGTACGACTCGATGAGCTGCAGGCGCGAGAATCCCAGATACGGGACTCGTTGCAGGGCGTTCGCAACCGTGTTGGTCGTCAGACCGTTGACAGGGTTGCTGGGATTCGCCAGCATCGGCTGGTTGACCTGACGCGTTCGGCTCGTCTTTGTCCCGCGTGTCCCGACGTACGCCAGCTCCAGGAGGAACTCGGGCGCGAACTCGTATTGGACATTCACACTGTATTGCTGGGTCCTCGGGCTCGCGAAATCCTCGGCGACGGACGTGTGGCTGAGCACGCTCGTGGGTGTCCGCAGCGGCCACACTCCGGGCGTCGGCCCCGGGTTGAACGGCACTTGGAAGGTGGCCGCACGGTTGGCCTGAGCGCTCAGCGTAAAGCTGCTCGCGAACGGCGGCTCGATCGCCTGCCTCAGCACGTGCTGGCCCGTCGTTCGGCTGTAGAAGATCCCGTAGCCGCCCCGCAGGACGAGGCGTTCCGTACGAGCCAACGGCTTCAAGGCGAACCCGATTCGCGGTCCCCAGTTGTTCAGCGGCACGCCGACCCTGCCTGCCGTCTTGCCGTCCCGTCTCAGAACGCCTTCCGGAATCGGATACTGGTCCGCCGGATGGTTCGCTGCTACAGTGAACCCCGCGTATGTCCCTTCCGCGGGTGGTGGACCGGACGCCAAGATGAGATCCGGCCAGAAGTTCGGCAGCCTGCCATCGGCGTCGCTGACATTGCCCAAGGCCTCCCACCGCAGGCCCAGATTCAGGGTCAGTCGAGGATGGACCTTGAAATCGTCCTGTACGAACGAGGACAAGTTGTTGGTTCTGAACTTTCGATCCATCGGCCCGGCAATGCTGAAGCTCGAAAAGACATTGCTGAACGCCGTCCCGTTGTCTGCCCCGCTCAGGCCCAGCAGGAAGTCGGGAAAGCTGCGAAACGACAGGCTTCCGCGTGTGAGGCCATTGATGTCGAAGTTGTTGTGCCCACGCTCGAACTCGAATCCCGCGCGGACGTAATGGCGTCCGCGAACCCATGAGATCTGCTGCGCCGCCTGATACTGGGTTGCGTCTTGAAGCCAGTCGTCATTGAAGTTCCCTCCCAGACTGAACAGCCCCGCCACCGAGACCGTCGGCATCACGGGATGCGTGAACGAGGGAACAATGCCGAAATCCCGGGCCGAGAACGGTGTCCGGCCCGTGGCCAGTCCGTAATTCTGCGTGACGCTGAACCTGACCTCGTTCATCAGGGTGTCGCTGAGGACCGAGCTCAACTTGACAATCACATTGGTGTTCGTGAAATCCTTGTCCACTCCCGTGCCCGGCGTGCAGTTGCAGTCGGCGAAGCTCTCGCGCTGGAGGCCATCGCTGTAGAAGGCCCGCAGCGACAGGCTATGTGCCGTCGATATCACGTTATCGAGATTGATCAGGATTTGATCCTCGATGAACTCCGAGGGATCGCTGAACACCGAGAATCCCAGACCGTTGGGCTGGATGACCTGCGGAGTCGGGATCAGCAGGCTGTTGTCCGGCAGCCGGCTGTTCAGGAGCGCCAGGGCCACGGGATTGATGTTCGAGCCGTCGAACGCGACGGCGACCCCGCCGTTGTCGCCCTGCTGACCTCCGAACTGCGCGCCCAGAGCCGCTCGCGAGCGATCGTCGGTCAGCGGCGGCAGGAACCGGCTGGCCAGCGACTTCGCGCCGATGCCGTTGGTTTGTCGTGTGCCTTGGTAAGACGTGAAGAAGAACAGCCTGTCCCTGACGACCCGGCCTCCCAACGTGCCGCCGAACTGGTTCTGACGGAGAATCGGCTTTGGCTGGGCGTTTTGCTTCAGGAAGAAATCGTTCGCGTTGAGCGCTTCGTTGCGGAAGAACTCGAACAGGCTCCCCCGGTAGTCATTCGTCCCGGATTTCGTGATGACGTTCACGTTCGCCCCGGCATTCCGCCCGAAGGCGGCGTCGTACAGAGTCGTCTGCACCTTGAATTCCTGAATCGTGTCCGGGTTCGGAATGGCGATGCCGCTGGCGGCCAGCCAGTCTCCGGCCCGACCCGTGTGCAGGTTGTTGATGCTTGCGCCGTCCATCTGGAAGTTGTTGTCCGTGTTGCGCATGCCGTTGACGTACACATCCTGGGTGTTCTTTCCCAGTTCACCGGCATTCGTCACGTCGGCCGCGACGCCCGCGGACAGGCCCAGCACCTGCGTGTAATTGCGCGTGGTCAGTGGAAGATTGGTGATGGTCGCGGCGTCGACGACTCGTCCGAGCGTCGAGCTTTCCGTCTGAACCAGGGCGGCCTGTCCCACAACGGTGATGGTCTCTTCCTGCGCGCCGACCTCCAGCGTGGCGTTGACCGTGTGCGTCTCCGTCACGCTGATGGTCACGTTGTCCTGAACCTGTGTCTTGAAGCCACTCAGCGTGAACTCGATCCGGTAGCGAGCGGGCGGCAACAAAGGGACCCGGTACACGGCGCCATCGTCGGTCGCCGTGGTCCGCATGGTTCCCGTCGCCACATTGGTCACGGTCACGGTCACGCCAGGCAGCACGGCGCCTGAGGAGTCGGTGACCGTTCCCACGAGCGCGCCCGTGGTCGGCGTTTGTGCTGATGCCGTCCCCGCGCAGGTCAGCAGCGCGAATGCCACTACTACTTGAACCGACAGAGTATTCGGTGCGAGTCTCATGATCTCCGTCTCCCACTTGTTGCCGCCGGACGGCCGCTCTGCCGGAGCTGACGCCGGAGCATGCTCATCGACGGTCGCCGCCTCGCGCGGCGTCGGTGGGCGTCTCCTTCTTCATGTATCTGGCGAACCAGTGACGCAGATACAGTTGCGCGCGCAGGAAATTGGAGGGTCTGGACGTGACGCCATGCCACTCGTCGGGGAAGCGCAGCATGGCCGTCGGCACGCCACGCAGCTTGAGTGCCCTGTAGAACATCTCGGTCTGCGAGATAGGCGTGCTGAGATCCAGTTCGCCGGTCATCAGCATCGTTGGCGTCTTGACGTTGCCGGCGTACATGAGCGGCGATCGCCTGATGTGCTCGCTGGGGTCTTCCCAGGGCATCTTCTTGAATGTCCCGAGCCCGCTGTAATAGAAGCTGGTCCCGTCGGTCGTGCCCATCAGAGACATGTATTCGGTTGCGGGGTAGTTCGCCGACGCGGCTGCGAAACGATCGGTGTGGCCGACAATCCATGCCGTGAGCACACCGCCTCCACTCCCGCCATACACGAACATGTTTCGCGGGTCGATGTAACCGCGCGTTAGGACCTCGTCAACCGCCTTCATGAGATCGTCGTAGTCCTTTCCCGGATAGCCATCTTTGATGGCGTTGCCGAATGCCGCGCCGTAGCCGCTCGAGCCGCGCGGATTCGTGTACACGACCACGTAACCCTCGGCGGCGTGGTTCTGCCACTCGTAATTGAACCCGACGCCGTACATGCCGTGCGGGCCGCCATGAATGGACAGCATCAACGGATACTTCTTGGAGGGGCTGAAGTCCGGCGGCTTGACGATCCAGCCTTGGATGCGGAAATCATCCAGCGACGTGAACCAGAATTCCTCGACCTGTCCGAGCTTCACATCGGCCAGGATGTCGTCGTTGACGGCTGTCAGCCGTGTGAGCTCCGGCTTCTGGAGATCGAAGGTGACCACATCGCCAGGGTTGTGGTGGCTCGTGGCCACGGAGACGGCCCGCCCGGTTCGGCTTATGTGCGGCAGCGACAGGAGGTGGTTCCCGCGCGTCACCTGGCGGATGTCGGCCTTCAACGATGCGAAGTACACGTTGCGCGTACCGCGTTCCTGCGGGTTGAAATAGACACCGCTGGAGTCCGGTGCCCACGCGATGCTCACCTGGGGACCGCGGTAAGGTGAGGTGTACGGATCGAGACTGTCTGAAATCACGCGCAGGTTCGAGCCGTCGACGCCGACGACGTAGATCTTGGAGACGATGTAGGTGTCGTCGGTGCGATCGAAGCCGGTATAGGCAATCCAGCGGCCGTCGGGCGACACCAGCGGATACTGGTCGGGCCCCTCGCGCTTCGTGATCTGGCGCATCGTGCCCCGTGCCACGTCGACGGCGAAGATGTCCGACGACCACCACGGATATTGCAGCTCGTCCGGGTTGAGGCTGCCGAAGACCACCTCGCTGCTGTTCGCCGTCCACGAGAGACAGCCGCCGAAGCCGTCTCCACCTCCGTAGTCGGCGTTGCCGGTCGTGAGCTGCCGCGGCACCCCACCTGCCGCAGGTACGACGAAGACGTGGCGGTAGCCGTCCTTCAGGAATCCGAGCCGGTTCACGCGGAAGACCGGGCGGTCGATGATGCGCGGGTCTCTCGCCCACCGCGCACCTTCTGGCCGCGCCGGCAAATCGATGCGCCAGGCCCGTTCCTTGTCATGAGTGGGGACGAGCATCGTGAAGGCGATCGCCCGGCCGTCAGGCGACCATGCCAGGTGGCCCGGGTTTTCCTGGACGTGCGTCACCTGCGTCACCGCCCCTTCGACGTCCATCCTGCGCACGAAAATCTGCGCGCCTCCGGAGCCGGCACTCGCCACGAACGCGATTCGCGTGCCGTCGGGCGACCACACCGCGCTCGCCGGGTCGGCGATGATGTTGGGCGGCAGAGGCAGGGGCCGGTTGTTCGTGCCGTCGGCATCCATGATCCACAACGTGGACCGCCACGTATCGTGCTGCGTGTCGACCGCGCGACGGACGTAGATGATCCTGGCGCCGTCGGGTGAGATCTGGGGATCCGCGACCTGCTCGAAATCCAGATATCGATCGAGACTCAGAGGGCGCGCTGGCCCCTGCAGCTCCGCAGAGGACGTGAACGCCACGATGAGAGCACCAATGCAGAGAAAGGTGGATCTGTTCATCGTCCTGTCTCCCTGGCTGCGAACAATGGCCCGTGTCGGCTCAATGGACAATGAGCGCTTGATAAGGCGTTCGTAAGTTGAAGATTAGCGACTAAGTCGTGATTCGAACGTGAGTTGGCAGTGTCCGTGCGTTCGCACTGACGAGCAGCGGCCCGTCCGGAACGAGCGGCGTGACGACTCCGCGGCATCTGGCGAAAGACGTCGTCACGGGCGCGCAGGAAAACGTGCCGAGGCGCTTGGAGACCGTGCGTGTCAACGGCACGAACCGGCCGTCAAGACGCTACGAAAGCGTCGCGCGGGCTGTGCTAATCCGGGTCGTGCTGGGCGGCAACCGGCTGAGCAGGCGGCGTGTCGCTGTTGTATATGAAACGCGCGATCTTCCACGAGCCTGCGGGCTCGCGGTGCAGGATGAACAGCTCGTTGTGGCTTTCGACTATCTGCCTGCCGCTGAGTTTCTCGGTTACCGTGCCGCCCCCGGTTGCACGGGCGAAGCCCCAATCGCCCGAGACCACAACCTCGTGCACATGCCAGCGTTTGGCGAGTGTGATCTCCCGAAAAGCGCCCTCCACCCGGCGGCGGATCGCGGTCTTCCCAACGACCGGTGGCACGTTGTCCGGCATCCAGATCGCGTTGTCTGCGTAGAGAGCGAGCACGCCCTCTGCATCGGCGGAGTTGACGGCGCCCTCGTACTGCCGGATGACGGTGCGGATCGCCTCCTCGTCCGATGCGGTCGAGACCTCGCCCGCGCAACCAGGCCAGAACCAGCACGCAACGATCAGCAGTATTGCGGTGCAGAGTCGAGCCCCTGATTGGGGTTCAGCGATAATCATGAGTACTCCTCGTTGAATAAGGCCGCTGTCCACTGGATGCCGGCCAGTGACACTCGAGATGTACTTGACTGGAGCTCCGGACCATCAGGATGCCAGCGACCGGATCAGGCGTCTTCCCAAAGCAGGGAGAGATCAAGCCCGATCGCTTCGAACGGCTGCGCCCGTACGAAGGGATTGCCCCACGTCGCGAGCATAGCACGGGCACTGGCTCGCCACGTTGCAGACGCCCGCCGTCAGATTCACAATGCATCCGTGGCTCCGACATCGATGGGCGGCTCGGGCACAAGGGCAATGGATCGCATTGACATCCGGCGAGAACAGCGTGGCGACGAGGACGCGATTGCCCATCTGAGCGACGAAGCGTTTGGTCAGCGCGACGAGTCCCGTGTGATCGACGCGGTGCGGCGGGCGGGGCACGCGGCGATTTCTCTCGTTGCCGTAGCCGATGCCAGGATTGTCGGCCACATTCTGTTTACCCCGGTCGCGATTGACTCTCCGGGACCTGCGATCGTGGCGCTCGGGCTTGGTCCGATGGCGGTTCTGCCGGACATGCAGCGCCGCGGCATCGGCTCACGGCTCGTCGACGCGGGGTTGCGGGAATGCGCGCGCATCGGTTGCCAGGTGGTCGTGGTTGTCGGGCACCCCGAGTTCTACCCGAGGTTCGGGTTTCGTCCGGCCGGCTCGTACGGCTTGCGATCCGAGTACGTGGTTCCCGACGAGGTATTCATGGCCATCGAACTGACGGCCCGAGCGCTCGCAGGACGGAGCGGGCTCGTCCGATATTTGCCCGAGTTCGGCGGGGGATAGTGGCAGGGTTGTCCGACCATTCGGTCGCGACGACCTGGAATCGTGCTGTGCACTTCGAGTCGAACATCGACAAGTCAGACTGATCGCGACGCGGAGAGATGCCGCGCCGTGCGCCAACGCCTCCGCGCCCCTCGACGAAGATGCCCGCACGCGTGCGCAGCGACGATGGGCGGGCGGCGAGCCGTATACTTGCTGCAGTCTGGATCGCCGCGTATCTGGAGCTGAGCCCGAGTCGTGAAGAGTTATCTCCTGTCCGTCCCCGAGCGACTTGCCCGCTCCGTGCTGGGGCTCGGTGCCGGCGTGGCGCGCGAAGTGGGGGAGGTGGCCCTTCCGGACAGCATCCGTCGCAGCCAGTTGTATCAGAATCTCGTCGACGCGACGCTTCGATACGTGATCGAGCAGGTTGGAGGCGTCGAGGGCGTGTACGCCCGCGAGCGAGCGCTGCCCGACGACTTCCTCGCGAGGCGAACGGCGGGCAACGCAATCGAACTGCTGGGCATCGTCGCGTTCCGCGCGTCCCCTGTGTGGGTCCTCGCCGCGCTCGCCGATCTCTCCGGCCTGGGCCGGCACCTGATTCCCGAGATCGCAGCCGCGCTCAAGGCGCAGGGCCTCCTCGAAGGCGATGCGCAGTTCACCAGCGTCGACCAGATGCTGGATGGCCTGGAACGAACGTCGTCCCGGTTGGCCGCGACGATCAACACGCCGCCGCTCGACGTGGCCGGGCTCCGCAGGGAATGGAAGGCCCTTCGGGAAGACGCGCGAGGCCTGCAGCCCGCCGACCTTCCGTCGGGCGACACGATCCGCCAGATGTGGGCGCAGCTCAAGAGCGAGTCCGCGCGGCAGGACCGCTCGGTCTTCGAAACGTCGTCCGTGATGGCGGTGTCGGCTGCACGAGCGCTTCCGGACAACGTGCGCCGGCTCTCGGCGTCCGCACGAATCGGCGCGGCACGCACGGGCCAGGTCGTCGCGACGGCGCTGCTCGATCATTACTCGCAGACGTTGAGCGAGATCCGTCGTGTCGGCTACCTGCGATATGCCAGTCGGCAGTTGAGCCCCTACATCCGCGCCTGCGTGGGCCAGTTCTCGCCGGCGCGGCGCACACTCACGGAACGCGCGATGGAGAGGCTTCGAAGCTTCAGGCCGGTCAGGCGGCATCCAAAGTAGAGGGTCAACCCGGGAGAATGACTTCCGCCGGCTGCCGTGGCGTCCGTGACAGCTCTTCCGGCGGCGCCGCGAATGTGTGATCCGTCCCGGGAGTTGGCCGCGGCGACACAGGAGTTGTAGCATCACCGTCACCATGGTGCGATGGCTTCTCCTCTCAGGCGTCGTCGTGCTTGCGACGGCGACCGGCCTCTCCTTCCAGGTCCAGACCATGCCCTCGTCGCCGCTCAGGTTCGGGTTCTTCGAGGCGCGCTTCGCGGCCAACGGCACGGTGGCGATTGAAGGTCAGGGCTGGCCGGCCATGAAAGGCACGTGGACGATCGAGGGCACGGAGATCACGCTGCGAACGCCGATCGCGAGCCGGGACTGCGAGGGACCGGGACGCTACCGCTTCCGCGTCGACGGCATGCGCGTGAGCTTCACGCTGGTGGACGACGCGTGTACGCCTCGCCGGATGATCCTGGATCGGAGCACGTGGCGGCCGGCCGGCGAGCCGGAACCGGCTCCCGAACGCCGTATTGTCCGAAGCGCTCCGGGTGGCCCGCCGCGGCTGCCGCCGGCGGCGCCGGCCGCCGGCAGCTGGCCCTCCTTTCGTGGTCCCCAGGCATCCGGCGTCGCCGATGGTCAGCGGTTGCCCGACACGTGGGACGCGAAGTCGGGCCGGAACATCCTGTGGCGAAGGCGCCTCCCGGGGCTGGCCCATTCGAGTCCGATCGTCTGGGGCGACCGCGTCTTCGTCACCACGGCGGTCAGCAGCAACCCGCACGCCTCCTTCCGCCCGGGACTCTACGGCGACGGCGATGCGTCGGACGATCGGTCGCACCACAAATGGATGCTGCTGGCGTTCGACCGGCGCACGGGCGCGCCGGTGTGGGAGCGTGTCGCGTACGAAGGCGCGCCGATCGAGAAGCGGCACATCAAGTCGACTTACGCGAGCGCTACGCCCGCCACCGACGGTCGCATCGTCGTGGCGTCGTTCGGCTCGCAGGGCGTGTACGCCTATGACGTGGACGGCCGCGTGCTGTGGAAGGTCGACCTCGGCCGCCTGGACGTCGGGGCGTACGACATCCCGACGTTCGAATGGGGGACGGCCAGCTCCCCGATCTTGTGGGACCGTCTCGTGATCCTGCAGTGCGACACGCAGGCGGACTCGTTCCTGATTGCGCTCGACGCAGAGTCCGGACAGACGGTCTGGAAGTCCGACCGGGACGAGCTCCCGTCGTGGGGCACGCCAACGGTCGCGATGACCGGCGCGGGCCCGGAGCTCGTCACGAACGCGTCGAAGTTCATCCGCGGCTACGATCCGAGGAGCGGCCGGGAACACTGGCGGCTCGGCGGCAGCTCCAAGATCACCGCACCCACGCCGATCTTCGACGATGGCCTGTTCGTGATCGCGAGCGGCCGCGGGCCCGAGCGGCCGCTCTTCGTGGTGCGTGCCGGCGCCCGCGGCGACCTGACCTTGCCGCCCGGCGAGACCGCTCGAGGACACGTCGCCTGGAGCCGCACGGGTCGTGGATCCTACATGCCGACGCCGCTCGCCTACCGGGGGATCCTGTACGTGCTGGCGAACAACGGCGTGTTCGATGCGTACGACATGAAGACGGGCAAGGAGATCTACCGGCAGCGGCTGCCGCATCTCGGTAGCGGATTCAGCAGCTCTCCGGTGGCGGCCGATGGCCGCCTCTACCTGTCGAACGAGGATGGCGAGATGCTCGTCATTGCCGCCGGACCGGAGTTCTCGCACGTGGCCACCAATGTCATGGGCGAGCCGCTCATGGCGACGCCGGCGCTCTCGGATGGCGTGATGTATGTCCGGTCGGCCGCCAGTCTCTTTGCGATCGGCCGCCCGCGCTGATCCCATCGCGTTACCGGCACGGATGCCA
>JBOGIW010000360.1:0-5893 GCA_050748045.1 Vicinamibacterales bacterium | reverse complement strand
CCCGCACTCATTGCACGTCTCGCCGGCCGTGTCGCGCCGCACGTTCGGGTGCATGGGGCACCAGAACCCCGTACTCGCCGTTCCGGGTTCCAGGTTCCGGGTTCCGGGTTCTTGTTGCCGGTTCGGTTCTTGGTTCAGTGGTTCTCGGTTCTGTAGCTGTCGGTTTTGTTCGAGGTGACGTGAGGCTCGAACGTCGAAGTCCTCGAACGGAGAACCCAGAACGGCGAACCCCGAACCCAGAACCGAACCGAGAACAAGAACACGCAACGTGGAACGCGGAACCTGGAACACGATAGTCTCAGTATAGATGCGCCGCATCCTTCACATCGACATGGACGCCTTCTACGCGTCGGTCGAGCAGCGCGACCGGCCCGAGCTGCGCGGACGGCCCGTGGCCGTGGGAGGGGATCCCGGCAAGCGCGGCGTCGTCGCGGCGGCCAGCTACGAGGCGCGACCGTTCGGCGTGCGCTCCGCGATCCCGATGTCCCGCGCGGTTCGCCTCTGTCCCAACCTGGTCATCGTCCCTCCCGACTTCCCGAAGTACCGCACCGTCTCGAAGCAGGTGTTCGATCTCTTCCGGTCGGTGACGTCGCTCGTCGAGCCGATGTCTCTCGACGAGGCGTATCTCGACGTGACGGACAACGCCTGGCACGAGCCGCTCGGCATGAACGTGGCCCGCCGGCTGAAAGACGAGATCCGCGCGGCGACCGGGCTCACCGCGTCGGCCGGCGTGGCGCCGAACAAGTTCCTGGCGAAGATCGCGTCGGGGTGGAAGAAGCCGGATGGCCTGACCGTGATTGCGCCCGAACGGATGGAGAGCTTTCTCCAGGCGTTGCCCGTGGATGCGTTGTGGGGCGTCGGCCCCGTCACGGCGCGGAAGCTGCGGGCGCGCGGCATCCACAAGCTCGTGGACGTTCGCGCGGCGGACCTCGCCCTGCTCCGCGACACGGTCGGAAGCCTGGCCGACTGGCTGCAGCAGTTGTCCCACGGCACCGACGACCGGGCGGTCGAGCCGGACCAGGAGCCGAAGTCGTCCGGGTCCGAGAACACCTTCGCGCGCGATCTGACCGACCTCGCGGAGATTCGCGCGGAGGTCGACGGCATGGCGCGCGACTGCGCCGCGTGGCTGACGCGCCGCGCCCTCTTCGCCCGAACGGTCACCATCAAGGTCCGCTACGACGATTTCACCACGGTCACGCGGAGCCACACGGCGCCGCCGTCGCGCGACGAGGACCCGATCGCCGCGCGCGCCGTGGCGCTCGTCGATCGCACCGACGCCGGCCGCCGGCCGGTGCGCCTCCTGGGGGTCAGCGTGCATAATCTCTGCGAGTCGGACGCACCGGACGACGAGGTGCGCGAGCCGCGCCTGCCCTTCGAGCATGCGTGAGGATCGCGCGGCGCACTGGCGCCAATCATCGAGAACTGCCCTAGAATGACCGGCCATGCGACACGCTTCCGTTCTCACCGCGCTTCTCGTGGCGGCGCTGCCTTCAGTCCTCCTGCACTCACAGCAGCCGGCGCCGGCGATCAACCGCATGAACGCGCTCCTCGCCGACGGCAAGACGGTCTTCGGGTCGTTCATCGACAACAAGACGCCCGAGGGCGCGGGCCAGGTCGCCCGCAACGACCTGCCCGACTTCGTGATCTACGACACGGAGCACAGCCCGTACGACATCACCCAGATCCGCGTGTTCATGCAGTTCATGCTCGACCCGGCGGGCATCGTCCGGCGCGGCACGGCGGTGAACGTGCCGTTCTTCGTGCGCATCCCGGCCAACGGCCGCGAGATGAACCAGTGGATGATCAAGCAGCTCCTCGACCAGGGCGTCCACGGCATCGTGGCGCCGCATACCGAGACCGCCGAGCAGGCCGTCAACATCGTCAGGGCGATGCGCTACCCCCATCTGCCGGAGGCGCCGGACTTCGAGCCGAACGGCTTTCGGGGCTCGGGGCCCGGCAACGCCGTCCGCTGGTGGGGCATCCCGAACGCCGAGTACCGCGCGCGGGCGGACGTGTGGCCGCTCGACCCGCGCGGTGAGCTGTCGAGCCTGCTGCTCGTCGAGAACCAGGAAGGCGTGAAGAACGTGAAGGCGATCGCCAGGACGCGCGGCGTGTCGGTCGTCTTCGCCGCGCCAGGCGACTTCTCGGCGTCCTACGTCGGCGACCGTGCCGCCGTCGAGACGGCCATCCAGACGGTGCTCGCCGCCTGCAAGGAGGCGAGCGTCCCCTGCGGCATCACCGCCGGCCCGCAGGACGTGGAGAAGCGCATCAAGGAAGGGTTTCGGGTGTTCGTCGGCGGCGAGGAGATGATGGAGGTCGGGCGCCGGCTTGCCGGCAGGTAGACGCGACCCCGAGATTGGACCCGAGACGAGAGACCAGCGACCACCGACCAGCGACCAGCGACCAGCGACCAGAGACCAGAGACCAGCGACCCGAAAGAGGAATGCCGATGACGATACGGTTTCCCGTCGCGGCCGTCGCCGCGAGCCTCGCGGCCGGCGTCCTCGTCGGCGTGGCGCTCGAGCGCAGCGCCGTGGGCTACGCACAGGCCCCGCGGCGCGTCTTCGAGATCCGGACCTACACGGCGCATCCCGGCAAGCTCGATGCGCTCAATGCGCGCTTTCGCAGTCACACGCTGCGGCTCTTCAGGAAGCACGGGCTCATCAGCGTCGGTTACTGGATCCCGCTGGACCCGCCGCGCTCGGCGAACACGCTCATCTACGTCCTGACGCATCCCGATCGCGAGGCGGCGAAGAAGAACTGGGAGGCGTTCCGCAACGATCCCGACTGGGTGAAGGCCAGAACCGCTTCCGAGGCGAACGGCCCTCTCGTCGGCACGGTCGACTCGGTGTTCCTGCACGCCACCGACTACTCGCCCCTGCGGTGACGCACACGACGGTTTCCTTCGAGCGCGCGTGCGCCCTGCTCGACAAGGCCTTGAGCGGGACGCTCCGCCGCGACGTGGTGGCCGGCGCCGCGTCCGCCAGGACTCTTGGCAAGGCGCTCGGCCGCCTCCGCGAGGGCATGAGGAGCCACGCCTGGGGCTCGGGCCCTCGCCACATCACTCTGGACCGCATCGTTCGCGACTACGATCGCCGCACGCGCGCGGAAGGGCTCCACGCCTTGCACGACTGGGACGGCAAGGCCGACAGGGTCAACGACGACAGCATCCCCGTCGATGTGCTGAACTTCGTGATCGCCCAGCGCGGCGAGGAGCCCGTCGATCCGGCAGTCCTGGCCATCCTGCTGGACTACTACTTCCTGTACGTGCTCGCGCTCCTGTCGCTCAGGATCTGGGACCGCGGCGACGCCGACGAGAACCTCGATCGGCTCGAGCACCTGATCGAGCGCCTGCAGGGGCCGGGCGGGAGCGGCCAGCGATTCGCCGCGGATGCCGCGACGCTCATCCTGATTGCGACCTCTCACTACGAGCGAGAAGAGCGTGGCTACGGCCTGCTGCTCGAGCGCGCCAGACGGCTCGGCCGGGCCCATCGGACGAAGATCGCGCTCGGCCACGCCGTCTGCGTGGGCTGCCACCTGCGCTTCGGCTTCGAGGTGACGTACGGACGCGACACCGTGGTCATGCGCAACGACAACGTCGCCGACTACCCATGGCTCTGCTTCTCCCTGGCCACCCTGCTGCGCGAGTACGCGCGCCTCCGCGAGCACGGCATCGAGGGCGTCGAGCGGGACACGATCGTCGAAGCGATCCTGAACGGCCTGTCCGCCGACGCCCGGGCGTTCGTCGGAGCGCCCCCGCCCTCTCTGTCGGCATGCGAGGCGGAGCGGGTGGAGCTCCGTGACACGTTTCTCCGCTACCGTGAGGCGCTCGTCGAGGCGTTCGCACGCTACCGGCCGTCGGAGCAGGCGTACTCGCCGCTCTCCTTCTTCTTCAACTTCTCGCACAACGTGCTCAAGGGAACGGTGGTCGACGCGCTCCTGCGCGGGCGTCCCTGGAGGCTGGCGCTCAACGACCTGCTCACGTCGGCGCCGCTCGCCGAGGAGGGCGGCGATTCGCAGGAGGCGCTGGCGACCACGCTCATGGGCTACGCGCGCGCGGCCCCCGACACCATCCGCGGCCGCCTCGTGCCGGTCGTCGTCTACGACCCGCAGGCCGGCCGGCAGGCGTTCGGCATCACCATGCGCAAGCTGCGGGAATGACGGCTATTTCCGACCCTTGGCCCTGAGCCGCGCACGGATGGTCTTTGCGAGAAGCTTCCCCTGGCGTTTCTCCTCGAGCCGCGCGCGCTCGTCCTGCTGCGCCGCGAGGTGCTTCATCTCGTCCTGCAGCTTCAGATAACTCTCGTAGCGCGCCGCCGGCACCTGGCCCGCTTCGACCGCGGCCTTGACGGCGCACCGCGGCTCCTCGCGATGGCGACAGTCGGAGAAGTAACAGCCGGGCGCCAGCGCCTCGATCTCGTCGAAGGTCTCACGGACCGCTTCGTTCACGTCCCAGAGCTGCAGCTCGCGCATGCCGGGCGTGTCGATGATCAGGCCGCCCCCGGGCAGCACCACGAGCTCGCGGTGCATCGTCGTGTGGCGCCCCTTCGAATCCGAGGCACGCACCTCCTGCGTCTTGCGAACGTCCTGGCCGATCAGGCGATTGATGATCGTGGACTTTCCCACACCCGAGGAGCCGAGCAGCGCGCCCGTGCGTCCCGGCGGGAGATACGCCCCGACCTGCTCGAGGCCTTCGTTCTTCTTCGGGCTGACGACGTGCACGGGCAGGTCACCCGCGATGCTGACGACTTCGGCAACCTGCGCGGGAAGGTTGCCGGCAAGGTCGGGCTTCGTCAGCAGGATGACGGGCGCGGCGCCGCTTTCACGCGCCAGGAGCACGTAGCGCTCGAGCCGGCGCACGCTGAAGTCGTCGTCCAGGCCCATGACGAGAAAGACGACGTCGACGTTGGCCGCGACGACCTGCTCGCCGGTCACGTTCCCGGCCGCGCGACGCGAGAACCGGCTGCGTCGTGGCAGGATGGCCTGGATGGCGCCGCGGTCCTCGTCGGGCCGCTTGCGGACCGCCACCCAGTCGCCCACGGCCGGCAGCTCCGCGCGGCTCGCGGCGCGATGCTTCAGGCGCCCCGCCGCCACCGCCTCGATCTCGCCGCCTTCCACGTACACCCGGTAGTTGTGATTGAACTCGATGGCGACGCGACCGGGCTGCACGCCGGATCGGTCCCGCCACGGCGCAAACTGCGCCGCCAGGGCATCGTCCCACCCGAGCTCCCCGAGGTGCATCCAACGTAGGATAGATTCAAATGATGCCCGCGCTCATCCTGGCCCTCCTCGCCACCTTGGCCATCGACCGGCACGCCGTCAACGACCACTGGCTCGACCCGTACCGGCAGCCGGCGTCGCGCATCATCGCGACGGCGACCGCCGATGATGCGGCGTGGCAGCGGCTGGCCCTGATGACCGACACGTTCGGACCGCGGCCGAGCGGATCGCCGGGACTGGAGGCGACGATCCGGTGGGCGGCCGGCGAAATGAAGACCGACTTCGATGAGGTGCGCCTCGATCCCGTGATGGTCCCCCGCTGGGTGCGCGGCGGCGAGAGCCTGGAGATCGTCTCGCCCCATCCGAGCCCCCTCGTGATGCTCGGGCTCGGCAACAGCGTCGGCACAGGCGGCGCGCCGATCGAGGCCGAGGTCGTGGTCGTCAGGAGCTTCGCCGACCTCGACGTCAACGCCGCCAGGGTCAAGGGGCGCATCGTCCTCTTCAACGTGCCGTACACGACGTACGGCGAGACGGTGCAGTACCGCGCCGGCGGCCCCTCGCGCGCGGCGGCGCACGGGGCGGTGGCCGTCCTCGTGCGTGCGGTCGGACCTCCCGGTCTCCGCACGCCGCACACGGGAGCCTTGCGGTATGCGCCCGACCGACCGCGGATTCC
>JBOGIW010000359.1:0-4316 GCA_050748045.1 Vicinamibacterales bacterium | reverse complement strand
GCGTTCGCCCGGTCGGGCGAGCGGCGATGCGGCCGACGCGCCGCGCGACGGCGACGCCGTCGACACGACCGCCGGCGAAGGCGTGGCGCCCACGTAGATGATCTGCCGCGACGCATCGTCATAGCGGATCGCGTCCGCGCGGCCGACCGATGTCTCGGTTCCGAGCGCGATCGTCGAGCGCGCCGAGCCGGACGCGCTCAGGCGGCCCTTCTCCTGGTCGATCGTGATGGTGTCGCCTCGGATCGCGGTGTCGCCCTGCCACAACTGCGCGCTGCCGGTGTACACCGCGTGGCCGGAGTCGCCTTCATACCGGAGACTTGCGGCGCTCACGTTCGCGGGCTGTTCCTTCTGCAGGAGGCCGGGCGTCTTCGGCGTGCCCTGCAGGCGCGTCTTGACGTTCCCGTCGGCGACCATCCTCCGGCCCTCGAGCGTCACGTCGATCGTGTCCGCGTCGATGGCTATCTGCTCGTCGGCGACACGCGGCCCGCCGCCCTCGTCAGCGCCCTTCAGGCGGAGCACGCCCTGCTTCGGCTCGTACCGCGCCTTGGCGCCGGAGGCCGTCAACCCCTTCTCCTCGAAGCGGACCTGCCCGGTGAAGACGGCGGCGCTGATGGCGTCGCCGTCGAGATCGGCCGCCAGCATCTCGGAGCGCGCGATCCGCGGTGCGGCGCCGGCCACCGCTTCCTCACGGTATTCGACCTCGCCGGTGAAGCGGGCCGTCGTCATGCCCCGGCCTTCCTCGCCTGAAGCGTCGAGCGTCCTGGCGCGCACGCGCCGTGCGGCCGTCTCCGCGCCGGCCGGCAGATCGAGCTGCACGCCGTCGCGCCCCATCGCGGAGGTCACCGATCCGTCAGCGGCAAGCGAGAGGATCAGCGACTCGCCGAGCATCTGGCGTCCCGGGCCTCCCTGCCGCCCCTTGAGCGCAATGGTTCCCTGGCCGAAGAGCCCCACGCGCTCGATCGTCGTCCCGTCGCCGGCGTACTCGAGGTCGATGTCACGGGCGCTCATCGAGTCGAACGCGGTGGAGCCACCCGCCACGCGGGCATGGCCCTTCAACTCGATGGCGGTGAGCGCCTCGTCGTTCTCGGTGAGGTGCGCCGTCGCGTGGTCCGCGTCGATCGTCTGTTCGCCGCGCAACGCGTGCACGGTCCGCTCGAGCACGAGGACGTTCTGCACGCGCGCCAGCGTCGCCGTGCCGGCGGTGAACTCGCCGGTCGAGCCGCCGGCCTCGCCGGCCATCGAGACGCGCGCCTGGTCCGCGATGGTAAGGACGTCTGTGTTCTTGTCGTAGGTCATGCCGAGGCCGGTGCCGCTCATCGTGCCCTTCTTGAAGGACACGGCACCGGGCGTACGGACGACGCCGTCGTGCTCGCGGAAGGTGGCGGTGGCCGTGGAGAGCTCGAAGCCATCGCTGGCGAGCATCCTGACGTTGCCGGAGAGATTGATCTCGCGGGACTTCTCGTTGGCCAGCGCCTCGGCGCCCGTGATCACGAAGTCGCGCCCTTGCCGCTCCTTCACCTCGATGCGGACGCCGGCCAGGCGCGACTCGCCGTTCTCGTACGCCAGCTGGTGATCGAAGGTGACGACGAAGTCCTGCCGCGTCCCGGTGACCCGGTTCATCGATCCGCGCGCGGTCTCGACGAGCGCTGTCGGGTCGATGCGATCGGGCGCCGGCGCGGCTGTCGGCCGCTCGCGCTCGCCGATGGCCAGGAACACGAGGCCCGCAAAGGCGATCCCGAAGATCGCGATGCCGATGCGGGCGCGCTTCTGCCACCTCATACCGTGTCGTACAGGATAACAGGACGTCAGCGCCGCAGCAGCCAGACGCCCCCGAGGCACAGCACGATGCCGGCGATGCGGGGCCACGAGAGCCGCTCCCCGAAGACGGCCAGTCCCACGGGGACCAGGAGGGCCGCAACCATCCCGTTGACGACGACCGACGCCGTGCTCACCGGCCACGCGGCGCGATACGTGAGCACGTAGCCCAGCTCGATCATCGCTGCGCCGACCCCCAGGCCGAGGACCGCCGGGTGCAGGAGCCGGGACGTGACGCCTCCGGCGGGCGCGGACGGGACCGCCAGGTGCGCGAGAGCGCTCACGGCGAGGGCCGTCGCGTAGGCCACGACCAGGATGTGCCCTGGCGCGAGGTCCTTGGGGACCGACTTCGCGCACACGTGATAGAGCACGCCGCCTCCGACGGCCAGGAGCAGCGAGGCGAGGAGCCATGAAGCAGTCATGCGCGCGTCAATCCGTGGCTCTCGCCGGAATGCGGCGGAGCAAGCGAAGCGAAGACAGATACGCCGTCATACATACGTCAATCCACGCCGGTCGCCGGGCAGCGCCGGGAGCAGCGAGACGACGGGGTTGAAGCGGTCATGGGGAGCCAATCCTGACTCCTGTGGGTGAGCGGCGGGAGCAGCGGACGAAGACCGAGAACACGGTCATACGGCTGCGCTCCGGCCGTGGCTTCGCCCGGATGTCGCGCGTGAGGTGTGCCATTCGGCCACCGCCATGGTGAACCGGACGGGGCGCGCGCCGGCGCAGGCGTAGGCGTGAGGCCGGTCGGTGAACGCTCTCGCCGATCGCCCGGCGTCGACCACATAGGAGACGCGTCCGAAGACGAGCGCGAGGCGGCCGCGCTCGACGTGCAGCAACTCCTGCGTCCCCGGCGGATGCGCCGGCGCGTCGTACCGTTCGCCCGGCCGCAGCTCCCACGTCCAGAGCTCCAGCATGTCGGGTCCGGTGGAGCCGACGAGGAGCGAGGCGAATCCGCCCTTCGGCCCCGTCCAGAGCGTTCGCGGGGCCGCCGCCGGCACCACGTCCGCCCGCGCGGGTCCCGCCGCGTCGACCAGGTCGGCGACCGACGCGCCGAGCGCCGCGGCGACCTTGCAGAGCGTCCCGATCGACGGATTCGTGGCGCCGCGCTCGATCTGGACGAGCATGCCCTTGCTCACGCCGGAGCGGGCGCACAACTGGTCGAGCGAGAGCTGTCGCGCGCGCCGCCTGGCGCGGACGCGCGCCGAGATCGTCGCAAGCACCTCGGTGTCCCCGGCGCCCGCGACGCTCCGGTGTGCCGTCACGGTGGCCGTGGCGCCGGCGCGGTTCGCCCGGCCGCGGGCGCCGGTCGATATATTGACCGTCCTGGTCATGATGTTGTATTTGAACCCGGTATGTCCGACGCCGTCAACGGTCGCGCGCGCGCCGGCGCGTTCCAGCCGGCCATCGCTCCCGAGATCTGGCGCCTGCGCCCCGACTTCGTGGCCCTGAGCCTCGTCGTGCGCGGCGCCCGGAACGCCCCGAGCGCCCCGGCCGATCGCGTCGCGCGCGATGGCCCGAATGCCGCGAGCGAGGCGATCGATCGCGTCGTGCACGGCAGTCCGAGGTCCGCGGGCGCCGCAACTGATCACGTCGTGCATGGCAGTCCGAGGGCTGCGGGCGCTGCAACGGGTCACGTCGTGCATGGCGCCCGGAACGCGGTGAGCGACGCGGTCGATCGCGCAGGCCTCGACTCGATGCGGCCGCCGTGGGCCGAGGCGCACTTCGCGGCCTGGCGGGAGGCGTACCGGGCGTTCGGCGCGAAGCCGCAGCGAACGCCCTGCTCTGCCGAGGCATTGTGGCGCCGCGTCGCGCGGGGCGGAGCACTGGCGCCGCTCACGGCGATCGTCGATCTCTACAACGCCGTGAGCCTGCGCTATGCCGTGCCGGTGGGGGGCGAAGACCTCGCGGCCTACGCCGGTTCGCCGCGGCTCGTCCGCGCGTCGGGCGGCGAGGCGTTCGAGACCGTGAAGGACGGCCAACCCGTCGTCGATCGCGTCGAGCCCGGTGAAGTGATCTGGCGGGACGACCTCGGCGTGACGTGCCGGCGCTGGAACTGGCGGCAGACGACGAGAACCCGGGTCGAGGTGGCGACGAGGGACCTGTGGTTCGTGCTGGAGCGGCTCGACCCGATGCCGATGGCGGCGCTCGTCGAAGCGGGCGATGCACTCATCGAGGGCCTGCGTCGCCTCGCGCCGAATGCCGCGGTGAGGGCGGAGATCCAATAATCAACGTGATCCACGGAAAAATGCCGCCATCCCTCCAACGTGTGCCAACGTATCAGAGCGCGCCCACTTGGAGGACCTAGAAGCTCCGTTTCTCCGTGTTATCCCGTTCCCTCCGTCCTCTCCGTCAACTCCCCGGCGCCTTGAAATCGGCGATCGACAACTGCAAATACTTCTCGCCGTTCCAGACGTCCTGGTCGAGGGAGAACGCCAGGTCGATGGCGGCGCGATGGCCGGCGACGAATGCCTCGCGCTCGGAGGCGCGCCAGGCGATGC
>JBOGIW010000358.1:0-37695 GCA_050748045.1 Vicinamibacterales bacterium | reverse complement strand
GCCGTGGGCGCGGCCGCCCTGTGCTCCGCCGCCATGCTGGCGGCCGCCCCCACGAACGCCCCTGTCGCGGACGCGGCGGTGCGCGGCGATCGCCACGCCGTGCGGGCGCTGCTCCAGCAGGGCGCGGACGTGAACGCCGCTCACGGCGACGGCATGACGGCGCTCCACTGGGCTGCCGAGCGTGGCGACGCGGAGATGGCGGAGATGCTCGTGTACGCGGGCGCGAACGTGGCGGCCGGCACGCGCATCGGTCAGTACACACCCCTGCACATCGCGAGCACCGCGGGAAGCGCTCCCGTCGTGCAGACGCTGCTGAACGCGGGGGCCGGCGTCGACGCCCGCTCGACGAACACCGGCGTGACGGCGCTGCACCTGGCCGCGGCGTCGGGCGACCCGGCGGTGGTCACGCTCCTGCTCGACCATGGCGCCGAGGCGAACGCCCGTGAAGCGGAATGGGGCCAGACGCCGCTCATCTTCGCCGCGGCGCAGAACCGCGTGGAGGCCGTGCGCGTGCTGCTCGCGCGCGGCGCGGATCCGGGCATCGCGACCCGGACGGCCGACCTGGCGCATCACGCGCTCATCGACCGTGCGGCCACGGAGCGTCAGCGGAAGGTGCTCGCGGGATTCACCGCCGGAAGCCAGACGAGCCCGACGCCGAGCCAGGTGCAGGCCGCCATGCAGGCGGCGCGTGAGCTCTACCGGTCGGGCAAGGTGCCGCCGCCCGAGAAACCGGAGGCTCCTGACGCCAGCGCCGCGACCGCCGGGGGCGCGCCCAACCCGAGAGATCCGACCAACGAAGAGATCAACCCGCCCGTCACCACCAAGGGCGGCCTGACGGCGCTGCTCCATGCGGCGCGCCAGGGCCACCTCGATGTCGTGCGCGCGCTCGTCGACGGGGGCGCCGAGGTCAACCAGGCCGGCGCCGGCGATGGGACGAGCCCGCTGCTGATGGCCGTGATCAACGGTCAGTTCGACACGGCGCTGTACCTCATCGCGCGCGGCGCCGATCCGAACCGCGCGGCCGGCGGCAACGGCGTGACGCCGCTCTGGGCGGCCGTCAACGCCCAGTGGCAGCCGCGGACCCGCTTTCCGCAGCCGCAGGAGATGTCGCTCCAGCAGGCCACGTACCTCGACGTGATGAAGGCGCTCCTCGCCGCGGGCGCCGACCCGAACGCGCGGCTCAGGTCACACCCCTGGTTCATGGTGTACAGCGGCTGCGGAAACCGGAACTGCGGCCTGGCGGACACGTCAGGCTCCACGGCCTTCTGGCGAGCCGCGTACTCGACCGACCTCGAAGCGATGCGCCTGCTCGCCGCACACGGCGCCGATCCGAACATTCCGACCATCGCGCCGCGCCAGGCGATCCGGCGAGGGGGGGCGGGAGGACGGGGAGATCAGGGCGCGCAGGGAGGCGGGGTCGATCAAGCAGGACGGCCGGCGGGCGCAGGGGGCGCCATTCCGCCGGTGCCCGACGCGAACCAGCCGCGCTATGCGGCGCCGCCGATTCCGTACGGCGGTCCCGGAGCGCTGCCCGTCCACGCGGCCGCGGGCGTCGAGTACGGCGAGGGCTTCGCGGGGAACGCACACCGGCACGCGCCCGGCGGCTGGCTGCCGGTGATGCAGTACCTCGTCGAAGAGCTCGGCGCCGACGTCAACGCGCGCGACAACGACGGCTACACGCCCCTGCACCACGCGGCGGCGCGCGGCGACAACGACGTGATTCTCTACCTCGTCGAGAAGGGCGCCGACGTGACCGCCGTCGCGCGGAGCGGTCAGACGACGGCGGATATGGCCAACGGTCCCGTGCAGCGCGTCTCGCCGTTCCCGGACACCGTGGCGCTCCTCATGAAGCTGGGATCGAAGAACAGCAACAAATGTGTATCGTGCTGAGCTCAGGAGTTACGGCGTCGGCACGAGATTGACCTGCACCATCTTCCTGAACCGCACCGGCACGCCGTTGAGCGTGGCGGGCTGATACTGCCACGTCTTCGCCGCCGACAGCACGAGCTTGTCGTACGTGCCGTTCAACGACACCCGCATCTTCGCCGACTCCACGGCGCCGGTGTCGTCGATGATGATCTCGAGGATGCCCATCCCGGCCGCAAACACCCTCCCGCGGAACGGCGGCACGCGCTGGAGGATGGTGACGGGCGGCACGACGGCGGGATCGCCCATGTCGTAGAGTCGCGGCGCTTGCGGAACCGGAGGCGCGGCGGGCTCCGGCGCCGGCGGCGGCGGAGGCGGCTCGGCAGCCTTGAGGCTCAGATCGTGGAAGCCGAGCGCCAGTGTCCGCAGGTCGGACAGCGGCGGCTGGCTCGTCACGGCCGTCATGTCGGGATCCGCCAGCCCGTCCAGCACTTCCTTGAATCCGTCCACCGCATCGTCGAAGTCTTCCCGGTCGAAGGCCGCCTTCGACTCCAGGTACTTCCGCTGGAGGATCGACGGCAGCATCCGCTTCCGCGTGTCGGTGAACGCCGAGAGCATGCGCGGCGGAATCTCTTCGGCCGCCGGGTGGTACAGCGGGTCGTGCGAGACCAGCGTCTCGAGCGCGCGATCCGCATCCGCTTTGCGGCCGACCGCCAGGAGACACAGCGTGCGATACAGCTCGATCGCGCTGCGATCGTCCTGCGACTGATCGCGGATGGCCAGGCCGTCGAGCATCGTGAGCGCGTCGTTGTATTCCGCCGACGCGTACAGCTCTCGCGCCGCCATGAGCGACTGCCGCGCGTCGACCACGGAGGCCGAGGCCAGAACGAACGTGACGACCGCCACGAGCTTGACCGATGTCTTCGTCTGCATGGCTACTTCTTCCTGAGATCCACGCTGAGGCGTGCAGCCGCCCCGAGCGTGACGGTGTGGGTGACCTGATGCTCACCGAGATCCGGGTGACGGAACAGGATCTCGTGCGGGCCGATCGGCACGGCGACGTTCCCGATCGGCGTCTCGCCCACCAGTTTCCCATCGATGAAGACGTCGGCCCACGGGAGCGCGTTGAGGGCAAGCGCGCCCTTCGGCCACTCGGGCCGGATGGTCGACGTTTGTCCGGGCGAGACCGCCACGGCCTGCGTGGCGCGGTACCCGAGGGCTTCGTTCACGAATTCGAGCTGGTGGCGGCCCACCGACACCATGATGCGATCGCTCTGGCTGCTGCCGAGCAGGCGCCCGTTCTCGAAGATCTGCACATCGGCCGGCGCGTTCACGGCAATCCACCCCGACACGGGAGCATTCGACGGCGCGCTCATCGGGACGACGAGCGCCGCCGTGACGCCCGCCTCGATGGTGACGGTCTCCTTCACCTCGCCCAGGTCGTTCTCGAGCGTGACGGCGTGCGAGCCAGGCGTCAGGTTTTCAAGCGTGAGCGGCGCGCGGCCGAACACGTGGCCGTCGACGGTGACCTTCGCGCCGGACGGGTCCGAGCGGACGATCAGCGTGCCCAGCTCCGCCACGGCCTTCGGCATCTCGATGAACTGCGAGACCTGCCCGCCGGCGGTGATCGTCACGGGGATCTTGCGCCGCTCGCTGTCGCTGACGACGAGCTCGAGGAGGTGAGCGCCGGGCGCCAGCGTCGCGGCCAGCGGTGTCGCGCCGCGCGGCGAGCCGTCGATCACGACGGCCACGCCCGAGGGATTCGTGTTGACGACGAGCGTTCCCGTCTCCTCGGCTGCCGGCGGCATCAGGTAATAGCGCGCGGCCAGCGCGCCTCCTGACAGGATCACGATCGCGGCGACGGCGGCAACCCAGCGGCGACTGGGGGCAGCGGCATTCGCCGGCATGTCCACCTCGACGTCTTCGAGCGGGCTTCGCAGCGGCGCCTCCGCCGGCCCGGACAGCTTGAACGTCGTCGGGTCGACTCTCGGCGCCGCCGGCGCGCGGCTCGCGGGCGCACGACTCACGCCGGCAGGGATCACCGGCGCATGGCCTGCGGCTGGATGGCTCATCGGCGCGTGACTCACGGGCGGATGGCTCGCGGACACACGGCTCGCGGACACGTGACTGGCGGGTGCCTGAGTCGGGGTCACGTGCGGCGCCGGCGTGTGCGTCGCAGGTGTGTGTGTCCCGGACGCGTGCCTCGCCGGCGCGGCCGGCGCCGCCTTCGCCGCCGGCGCGGGAGGCGCAGCCGGGATCGGAGCGGGCGCCTGGGACGGCTGGACGGCGGGCGTCTTCTCCGGCTGGACGACGTGCCCCCGCCCCGCTCCCGGCGAGGTCATGGCGGGCGCCGGCGCCGGTGGCATCGCGAAGGGCGTGCCGTCCGTGCCGAGGCATCCTTCGTACTGCGCGAGGAACGCTTCGAGTGCCGAAGGCGCGACGGTGTAATCGGCGTTGCGCAGCACGCCGTCGAGCTCGGTACGCGCCTCGACGGCGGATGCGAAAGAGGCGCGCGGATCGAGCTGCAGCGCCCGGAAGAGCCACGGGCGCATGCCCTCCGGCAGCGGCTCGAGGCCGCCCGTGGCCGAGACGGCGCCGACGCGCTCGACGATCTCGCCGACGCGCCCCGGATAGTCGTCGTCGCTCAGCGGACGGCCGAGGATGAGGGCGAGCGAGACGGCCCCGAGCTGTGTCACGTCGGCCCGGCGGTCGAAGCGCGGGGAGCCGGCCCTCGGCGGCGTCGCGATCCGCAGATCCTTCCAGTAACGCTCGCGTGGATAGAGGAGCTGGCCGAGCGCCGCGCCGAGCACGTGCTCGACGATCACGAGGCGCGCATTCGAGGTGATGACGATGCGCTCGGGCGCGAGCGCGCCGTGGCACACGTCGGGCACCTGCTCGTGCAGGAGCGCCACGGCTTGCACGAGCTGGCGAACCAGGCACAGCGCCGCGTCGATCTCGACCGGCAGGAGCTGCTGCTCGGCCACGGTCAGCATCTCGGAGAGGCGAACACCCGGCACACGATCCGACACCACGGCCAGCGTGGAGCCGGCCTTGTCGACGCCGCGGACGTGACCGTACGAGGCGTGGCGGAAGCCCGCCAGGCGGCTCGCACGCTCGCGCAGGGCGAACTCGAAGGAGGGGACGGCCGTCAGCTCCTCGCTGAGCGTCAGGACTTCAAGCGGCTGGCCGCCCGCATCGCTCGTGTGGTGGCGCCGGCCAAGGCCGTCCTCGAACACGATCGCCCGGGATGGAGTACGTGCGATGGCTGGATCCATAGTGTTCCTGTGTTCCCCGCGTGCCGTGCCATTTCTGTGCCTTATCGCCTGATTCCACCGGCGCGGCGCCAAGTCATTCCATGGCAGGAGGTTCGCCGGTGGAAGACGCCCGCGCGCGGCTCGGGCGATGACGGGACGGTCAGCCCAGTCTTACAGGAACGTTTGTCGCGATCCGAATTCTGTCGCGCCCCGGATCGGGCGAGGCGGTGGGCGACGTGGCCCACGCGACAACTTCTTACAAGTCGGTACGTGTCCGTCGAGCATCCTCGCATAACCTCTGCTCCCGAACCCGAGAGTGGATGTCCGAAGGCACACCAACCCAGTGAGGTTACGGATGATGACGCGCAACGCCCTGGCGTTCTGGGTCCTCCTGATCGTGTTCCAGCTTCAGGGCCACTCGAGGATGGCTCCGGCTCAGCCCGCTCCACGGGCCGACACCATCTTCCACAACGGTCGAATCATGACCATGGCTGATGCGCGCCCCCTCGCTGCGGCCATCGCGATTCGCGGCGAACACATCGTCGGCGTGGGATCGCTCGAAGAGCTGAAGCCGCTGGCCGGCGCGCAAACCCGGACCTATGACTTGAACGGCCGCACCGTCATTCCCGGCATCAATGACACGCACATCCACGTCAGAGATCTCGGGTTCGACCAGAGCAACTCGGTGAATCTCATCGAAGGGGCCCGGAGCATCGCCCTTGTCCAACGCCTGCTTCGGGAGCGGCTCGAACAGTTGCGAAAGGATGGGCGGCTCGGCCGCTGGACCTACCCGATCACGGGCGAAACCGGGCCATGGCTGTTCGGGAACAGTTGGACCCAGGACCGCCTCGCCGAGAAGCGGATGACGAATCGCCATGAGCTGGACGCCGTTTCGCGTGACATTCCCATCTCGCTCGTCAGGCTCTACAACGGAATCGCGGTCAACACCAAGGTCTTCGAGTTGCTCGGCATCAGATTCGGCGATCCAACGACGTACCCGAATTGGTTCAAGAAAGACCCGCCCAACCTCCCGCCGGGCGACGTCATCTTCCGCGATCGCGAGAGCGGCCTCCCGGATGGCGTGTTCCTCGGCACCGAAGCTCCACGGCTCGTCGCGAAGGCCATTCCGTCGAAGACCTTCGAGCAGCAGGTTGACAGCCTGGTTTCGGGCCTGAAGGTTCTGGCCTCGTTCGGCGTCACCAGCATCGTGGAAGCCGGGAGCCAGATCGGCCGGGTCACGAAGGCCTACCAGGCCGCGCGCGCCGCTGGACCGCTGCCGCTGCGCGTGACGATCTATGACGGCTGGTATCGGAGCGGGGACCCGGAGGGGCTGGGCGACCCGAAGGCGATTGCGGAACGCGCCAAGCTCCTCGGCTCGCCGAACACCGGTGATCGAATGTTTCGTGTTCGTGGCATCAAGAGCTCCGCGGATGGCGGCGTCGGCTCCAGAAGCGCGGCACTCTCGGTCCCGTATCTGCCCAGCGCGGCGGATCGACTGGGGCGGAGCAACTCGGGGGTCCTGCGGGATCCGGACACGGAGTACCGGTTCAAGCAATTCGAGCCGCTGGCGGAACACGGCTGGGAGATTCACACGCACGCCTGTGGAGACGTCGCCATCAGGCAAACGATGGACGTCTACCGGCGGCTGCTTGACCGGATCAAGGCCAGGAACCCGGCGGCCGATCCGAGGTGGAGCATCATCCACAACTATCTCCCGAACGAGCCCGTCACATCGGTCATCAAGGAAATGGCCGACTACGGCGTCATTGCGGCCATTCAGCCGGCGTTCCTGTACTACCAGGGCGATTCGTTCCTGGCCAACCTGGGTCCGGAGCGGATGGCCCGTCACACGCCGTTTCAGACGTTTCTCAAGGCCGGCATCCTGATGGCGTACGGCTCCGACTATCCGAGCAACTCAGCGGACCCGTGGGCAGGGCTCTACGCGATGCGGACGCGCAAGGATCAAATCACCGGCAGGGCGTTCGGTCCGGAGGAGCGGCTCTCGATGCAGGACGCCCTCGAGGTCATGACCATCAACGGCGCGTACCTCACCTTCGACGAGCGGGAGCGAGGCTCGCTCGAGGCCGGCAAGCTCGCCGATCTGGTGGTCATCGACGCGGACCTGGCCAATGCTCGCGATGAGGACCTCCCCACCATGGCGTCCAAGGTTGTGCTGACCATGGTGGGAGGACGGATCGTCCATCAGAGGCAGGGATTCACGCTCACCACTGCGCGTTGATCACCGGGTGGGCGGCGGGAGATACCGCTTGGGGAACTTTGCCATGACCGTATAGGCCGGACCGACCACGTTGGCCACGCGGCTGACGCCGGCCTGCGAGACCACCTGGTACGCCTCCATCCGGTCGAACCCGTAGTCCTGCGCCAGCCAGTCGATCAGTTCGACGTGCGCGATACGGAACGCATCGACCAGCGGACGTGCACTGCCGGCAACCATGATGTGCGTGTCGTCCTCGATCCGCGGCCACGCAATCCGCTTGCCTTTGATCAGCCCGAACTCGAACGTGACGTCCATGGTCGTCTCCAGGCCGGTCCCGCAAATCTCTCCGTCCCCTTGCAGGGCGTGACCGTCGCCGAAATAGAAGAGGGCGCCGGGGTGGAACACCGGCAGGTACACGGTGACGCCTTCGCGCACGTCGGAGGAATCCATGTTCCCGCCGAAGCTTCCCGGCCAGAGTCCCCCGAACGCCTCCCCGCCGGCGGGCGCCACGGCGATGCGCCCGAGCATCGGTTGCAATGCCACTTCGATCCGGCGGCTCGCCGATCGGGGCAGCGCGAGGATGCCGACGTTCCTGTCCAGATCGAGCTCCCATTCGAAGCGTTCCGTCGGGAGGGTGGGATTCAGCAGCCGCGTGCGCGAGTCTCCGGCCACGGCGCTCATGCCTCCGCTGTTCACGTGCGACACCGCTCGGACGCGGTTGGGGCGGAGCTTCACGACCTTCACGACCAGCGTGTCGCCGGGCGCGGCCCCCTCGATGTACACGGGCCCGACCTCGCCGGGCCATGGCCCACCTGCTCGATCGTAGTAGTCCCCCGCATGCGAGAAGGTCCGCGACTCGACGATATCGCCGGGCTTGACCTTCAGGACAGGATTCCGCACGGCGAAGGTCTGTACGCCGGCGGTTGGTTCCAGCTTGATGACGTCTGCCCCGCTGACCGCGGCCAGGCCCAGCCAGATCGGTACGGCCGCCAGGATTATTTTTGCCAGCTCATCACCTCCAGCTCATATCCCTCGGGGTCGTTGAACAGAAAGAAGGCGACGTTCAGGTTGGAGCTCACGCGCGGGGGCCGTGGAATCGAGACGCCTCGCTTGACGAGGTACTGGTACCACGCGTCGATGTCGTCGACCACGAACGTCACCGTCAGCGGCTTGTCCACCGACGGCCGGCTGGCGCCACCCCGCGCGGTCTTCGAATCCACGAGCCCGATCGATGTCGAGGGCGTCAGTTGAAACACGTGAATCGGCCCCTTGTCGACGGTCGCCCGGAGCCCGAGCACGTCCCGATAGAAGCGAACCGCGCTCTCGATGTCCTTGTAGTAGAGGAACACGGTCATCCCGGTCGCCGGCGGCGCCGCAGGTGCCTGGCGGGACTCGGACGCGGAAGGGAGCAGCAGTCCGGCGAAAAGAAGTCCGATCACAATCTGATGCTTGCGCATGGTGCGCTCCGATGAACGACCTTCAATCCTGGCGTGCCGACGGCGTCTGAGCCGCGCGTGCCGCCGAAGGTCCCTTGTGGACAACGCCGTCCTTCACGACAACCTCGACGTTGCCCAGGGCATTGATGTCCGTCAGCGGGTTGCCCCGCACGACGATGATGTCCGCGAGCTTGCCCACCTCGATGGTGCCGAGCTGGCTTTCCTTGCCCAGAATCTTGGCGCCCACCCGTGTTGCGGCGGAGATCGCCCGCAGCGGTGACATGCCGAAGTCGACGTGCGCCTTGATTTCACGCCACAGGGCCTCGGTGTGGAAGTTCATCGGCGTGCCGGAGTCGGTTCCCATGCCGATCACGGCACCGCCGTCAATCCATTGCCGCATGGCTTGTTCCCAAAAGAGCAGTCCCCGGTCGGTGGTGACGAAATAGGGCGCGTGACGCCAGTCCTTGAGCGACGCCTGCACTTCGGCGTGGATGTCGGGGGGAAAGTCCTCCTTCAACTGCGGATCCTCGAGGCGTTCCGGAAACCCGGCGGTGAGAGGATAGATCCCGACGCGGTGCACCGCGCTCATCACGACCGGGATACCCCGCTCGACGACCTGGCGCACGAGCTCCGGTGGCGGCGGCGGCTGCCCCGCGCCGAGCCCTCCATGCGACAGCACGTCGATGCCCGACGCGATCGAGTCGCGCATCTCGTCGAGCGTGTAGGTGTGCGCATGCACCTTGAGGTTGTGCCGATGGGCGACTTCGACAATCGCCTTCCGATCGTCGACGGTCAGACCTCCCCACGCCTTGATCAGATCGACCCCGGCCTTGATCAGCCCCTCGGTGGCGGTGGCGGCCTCCTGAGGGCTCCCGATGGTGATCCCGTAGACGATTTCCGAGCGACTGGGCCGGCGCGTCAGCCAGGGGCCGCTCACGAACATGCGAGGGCCTGGCAGCTCGCCACGGTTGATGCGATCCCGCGTGCGCAGGATTTCCTTCAAGGGTGCGCCAAGATCCGCAGCGGAGGTCACGCCCGACATGAGCAGTTGCCTGGCGGACACCTCCATGACGCGCTCGACGCCGTTCTTCGCCATCCAGGGCCACCACCGGTCGTAATTGGCGTGTCCGAGGATCATCAGGTGCGCGTGGAGCTCGATGAGACCCGGCAGCATGACGCGGCCCTTCGTGTCGATCACGGTGGCGTTCGGCGGCACGGCCACCTCCGAGGCCGGTCCCACGCGCACGATCCTGTTCCCCTCGATGATGATGGCCGCGTGGTGGATCGGCGGCGCTTCATACCCGTCCAGCAGCATGCCGCCGACGAGGGCAAGCGGCCCCTTCTGCTGCGCCTCGGCAAACGACGCGCAGCAGAGACCCACGAGCGCCCATTTCAGGAACGAGCTCCGCATCACCACTCCCCTTCTCGCTGCCCCATCGCGGGCTCAGAACACGACTCGCACCCCGAGCTGGATCTCCCGGGGATTGAAGTAGCTCAACGGCTGTCCGAACGTCGGGTTCAAGGCGTCGGCGCTCGGGCCGCGCCGGGACTCGACGAGCTTCACGTTCGCGCGGTTGTACAGGTTGAAGGCTTCGAGCAGCACCTGCACGCGCGCGTCGAGCCGTATCGGCAGCTCCACGGTGAGCCTGGCATCGAGCGAGTGCGTACCCTCCGCCCGGAACGCGTTCCGCTCGAAACCTGGCGTCCGGTCGTTGAAGTTGCCGTCCCCGTTGAGATCGAAGGTGGGACCCGAGCGCGCGTCGTACGCGAAGCCCGTGCGGGCCCTGAAGATCCCGGACACCTGGGCCAGGCGCGTCAGGTTGTACGAACCGTTGAGGGTCAGCCTGGCTCTGGGTGTGTCCACCTGCGGTCCCCATTCCAGCTCGGGGAACCGGACGTCGTTCACCTGGATGTTGTAGTTGTCTCCCTGGTCGTAGGCTCGCGCGACCGTCAGGTTGCCCTCGAGGCGGAGCCGCTCGGCGAGTCGCGTCCGAATCTCCCCGACGACCGCCGTGTACTCAGCGCGGCCGGTCCAGCTGTACTGGCTGATCTTGCGGAACGCCGGATCGGGGCGCACGAAGCGCCCGGTAGCGTCGTTGAACGCCAGGTTGCGATCGAAGAGCAGCTCCTTGTTCCACGCCCGGCTGTACAGCCCGCTGACGCTGATCGCAAGGTCCTCGCGGATGGCGTGGTCGAGCGTGGCCACCACCTGCGCCGACCCGGGCACCGCCGTGTCGTCGGGCACGATGAACACGTCTCTGACGCTGGCGGGCGCGGTGGGGGGGAGCGTCGTGCCGAACGCGCTCGGAAACACGGGAGCGCCCGGCTGGCCGAACAACCAGGTCGCGTTGACCTGCTGGAGCACGTCCTTGTTGACGAAGAAGGTCTCCTGGATCGGGTTCTGGAAGATCCGGTCGAAGTACAGGCCGCCGCTCAGCTTCATGAAGGTCTTCGCGGCGCCCGTGACGTCGTAGGACACGGCGCCTCTCGGGCCGAAGTTGTTGTGGTCCTCGCCGAAGCTCTGGCCGTGGTACTTGCTGTGCAGCTCCACGTCGTAGCGGAGGCCGTAGTTCACGGTCAACCGGTCGTGCGCTCTCCAGGAGTCCTGGATGTAGCCGGAGAAGTACGTGTGGTACCGATCCAGCCGGGGGTCGCCGAAGCCCTGGGTGTAGGTGGTGTACTCCCTCCGCAAATAGTGATCGAGGCTTCGAAAGACGTACACGCCGCTCGAAGGCCCCTTGTGCTCGAAGTAGGTGAAGTCGACGAGCATCGCGTCCACGCCGAACTTGACGCTGTGGCTCTTGCGGGAGAGCGTCGACGCGTAGACCACCTGCCAGGGGCGCGTGAACATCTCCCGGAACACTTTCCCGCCGCCGAAAGCGGCGATGCCGGTGATGTCCACGAACGGCGCGTTCTGCTGCCGCAACTGTCCCTCGGGCGCGAGCGGCGGGCCGCCCACGTCGAGAAAATCGAACGTGAAGTCGCGGGGAAAGTAGGCGGCCTTCAGCTCGTGGAGCCAGTCGCCGCCTCGCGCGATTCCGGTCCAGGAGGCCTGGAACGCCTGATCGAAAAAGGCCAGCCGCCCCTGCCTGGCGCGCGTCCGGAACGGAACGAAGGCGTTGGCCGCCGCCTCGCGCGTCATCACGTAGCTGGCCGTCAGCGTGTGGTTGGGCGTGAGCTGCCAGCTCACCTTGCCCATTCCGAACGTATCGCGGAGGAACTCGTTGAGGTCGCCGACGTCGGCGGGGGGCAAGCCGATGATCGCCGCCACGTCGGGACGAATGCTGTTGTCGCGCGGCGTGTCCTGCTGCAATCGCTCGCCGGCGCCGAAGAAGAAGGCCCGATCGCGCACGACAGGGCCCCCGACGGTGCCGCCGTACAGCTGGCGGTCGAATTCGGATTTCCGGCCGCCGCGCGCCTTCTGGAGCGGATCGAGGGAATTGAGGGCCTCGTTCCTGAAGAACCCGTACGCCGACCCGCTCAGATCATTGCCCCCCGACTTCGTCACGGCCGTGACCACGCCGCCGATCGCACGGCCGAACTCGGCGGTGGCGCCGAGGCTCACGACCTGGAACTCGGCGATGGCATCCTGGCTGTACTTGAGCCGCGGCCACGTGAACGATTCGTCCGTGTTCCAGAAGCCGTCGACGAGCAGCGCGCCTTCCTTCGATCGGCCGCCGCCGACGTTGAGGCCGACGCCCTGCACCGGCGTGCTGGCATTCTCCACGATCCCTGGCGTGAGCAGGGCGAAGTCCAGGTAATTGCGGCTGTTGCTGGGGAGCGTCTCGATCTGCTCCGTCGTGATGACGGTGCTGAGATCGGTCCGGGAGCTCTCGACCAGTGGGGCCTCGCCGGTGACGGTGATGTTCTCGATGACCGAGGAGATCCGCATCACGAAGTTCAGGTCGCTGGCGGACCCGACGTTCAGCGTGATGTCCGGCCGCGCGAAGGGCGCGAATCCCTGCAGCTCGGCCTGGATGGCATACGTGCCGGGAGGCAGGCCGGCGAACCGGAAGATCCCCTCGGCGTTGGTGGTGACGGTCCGCATCTGATTCGTGGCGCGGCTGACGAGCGACACGCCGACCCCCGGCAGCACGCTGCCGGTGTCGTCGGTGACCCTGCCGCTGAGGCTGGCGGTGACCGTTCCGCCCTGTGCCTGCGCGCTCGAGGGTGCGCACACCACGAACATCAGCCCCACGACGCCGGCAAGGACGTACGTAGCGTGACAGCGAGCAAACCGCCGCATAAGCACCTCTCCAGTTGAGGCGATTGACTTCAGCCGCCCAGGTTGCCGTGAGCCCGCGTAGCCTAGCACGCGCGTTCGAGGTGTCTCGTACCACTGTGTAAGAAGTTGTCGCGCCGCCGATGGCGAGAGGACCGGCGATATAATCGCGCCCCGACGTGAGCGCTCGCATGCTGCCTGGCCTCAGAGCTCGACCGGCGCTTGTCTGGGTCGCGGTCACCAGCGCGCTGCTCATCGCGCTGTTCGCGCTCCAGTGGCGATCCCTGAATCGCTTCGAGCTGGCGACCGCCGGCGTCCTGCGACAGAACAGCGTCCGGACGGCGGAAGCCATCGCGCAGCAGATCCAGCGCGACTTCAAGTCGCCGACCTTCAACCTGCTCGAGCAGATCGACCACAACGATGTCTACGACCTCCGCCTCGAGGCGATCACCGCCGGCCTCCGCGCGCGGGCGCACCAGTTCCCGCTGATCGATCGATTCTTCATCTGGAGCCGAAAGCCGCTGCGCGAGCGGCAGGGCAGCCCGACGCTGATGACCGGGGAGGTCCTGTTCTTCGACGTCCGCCGCTCCGGCGCCGGATCGGCGCAGCCGCTGTCCGGCGTCACGCGCGACGACGAGCTCTCGACGATCCTTCGCACGGAAGCGCAGGCGTTCGCGCGCTACCGCAACCTGTACGCGCTGTCCCAGCGATCGCAGGACGGGCGTGACTGTCAAGTCGTGTACCACCTGCTCTACGAGACGCCCGAGCGTCCGCTGCTCTGGGCCTTCCTCGGATTCCTGACGGACTCGGACCATCTGCGCTCACACTATTTTCCCGAGCTCCACGCGCGCGCCGGTGCGTACGGGTCGCCGCTGGCCGGTCTCCCGTCCACGGCGCTGTCGATCATCGATGCCGCAGGCGTCGAGGTGTTTCGGTCGAAGCAGTCGCTCCTGTCGGCGTTCGAGGGCGAGGCGAGGTTTCCGTTCCTGTTCTTCGACGTGGATCTGATCGAATCGCTCAACCCGCGGCCGGCGATCCACTACTGGACGGTCCGCACCGCGTACGACGCAACGACCGCCGCCGCCATCGCGAGCCGGGAATCGGCCGCGCACCGGCTGCTCTGGCTCACGGTGGCGATCGTCGCCACCGCCGGCATCGTCCTGTCCACCCGCGCGAGCTTCCGCGAGACGCGGCTCTCCGAGATGAAATCGGAGTTCGTCGCGAGCGTGTCGCACGAGCTCAAGACGCCGCTGGCGAAGATTCTGCTCTTCGCCGAGACGCTGGCGTCCGGCCGCGCGCCCACCGCCGCCAAGGCGGACGAGTACTACCGCATCATCATCGCGCAGGCGAGAAAGCTCTCCCGGCTCATCGGCGCGCTGCTCGATTTCGGGAGGATCGAGGCCGGCGTCCGGCAGTACCCGGTCGAAGAAGTGGATCTGCGCGACGTGCTGCAGGATGCCTTCGAGGCCTTCGAGCAGGAGCTCACGCTCAACCACTTCACGTGCGAGCTCGTCGTCCCTGACCACGACGTGCCGGTGCTCGGCAACGCCGAGGGCCTTCAGCAGCTCTTCGAGAACCTCATCAGCAACGCCTTGAAGTACTCCGGGGCCGAGCGTGCCCTGAAGCTCGAGCTGCACACCGACGATTCCGAGGCAATCGTCGACGTGACGGACCGGGGCGTCGGCATTCCACGGCGGGAGCACCGCAGGATATTCCAGCGGTTCTATCGAGGCGCCGACGCGACGGCGCGCAACGTCGCCGGGTCGGGGGTCGGACTGTCGATCGTCGAACACGTCGTGCGGGGGCACGGCGGAAGAGTCACCGTGCAGAGCACGCCCGGGGCCGGCAGCCGGTTCCGGGTCGTCCTGCCGCGCCTGGGATACGCGCATGGAGAGCCGAATGAAACGCATTCTGGTGATCGAGGATGATGCTGAGCTCCTGGTCGGGCTCAGGGACAATCTCGAGGTCGAAGGCTACGAGGTGCTGGCCGCCAGCGATGGAGAGGACGGTCTCCACCGGGCGCTTCGACACCGGCCCGACGCCATCATCCTGGACGTGATGCTCCCCAAGCTGAGCGGGTTCGCCGTCTGCCGGAACCTCAAGGAATGCGGCCTGGAGACGCCCATCCTGATCCTGACTGCGCGCGGGGCGGAGAGCGACAAGGTCCTGGGCCTCGAGCTCGGAGCCGACGACTATGTCACCAAGCCGTTCAGCATTCACGAGCTCCTGGCGCGCGTGCGGGCGATGATTCGACGATCGAGCGGTCTCCCGGGGAGCGTTGCGCGATACAAGTTCGGCGACGTGAACCTCGATTTTCGCAGGCAACTGGTGCGGAAGGGGCGCCAGCGCATCGCCCTCTCCAGCCTCGAGTTCGAGACCCTGCGCTTCCTGATCATCCATCGTGGACACATCGTCCCTCGGGATCAGCTGCTCAACGAGGTGTGGGGGTACCAGGCGCTGCGCACGACTCGGGCGGTGGACAATCTGATCGTGCGCCTCCGCCAGAAGCTCGAGAGCCGCCCACACGAGCCGAGGCACATCCTGACCGTGCACGGCGTCGGGTACAAGTTCGTCGAGTAGCCGCTCGCGAACCTTTCCCGCGGCCGCCCGCCGATCAGCTCCCACTGACCAGGTATGCCACGAGCGCCTGGACCCCTCCCCGGTCGCAGAGCTTCGACGCCACGATCGCGTTCAGCGCCGAGAGCTCGGCCTTGCGATCGTAGATGTCCCAATCCGCCGTGAAGAGCGCCACGCGGATGGAGCCCGGCCGCCGGTTTCGGAGTGCCCGCAGGAAGGTCAGGCCGTCCATGTCGGACAGCCGGTATTCGAGCAGGATGGCGTCCGGGGAGGTGGTGTCGGCCGCCCGCAGGCCTTCGGTCCCGCTCGAGGCGACATCCACGGCGTACCCGTCGAGCCGAAGACAGGTGCCGATCAACTCCCGCGTGCTTTCATCGTCGTCCACGACCAGGACCGTCTTGTGCGTCCCGCCCTGTTCAAGAGGCCGATAGGCCGGCGCACGACGGCTCGCGACTGGACGTTCCTGCGACGCGACGCGGATGACGCGCTCGCGGTACTTTCGCGGACTCATGCCGAACCGTCGCTTGAAGTCGTGCGCGAAATTGCTGGCGTGGTTGTATCCGACCGACGCCCACACCTCTTTGACCGTTTTGTTCGTCGCCGCCAGCAGCGCAGCGCCCTGGTCCAATCGATGGTCGCGCACGAACTCCCTGAATCTGACTCCGGTTTCCCGTCTGAACTGGGTGGAGAACGTCGCCGGACACGTCTCCACCGACAGCGCCACCTCGTGCTGCGTCAGGCTCGCATCGCTATAGCGTTCGTCGATGATGGAGACGGCCTGCTGGATTCTGGGATCGCCAACGCCTCGATACCTCAACACGCGACGTATGCACGCGGAGAACCGCGCGATGCTGTTGCCAGGGTCCGTCCCTTGCGTCAGGTATTGTTCGACGAGAGTCGGCAGCCGCCCGCCGGTGTGCCGATCGACAACGCGCAGGCACCGAAGGAGCACTGCGTCGTGATCCGCTTCCGACAACGCGCACGCCGTCGCCTCGAGCGAGAAGGCTTGAAGCGCCAGCTCGGTCTCCGGGTGACGGAAAGGCAGAGCGCGGAGCAGAAAGTGGTGTCCGGCTGTGACGAGTGCGAATCGTGATTCGCTCCGTTTCTCGAGAGGCAGACACCCGTCGCCGATGGTTGCAGTGAGGTTGGCCATAAAAGGAGCCTTACCCTACGGCAACACAGGCTCACGTGTTTCACGAATTGTGGTGAAGCCAAGGGATCGGAACTGCGACCAATTCTTCGAGCGGTCCGACGGCCGGAGACTGTCCGTGCGCGGGGCTCGCCGATCTCGACGAGTCATCACTCGAGCGTGCGGTCACCGGACCGCGACCGACCAACACTTCGACGTCTGGACCAACTGTTGCCGATTGCCAGCCCTCTCCAAACGGCGATACTAGCCGGGTTGTCCGGTCGACATGGCAGGCGCGTCGGACTCCAGCCAGCGAGGCGAGACGCGCGGACGGCTGGTTCCGCCATTGGAAGACGCCTGCCTGGAGCGTGCCGCTTCGTGCCCCAGGCTCGATGCAAGGCGAGCAACGGGCGGTAGCCCGTACGCCGGCGCGCCTCTGCCGCCAAGGAGAGTCGCATGGATGACCGGAACGCCGATGTCAGGGAGATCCGCGATCGCGTGGACCGCGTCCTCGCCGAGCGCCGCAGCGAGATCTGGCCGGTCGTGCGCACCACCATCGCGGAGGTTCTCGGGATCGATCCATCGACGGTCGAACCGACGACCAAGCCCGTTCGGGAGCTCACAGCCACGTCTCTGGACTTCCTGGATCTGATCTACCGGCTCGAGTCGACCTTCGACGTCAAGATTCCGAGAGGACCCATTCAGTGATCCCGAGCGGAGTCGACAAGCAGGTCGAGCCTGACGGTCGCTTGAATCCGAGCGCGCTCGAGCGGCTCGGCATCGTCATGCCGGAAGCCGGGAGCGCCATCACCCCCGGCCTGAAGTCGCATCAGGTTCCCAGCGTCTATGCCGTCGAGACCTTCGTCAGGCTCGTGGCCATGGCGCAGTCCGAGGCCGCCGTTCAGCCGGTCTCCTGAACGGCCCGCGCGTCCCACCGCTTCGCTCGAGACGCCTCGCCGAGCGCGCCTCGCCCGCAATCCAGTGCCGTCGACCGCCCAGGCCATGCGCAAGGTGCTCGTCAGCGGGATCGGTGTCGTCTCGCCGGTCGGTACCGGCGTCGCGCCGTTCTGGCAGGCCGTGACCCGTGGGAGCAGCGGCATCGCGCGGCAAAAAGTCATCCGCACGGCGACGGCGCGGTCGACGCCATCACATGTGCGCTCGAGGACGCTCGGCTCGCCCCTTGTCACGTCAGCTACGTCAACGCGCACGGAACCGGGACTCGGACCAACGACGCGCTGGAGACGCTGGCGATCAGGCGGGCGTTCGGCGCCCGCGCCGACACGATTCCCGTGAGCTCCACCAAGTCGATGACCGGTCACCTGCTGGCGGCGGGTGCGGCCGTCGAATGCGCCTTCTGTCTCATGGCCCTGCGCTCACAGTTCGTGCCGCCGACGATGAATCTCGAGACCCCTGATCCCGAGTGCGATCTCGACTATGTCCCCCTCGAAGCGCGGCCGCTCGACGTGCGCGTCGTCATGTCGAATGCCTTCGGGTTTGGAGGACAGAACTCAGTGCTCATCCTGGCGAGGATCTGATGTCCGAATCGAGAGGAGCGCGCGTCGTGGCCGGTGCCGGCGAGGCAGTGGACGCCTCGCGGCCGGCTCCTGATGCCGCGGACGTTCCCGATCACGCGATGCCGCTCGGCGGCGGTCACTGGCGCCTGTGGCGGACGGCGGTGCTGCGCGGGGCCGGGTTTCCGGCCCGTCTCGTGCTGACCCTCGCCAGCGAAGGGGCCACGGCGGCGGCCGACCGCTACCTCGTCGCCGTGGACGACGTTCGGCGATGCCAGGCCGGCGCCCTCGCCGCGATGGCACGGCAGCCTGCATCGGCCGATCGGGACACGTCCCGGCGCAACGGGAAGCTGCGGCGCAAGCTTCGCCGCGGCATCGTGCCCGCCGACGCCACGGGTGAGCACGAACGCGCGCTACGGGACGCGCTCGCGGCTCGCGCCGCCGCGTACGCCGACCTTGTCTCTGCCTCCGACCTGGACGCGGCGGTCATCGACGAGCGGTTGCACGGCCTCGCGTCAGACCTCCGGTTCCAGGAGGCCCTGCTCTGGCAGGACCGCGTGTCGGCCGCGTCGGCGCTCCGCCGGGTTCGCGATCGTCTGGGATCGGCCGGGCAGCGCCGCAAGGCGGCAGACTTCATCGCGCAGCACGCGCAGCGGTACGCGGTCAAGAACGACTCGATCGGTTTCTTCGGGCCCTTCATGTGGGCATCCCTCGCCGACGAACCGATGAGCATCGACGTGCATCCGGGCCCGGCGCTCCTCGCGCATCGAGAGGTCAACTTCGAGGGCTGGGGCATCGACGCGCTCGTCGAGCAGCTCGACCGGATGCCGGGCATCAGGCGCTGGACGACGCCACGGCTGCGCACGGGCGTATGGCGCGGGCCTGACGGCGTGTACGCGCCGGTGCGCGGCAAGGTGCCGCTTGCGCCGCTCGAGGAAGGGGTGTTGCGCGCATGCGACGGCCAACGCACGGCGATGGACATCGCGGGCGCGCTCGGAGGCACCGGCGAGGACGCGGAGCGCGAGGTGTTCGACGTCCTCGAGCGGCTGGTCGCGATGGAGCTGGTCACGTGGCGGCTCGAGGTTGCGCCACAGCTCCATCCAGAGCGCGCGCTCGAGGCCTGCCTCAACCGCATCGGCGATCCGGCGCTGCGGGCGGACGCGCTGGCGTCGCTCCACGAGTTGACCCGGGCGCGCGCGAGCGTCGCGGCGGCCGCCGGGAAGCCGGACGAGCTCGGGCGGCGGCTCGAGGAGCTGGACGCCACGTTCACGCGCCTGACAGGCCGGCCCGCCAGTCGCAACGCCGGCATGACGTACGGGGCCAGGCGCCTGGTGTACGAAGACTGCCGCCGCGACTGCGACGTGAGGGTCGGACGCGAGCTCGTCAACCGTATCGGTCCGCCTCTCTCGATTGCCTTGGACGCCGCGCGCTGGGCAGCCGGCGAGCTGGCCGCGGCGGCCCGGCGCCAGGTTCGGCTCGCCTTGGCGGAAGTCCGCGGCGACTCGTCAGACCCCGTTGACGGAGCCTACTTCGCCGGTCACCTGCGTGGCATCGGTCCGCAGGCGCTCGGCGAGGTCGCGGCGGAGGTGTTGCGGCGGTATCAGGACGCCTGGGCGTCGCTCGTCCAGCTCGACGGCCGTCCACGACGCCGGCGCTACGACGTGGCGGAGATCGCCGCCCGAGCGCAGCAGATCTTCGGCGCGCCGGTCCACGGCTGGAGTCGCGCGACCTTTTTCAGCCCCGACCTGATGGTCGCCGCCGATGGCATCGATGCGCTTCGCCGGAACGACTTCCACGCGATCCTGGGTGAGCTGCACACGAGTAATACGCTCCTCTCGTCGGCAGCCCTGTCACAGCATCCGGATCCGGCGATCGTCGGGACGGCCCTTGCCCGGGATACGCACGGCGAGACCCACGTCGTGGCGCAGATCCCGAGGGAGAGCTTTCTCGCCAGAGCCAATCGCTTCATTCTGCCGGCATTCTGGCGGTACGAGTACGCCGATGACCTTCCCAACCTCCCGCGCTGTCGATCCATGCCCGCCGCGATGTTCGTCGCCGTCGACGACGGCCGGACCGTCATGATGCACGCGCGCGACGGAAGCGTGGAATTCGACGTGCTGGAGATTTTCTCGTTCCACCTGATCAACACGGTCAACGACATCATCGCGCAGCGCTTTCCACCGGCACCCCACGTCCCCCGGCTCACGATCGGCGATCTGACGATCGCTCGGGAGACGTGGTACGTCACCGGCACCGACATGAGCTTCCTCGACGAGCCCGATCCCTACCTGCAGTTCGCCGCGGTGCGCCGCTGGGCGCGCGACCGCGGCATGCCGCGCCAGGTCTTCTACAAATCGCCGGTCGAACGGAAGCCGTGCTATCTCGATGTCGACAGCGCCCCCTTCGTGCGGATCTTCATCAAGCTGATGAAGCAGATGCCTCCCGACGGTCAGGTGCCGATCGTCGAGATGATGCCCGGCGTGAACGAGACGTGGCTCCACGACGCCGCCGGCGAGCGATACACGTGCGAGTTCCGGTTGACGGCGCGTCACACCGTACAGGCGCGCCGGTAGCGCCCGCGCGGCGTCGAACCGCGCCCCGATTACGCGCCATGCCCGCCCGCCCGGCCGGCCATTCGCATGTCCCGTGACAGTGGAGCGAGAGACGAACGATGAGCACGCTGCACATCGGTCTTGCCTGTGTCGCCTGCGGCGTGGCCCTGGCTGCCCAGAGCGCCGAGCCTCCACGGATCGTGAACGGCTGGGCGGCCCTCATACAGGCTGTTCACGCGATGGAAGAGTACGTCGCGACCAGTGAGCTGAGCGCCATTCACAATGAGGACGCAGCCCTGGCCACCGCCATCACCGTGCTGCGGGAGGAGACGGCCCCCGTCTCGCCGGCGGCGCGGCCACAGCTCGCGGATACGTTGACCGCGTTCGGTCAGCAGATTGGCAACGTCCACCAGGCCGCCGATGCGTTCGACGCGCCGGCGACCAGAACGCAAATGCGGGAACTGCTGCGGACGTACGAGCGGCTCAGGCGCTTCTACGGAGAGGAGACGCTAACACCGGCGCGACGGCTGGCGGCGGTGTACGCCTGTCCCATGCACCGTGATGTCGTGGGACAGCGCACCGGGACGTGCTCGAAGTGCGGCATGGCGCTGGATTACGCCGTGAGAATCCAGCTCGCGTACTATGGGCTGCCTGAATACAGCACGGTGCGCGCGCGCATCCGGCTGGATCAGCCTCTCCAAGCCGGCCGCGCGACACAGGCCACGCTGCACCTGGGCCAGATTGGCGGCGGACCCATCCTCATCACCGACCTGCGCGTCGTCCACACCGAGCGCATCCACCTGCTCATCGTGGACCCGAGCCTGACCGATTACCACCATGTGCATCCGCAGCCGACGACGGTGCCCGGGGCCTACGCCTTCAGTTTTACGCCGGCCAGGCCGGGGCCGTATCGTGCGTGGGCCGATCTGCGAACCACGTACGGGGGATTCCAGGAGTTTGCCGCCGCGGAGATTCCGGCGCCGAAGGCGGCGTCCGCCGTCGACCGCACGGGCAAGCTGGACGCCGAGGTCGAGGGGCTTCGCTACGCGCTCATGCTCGACCAGCCGGCGCTCACCGCCGGCGAGCCGGTGAGGGCGCGGCTGCGCGTGACCGATCGCGGGGCGCGGCCGTTCACGCGTCTCGAGCCGATCATGGGCACGTTCGCCCACCTCGTCGCGTTCCACGAGAACTGGAAGACGGTGCTGCACATCCACCCGAGCGGGACGAAGGCCCTCGCCGTCACCGACCGGGGCGGACCCGAGCTTGCCTTTCAGCTCTATGCGACCGAGCCGGGCTTTTATCGCCTGTTCGCCCAGGTGCAGATCGGCGGAACGTCGACGTTCATTCCGTTTGGTTTGCACGTCGCCGCAAGCCGCGGGCGCACAACCGTGGTCAGATGACAGTCGCCTCGAAGGGCTCGCCCGCTCCGGCGGGGCGCGAAAGCGATTCCGGCGTCGACGCGACCGGGCGCTCGTTCGAGCCGTGCGAGGTGGTGGTGCTGTCGGCGAGCACGGTCGAGGCGCTCGACGCGCTGACCGACCGGCTCGTGGCACGCCTGCGCGCACCCGCGCCGCCGCAACTCGGCGACCTCGCGCTCATGCTGCAGACGGCTCGGGAGGCCTGTGATTGCCGGCGCGTGGTCGTCGGCCACACGGTCAGCGAGGTCGCGACGGCATTGGCCGCGCGGGATCCGGCAAGGGTCTTCACGCGTGAACACGTCCGGCGACGACGGCCCGTGGCGTTCCTCGTTCCGGGACTGGGTGACCAGTACGCCGGCATGGGCCGCGCGCTGTACGACCACGAGCCCGCCTTCCGCGCCGCCCTGGACGAGTGCGCGGCGCACGCCGCTCCTCACCTCGGCCTCGACCTGCGCGCGGTCATCTACCCTCCCGTGGATCCGGATGAACGGACCCACGGACGCGCCGGCGGCCTGGATCTTCGCGCCATGGTGCGCCCTCAGCCCATACGCACCAACACTTCACGCTTGAGCCAGACACGGGTCGCCCACCCCGCGGTGTTTGCCGTCGCGTATGCCATGGCGCGGTGCCTCCGCGAGTGGGGCATCGAACCGGCGGCGGTCATCGGCCACAGTCTCGGCGATTACGCCGCCGCCACGGTGGCCGGCGTCTTCTCGCTGGCAGACGCCATCCGAATCGTGTGTTGCCGGGCGGACCTCATCGACCGGCTGCCACAGGGGGCGATGCTCGCGGTCGCCGGGAACGCGCACGACGTGATGCCCCTGGCCGACGACGAGGTCGATCTGGCGGTCGTGAACGCCGATCGGGCGATCGTTCTTGCGGGACCCTCCGGGGCCGTGGCGCGCACGCAGGCACGGCTGACCGCATGCGACGTCCCCTGCCGGTTGATCGCCACGACGCATGCGTTGCACTCACGCCTGCTGGCCGCTGCGCAGCAACCGATGGTCGAGCTGCTGCAGTCCGTGACGCGGCGCGCGCCCACCGTACGCGTCGTCTCGAACGTGAGCGGCACGTGGTTGGCGCCCCACGAGGCGACCGACCCGTCGTACTGGGCGCGGCACATGTGCAGCACGATGCGGTTCTCGAATGGGCTCCAGTGCCTCCTCGACGACTCCGATGCCGTGCTCCTGGAGGTCGGCCCGGGGCTCTCTCTCGGATCGTTCGCCAAACAACATCCAAGCTGCGGCGGCGATCGGGTCTCGAGCATCCTGTCGACGATTCCGCTCGTGCACGTCCGCCAGCCGGATCTCGCCTTCTTTCGCATGACGCTCGGAAAACTCTGGCTGGCCGGAGTGGAGATCGATTGGCGGCGCGGTCGGGCGCAGCAGCGCGGGAGCGGACTGCCGCCGCCGGCCCCGTCCTTCGACGTCTAACGCGGCGATCGGCCGTCCATGAGTCACGACCACCGTATCGGCGTCATCGGAGCCGGGGTCATCGGCGTCGGCGTCGCGGAGAACCTGGCCGCCACGGGACATACCGTCGTCCTTGTCGATGTGTCCGCGGAGCGGCTCGACGCGGCGACCGATCGCCTGCGCGACAGCCTGCGGACCGCGCGTCTCCTCGGGCAGCACGTGAGCGGCGAAGCGCCGGCCGCAGTCCTTGCCCGTGTCGAGCCGACACTCTCGTACGAGCCGCTCCAAGAGACGACGTTCGTCATCGAGAACGTGGTCGAGCGGTGGGAGGTCAAGGAGCGCGTCTACGAGCGGCTCGACGCCGTGTGCCCGCCGGCATGCATCTTCGCGGCGAATACGTCGGCGATCCCGATTCGGCGCATCGCGGCCGCGACGCGGCGCGCCGACCGGGTCGTCGGCGTGCATTTCATGAATCCCGTTCCCCGCAAGGCGACGGTCGAGGTCATCCGCGGCCCCGAGACGACGCCCGACACGCTGGAGCGCACCGCGCAACTCCTCGCCCGGATGGGCAAGCACGGGATCGTCGTGCAGGACCGCCCCGGGTTCATCTCGAACCGCATTCTCATGCTGGCCATCAACGAGGCGATTCTGACCGTCGAAGAAGGCGTCGCCCCGGCGCCCGACGTCGATCGCCTGTTCCGCGAATGCTTCGGCCATGCGATGGGTCCGCTCGAGACCGCGGACCTGATCGGGCTCGACACCATCCTGGACACCTTGCACGTGCTGCGCGAGCTCACGCGGGACGACAAGTTCCTTCCGAGCGCGCTTCTGCGGCAGATGGTGGACGCCGGCCTGACGGGGAGGAAACGCGGCCGTGGCTTCTACCGCTACGACTGAGAGCGGACCATGCAGGCTGACGACCACGCGCACCTGATTTCGTCGTTCCTCCTTCGTCACCTCAGGAAGGATCGGATCGCACGCGACGAGGACATCTTCGCGGCAGGCTATGTGAACTCCCTGTTCGCCCTTCAGTTGATTGCGTTCGTCGAGAAGACGTTCTCGATTCGCGTGGAGGATGATGACCTCGACCTGGCGAACTTCCGCACGGTCGCCGCGATCGACGGGTTCGTGCAACGGAAGCTCGGGGTGACTCACTCGTGATCGCGGTGACACCAGCGTGGGGCCTCACCCCCGACCAGGAAGCCTTCCGGCGGCGCGCCGAGTCGTTCGCGCGGACCTGCATTCGACCGCGCGCCGCCGCCTTCGACGAGGAGGAGGCCATTCCGCGCGAGGTCTTCCGGCACTGCGGCCAGCAGGGCTTTCTCGGCGCCAACGTCGGCGCCCTCTACGACGGAAGCGACGTGGATCACGTGCGGATGGGACTGCTCCACTACGCGATCGGGAGAGCCTGTTCGTCGCTGCGAAGCATCCTGACGGTGCACGGGATGGTGTGCGAGGTGCTCCAGCGATGGGGCTCCGCCGAACAGCGGGCCAGGTGGCTGCCACGCCTGGCACGAGGGGATGCCCTGGCGGCGTTCGCGCTGACGGAAGCGGAGGCGGGAAGCGACGTGAAGGCGATCCGGACGACCGCCGTGAAGGACGGACAGGGCTACGCTTTGACCGGCGAGAAGTGCTGGATCACCGGCGGACAGATCGCCGACGTGTTCCTCGTGTTTGCCAGGGACGACGGGAAGGACGCGGCGTACCTGCTCGACCGCGCGGCTTCAGGTCTGACCGTGAAGCCCCAGCGTGCAGGCCTGGGGTTGCGGGCGGCGATGCTGGCCTCGATGACGCTCGCCGATTGTCTCGTGCCGCCCGACGATCGCGTCGGCCCCCCCGGGTTCGGCCTGGATGCCATCGCGGCGACGGCGCTGGATCTTGGACGGTTCACCGTCGCCTGGGGGTGCCTCGGTCTCGCGGAGGCGTGTCTCGAGGCCTCGTTGCGGCACGCCGACAGCCGAACGCAGTTCGGGCGGCCGCTCCGAGAACACCAGTTGGTGGGGGCGATGCTGAGCGAAATGGTGGTCGGCGTCCGCGCGGTGTCGCTCGTATGCCTGCATGCCGCGAAGCTGCGCGACAGCCGCGACGAGGCGGCGCTCCTCGAAACCTGCGCGGCCAAGCACCTGGCGGCCCGCACGTGTGCCCGCATCGCCGCCGACGCCGTCCAGGTTCACGGCGCCGCCGGATGCGCCGCCGGGCACGAGGCCGAGCGCTGGTATCGCGACGCGAAAGTCATGGAGATCATCGAAGGCAGCACCCAGCTTCAGCAGACGCTCATCGCGAGGCTCGCGTATGACACCATGCACTGGGAGTAGTGCCGGCGTGGGAGCCCCCGTGCGGGCGACGCGCCCGCCCAAGTGCGTTGTGTGGGACCTCGACGACACCGTGTGGCAGGGCACCCTGGCCGAAGGCGACGCCGTGCAGCTTCGGCCGGGCGTCCGCGAAACGCTCGAGGCGCTGGATGCCCGCGGCATCCTGAATTCGATCGCCAGCCGCAACGACGCCGACCTGGCGACGGCACGATTGCACGCGTGTGGACTCTCGAACGTCTTCCTGTTTCCGCAGGTGGGGTGGGGCGCAAAGAGCGAGTCGATCCGGCGGATCGCCGAGGCGCTGAACATCGGCGTCGATGCGATCGCCTTCATCGACGATCAGCCGTTCGAGCGGGACGAGGTCGGCGCGGTGTTTCCGTCGGTCCGGCGTGTCGGGGCGGAGCAGGCGCACGTCCTCCTCGACGTGCTCGGCGTGCGCGACATGCCGGTCACCGAGGAGTCGAGGTCGCGTCGCGGCCTGTATCAGGCCGAGCAGGCTCGTCGAGCCGCCGAGGTGTCGTTCGAGGGTCCCAGCGAGGCCTTCCTCGCGACGCTGGACATGGTCGTGACGATCGCGCCGGCACGCGAAGAGGACCTCGATCGGGCGGACGAGCTGACGCGACGGACGAACCAGCTCAACTCGACCGGCCGGACCTATTCGCGCGAGGAACTGCTGGCCCTGCGACGGTCGCCCCACCATCAGTTGCAGATCGTCTCGCTCGAGGACACGTACGGGAGCTATGGGCGAATCGGGCTGGCACTCGTCGCCTGCAGGCGCGATGTCCGCGTGCTCGAGCTCCTGCTCATGTCCTGCCGTGTCATGTCACGCGGCATCGGCACCGTGGTGCTGCACCACCTGATGCGCGACGCGAAGAGGGCCGGCGCGCGGTTCCTTGCGCATTTCGTCCGCACCGACCGCAACCGCCAGATGCTCGTCACCTACCGCTTCGCAGGCTTTCGCGACGTGGGTTACGACGGTCGCGTGCTGGTGCTGGAACACGACCTGGAATCCATCCCTCCACAGCCGCCGTATGTGCGCGCCGTGCAGACGTGTCCGACCTGACCCGTCGCCCGGCCCCGCCCGCCAGGGCCGGTGTCGTCTCGACGCCCGCGGCGGGCGCGGATGCGCTGAAAACCTGTATCTCGCCCCAGATCGTGTACACGTCGGAGATCGCGTCCACGCCCGACGGGCTTTCCTCGAACGCCCGCGCGAGGAGCCTCACGCGGTCGTCTCGCCCCTGGCCGGGATCCGGCCAGACGATGGTCAGCACGTCGACCTCGGCGCCCCAGCCCGGCGATTCGTACACGGCCTCCACCGTCGTCCATGCGGCTGACAGGGCCCATGTCATCACGATCTCGTCGTTGACGAGCAGGGTCGCCAGCTTCCCTGTCGATCCCCGGTCGTGGGCGCGGGTCGTCAGCCGGAAGCGCCAGCCACGCAGCGAGCGCTTCCCGATCACGTGGAAGCGGACGCATCGGCGGAGGCACCGGACGTAGGCGCGCGGCCGCTGGAGCGGCAGCCGGCCGAGGAACTCGCCGCCGCCGATGCCGCCGTACGCCAGCACGTCGACGACATCCCGATCGCCGGCGTACTTGCGGCGCAGCAGCGCCTCGCCGTGCGAGGGCGCCTCGGGATAGTCACCGGCGATCGCCTCCGCGACGATGCGCGTCAGCATGGCGTCGCGCTGATGGACAGGACGCGCCCCGTCCGCCAGGGCGCGGTCCAGGTACCGGAGGGCGGGGAACCGCGCTTCCAGCTCCCGGAGCCGGTGGAAGGCCGGGCAGAGCGCCAGCGGGACCCGGCGGAGCCTGACCTCGAGGTACTGGCGCCAGACCTCGGCAATCTCCCGCGAGTGCGCGAGCGAGCCCGCCACGTAGCGGCGCACCGCCGACTCGTCGTGCAAATTGATCAGCGCAGCCACGCAGTCGGCCTGGGCCTCGGCCCGCGGGTCGATGGCGACGTGCGCCCCGGCGAATCCCTCCGCCGGTCTCGGGACGCCCAGGAGCGGCAGCACGGCCTCCGCCACGGCCTCCATCGCCAGGACGATGGCCTTCGGGGTCATGTGGCAGTCGTCGTAGAACCACTCCCGTCCCGGCAGCCCGCCCGCGTCGAGCGTCTCGAAGAGGCGCGGGAGATCCACCGTCGGCATTCCCACGGCCGCCATGCCGGCGCGGAGCGCCTCCGTGCGCGCCACGTAGCTGGACAACCCGAACACGGGTAACGACACCAGCAGTTCGCGCGCTTCCTCGAACAGCCGCCTCGCCTCGTCCAGCGCGCCGCGCGCCCGCGCACACCGCCCAAGCGCCTGGAGGCCGCCGACGCTGCAGCGATCCTCGAGCGCCACGAGCGCGGCAGCCATCGGCTCGCTCTCCGCCAGCCGTCCGTCGCGGTGCAGCGCCTCGATGCGCTCCAGCAGGTGATCGCGCACGCATTGATTCTCCGACGCCAGCAACGGACTGTACAGATCGGCGCCCACCGGGTAATCCAGGATGTTCTCCGCCGGAATCACGAAGAGCGCCGGCGTCCGGCTCTTGCCGACGATGTCGGTCAGTCGGGCCGTCCACTCCGCGATCTGCGATCGCACGACGTGCTCACAATGGGCGCTGACGGCACGCCAGCCCTGTCCGGCGGCTGACGCGACCTCGCGGACGTCCGCACGCTCCGGGCTCACCATCCAGTTGTTGCCCGCGAAGATGACGTAGACGTCCGGCTCGAGAGCGGCCGCCGCTTCGAGCAGCGCCATCAAGGCGGGCGGCTTGATGGCCAATCGGGCCAGGTCCACGACCTCGACCGCGTCGCCTCCCGCGGCGAATTGCAGGTAGGTCTCGAGCGCCGACGCGCACGTGAAGAGCGGGTCGAGCAGATACGCGCGCGCGCACGACTCGCCCAGGAGCACCACGCGCTTGCCGCGCTTGGGCCCGATGCGATCGACATCGGCCCACTCCCGCGCGTGTCCGGCGTGCGCATCGCGGACGAACCACCGTTCGCCGTCGATGCTCACCGGCCGCCAGATGCCCACGAGAGCGGGCGGAGGCTTCGGTTGAGGTTCCGGCGCCGGCGACACGGGCAGGACGGCACGCCAGGAGTCGATCGCCGCAGTGGCCTCGCGACGCGTCTTCGCGGCCGCAAGGCCCCGGGCGAAGGCTGCGCTCAACGCCGTGAGCTCAGTCCCGTGCTCCATCGCCACTCCTGTTCCGGCGTCGCCTCTCGAAGATCCAGTTGCCAAACGCCGCCGGCGGCGGCCGGCTCGACAGGCGGAAGCCGGCCGCCGTCAGCGCCTGCTCCACCGCCGACGCCGTCCGGTCGTCGCGGGCCTCGATGAGCACGTGTTCGAGCCGTGCCTCGCGCAGGAGCCGCTGCGCGCCTTTCACGACGTTCACCTCCAGGCCGTCGACGTCGACCTTGATGTGCGTCGGCCGCGGCAACCACGGCGCGGAGATCGCAAAGTCGTCCAGCGAGTACACCGGACATCCCGACGGAAACACGGCCCGGTTCCGTTCGCGTGCCTCCGCGGCATCCGCTTCCGACATGCCCCCCTTGCTCGAGGCCTCTCCGATCCAGCCATCGACTTCCTCCGCCGAGACCAGGCCTCGCTGGCACCAGCCACCGGTTGTCAGGTACGAGTTGCCGAATGTGGAGAGGCCGGTGACGTCCGACACGGCAACGGGGAACGCCACGACGCGGTTCCCGAGATGATTGGCGCGGATGTTTGCGTTCAAACGCCCGATATTCATCGGGGCCGGCTCGAAGCTGACGACGCGGACGGTCGTCTGCAGACTGGCGGCGTACAACGAAAAGTAGCCGACGTTGGCCCCTACGTCCCAGAGGACGCTGTCGTGGTCGATCGTCGAGTCCAGCCACCGTGTCGTGTCGTCCTCGGGCAGCGCCGCCTGGCCCAGCTCCCACTCATTTGTCACGATGAATGAGAACGCCTTCCCTGGAGTGGGGATCTCGAGGACTTCTTCGACGATCACGTCCGAGCCCGTCGAGCCCGTCGCGGGAGCGGGAAGGCTCGCCCATCCGTGCATGCGGTCGTCCGCGGCTTGTGGCAAGCCGTCGAAATCGGCGGTCCTGAACGACAACGGCACGGTCGCCGAGCTGGCATTCGCCAGGTGCCGAGTGAGCGCGACCCCGTTGTCGATGAGCCGCAGCGCGTCCGGTCTCGTGAGTGTTCCCCGGCCAATGGCGTCCTTCAACGCTCGTTCGTGGTAACGGCTGATGACGCCGAAGTCGTGCCGCACACGCAGGGACAGCGGTGTGTCCTCGACGGCCGCCGTGAACAGCTCGTCGACGAGATCCTGCTGCTCGCCGAGCGGACTCTTCCCTTCGGGCCGGGCCTGCAGATAGCGGACGACCAGCGTGACCGCCTCGTCGAGCGGCCACACCCGCAGCATCCCGAGCTGGTTGGTCGCGGCCGCGACTTCCTCGTCGGAGGGCACGCGCCGGAGCAGGGGAGTCAACATGGCCTTGTCCAGCGGCTGGCCTCCTCGAAGGCTTCCGAGGACGGATGTCACTCGATGCCGCAACGCCCGGTCGTCCATGCTGGTCCCGGCGAATCGCCCGGTCTCGCCGTCCGCGCGTCTCACACGCCCTTCCCGGCGAACAGCGTCAGTCCCGGCGTCGCCTGGGTCGTCAAATAGAGCTGCGCGAGCTCGTCGGGCGTGACGCGCGCGATCGCCGTGCGGAGATCCTCGAGCGCTTGCGCCACGAGCTCCGACTGCCGCGGCGCACCGCTTTCCAGCGGATACCGGAGATCGGCACGCCAGCTCGATTGCTGCACGAGCTGCCGCGTCAGGAAGGACTTCAGCACCGCCCACGGCCACATCGGCTCGAAGGTGAGCGTGTAATGGAAGGAATGGCTCTCTTCGGTTCGGCCGTGGTGCCACACGCCGGGCGGCATATAGAGGATGTCGCCCTCGCGCAGGACGGCCTCGCGCAGGCCGGTGTCGGCCGGTGCGGCGACCAGCACGCCGAGCGCCGCGCTCTGCTTCTGGAACGCGGGGGCCGCCACCTCCGGCGCGGACATGCCTATCACGGGATCGGCCACGGCGGGACGCGACCCGTAGGTCCAGTGCTTCTCGCCCGACACCTGCAGCAGGAAATTGTGCTGCACGTCGAAGTGCATCACGTAGCCCGAGCCGGGCGGCGTGAGGTAGCACGTCGTGACGATCGAGCCGGCATAGGGCGTCGTGTCCGAGAACGCGCCGACGAACCGCACGAGCTCGGGGTGGGTGCGGTCCACGGGGCCCAGGCAGATCGAAAACCCCGCGTTGTACAAGCTGCCCCACATCGTCGAGGGCGCCGTCAGCCGCTGGGTGGCGCCGTGGCGGTCGATGAAGGTCACCTGGGCGGACGAGAACGGACCGGCGGTCCACCGTTCGGGCGACAGCCGCCCGGCCAGCATGGCCGGCAGCTCCGCCACGCCCGGCAGGCGTCCGAACTTGCGCCGGTCGCCGGCGATCACGATCGATTGCCGTCCCCAGTGCTCGGCGAAAAACCGGGCGCGATCGAGCGGTGCGAGGAGGTCGTCAAAGCAATCCATGGCCATCTCCTTTGTGCGTGGGAACGGATCGAAGAGCGGGTCGCTCAGTCGATCACCAGCGCTCCGTTCGCCACCCGCACGCGGGTGGCGTTGTGGTCCTTCATGTAGTGCGCGATGATGCGGGTCGTCGGCTCGTCGGGAACGACCGTCAGCGCGCCGCTCGCCGGATCGCGGGCGATGCCGGCGATGCCGCGCGCGGCCATGAAATTCCTGACCATCGAGTCCACCGCCGCCGACTCGTGCTGCCGGGCGGCGAGGCGCCGCTCCTCCGGAAGGTCCGGGTGCAGGATGTCGAACAGCAGCACGACGCGCGGCTCGGCTGTCGGGTTCCAGACCTCGTGCTCGAACGAATCGTCGAACACCACGCACGTCCCTTCGCGCCACGACACGGTCCGATCGCCGACGCGCATCGACGCGCCCTCCGGCACCCGGATCCCCAGGTGCACGCGAAGTCTCGTGTTGGTCGTCCCGCAGTGCGGCACGAGGTGAGTGCCCGGCGCCAGCCACGACAGCATGACGACGCCTCCGCTCTGCATCGCGTCGGGAATCCGTGAGACGATCTCGGCCGTCTTCGGGAAAGTGGCACACAGATCGTCCTTGCGGACGCCCCGTTCGTAGAAAACGGCGGCGCTCCAGCGGCCCGACCCGACGAGCGGCTCGTGGCTTCCCGCGGACGACAGGCGGTCGTACCCTTCTTCCGTGACGCGCCTGACTTCGTCCCGAATGGCTGCGGCGTGGCCCTCCAGGTACGGGACGAACCAGAATCTCGCCGGGTCGTACAACGGTTGCTGCGGCAGCGTCGGATCGAAATGGGACGGACGCTGCAGGGGGTCTTTCCAGACGCCGTGACGGACCGCCAGCGTCGCGCACTCGCGCGCCTGCGCGTCGTCGCCGAACGCCATCAGCGCCTCGATCAACGCCGAGTACTGCCTCGTCACGGTCCGCGCGGTGTCAGTCGCCATGTGCGCCTCCTCCGGGCTCACGCCGAGCGCCGATTGGCGGCGTTGCCCTCCGTGGTCGTCAGCCGACAGCCATCGCCGGCGGCGTGGTCTCGGGCTCCGCGACGAGCGCACGGGCACTGAACGCCTGGATGTCCCCCCAGGCGGTGTACAGGTTCGCGAGCACGTCCCACGAGAGGCTGTCCTCGAACGCTCGCGCCACATGGCGTAGGCGATCGTCCGGGTCTTCGGCGGGATCCGGCCACACGATCGTCAGCACGTCAACGTCGCGCTTCGTGCCCTGCGAGTCGTAAACGCCCTCCACCGTGGTCCAGGCGCCTGACACGGTCCACGTGGCGACGGTCTCGTCGTTGACGAGCAGGGCGGCCGTTTTCCCCATCGCGCCACGGCCGTGGACGCGGGTGGTGAGCCGGAAGCGCCATCCCCGTACCGGCGCCTGCCCGGTCAGGTGGAAGCGGACGCGCCGGCGCAGGCACCTGACATAGGCACGCGGTCTGTGAATCGGGAAACGCCCGAGGAACGTGCCCTCGCCGACGTCGGCCTCGAGGACATCGACGATGTTCCGTCGGGCCGCGTACTTGCGCCGCAGCAGCAGCTCGCAGCGCGACGGCGCCTCGGGATACTCGTGCGCGATGGCCTGCGCGACGGCGCGTCCCACCAGGGCGTCGCGCTCGTACATCGGCCGGAGGCCATCGGTCATCGCACGGTCCAGGTAGCGCATGACCGGGAACCGTCGTTCCAGCTCGCGGAGCGCGTGAAAGGCCGGGCAGAACAGCAGCCCGACCCGGCGGAGCCTGACATCGAGGTACTGGCGCCACACGGCGGCGATCTCCTGGGAATGCGCGAGCGAACGCGCCACGTAGCCGCGCACGAGATGTCCGTCGTGCGAATTGAGCAGCGCGGCCGCACTCGCGGCCTGCGCTTCGGCCCGCGGGTCGATCGCGATCGGCGTCTCTTCGAGCGCCTCCCGCCACGGCGGCAGGCCCAGCAGCGGCAGCGCGGCGCGCGTTACCTCCGCCATCGCCGCCACGATCCCCTTCGCCGTCATGTGGCAGTCGTCGTAGAACCACTCGCGTCCAGGCAGCGCGCCTCCGCTGAGCGCCGCGAAGTGGCGGGGCAGGTCCACCGCCGGCACCCCGGCAGCGGCCAGGCCGGCGCGCAGCTCTTCGGTCCGTGCCACGTAGCTCGACATCGCCCCCGACGCGGCGAACGAGACGAGGAGCTCTCGTGCCTCCTGAAACAGGTGTGCCGCCTGGTCCCTCGCGCCACGCGCCAGCGCACACCGCCCGAGCGCCTGGAGACCGGCGACACTGCATCCGTCCTCGAGCGCCACGAGCTCGGCGGCCAGCGGCTCGCTCTCACTCAATCGTCCCTCGCGTCCGAGCGCGTCGATCCGCGCCAGCAGATGGTCGCGCACGATCTGACGGTCTGACGCGACGAGCGGATTGTGCAGGCCGGCGGCCAGCGGATAGTCCTGAATGTTCTCCGCCGGAATCACGAAGAGCGCGGGCATGCCGCTCTCGGCGACGATCCCCGTGAGCCGCGCCGTCCATTCCCTGATCTGCGCGCGAACACGCTGCTCGCAGCAGGCGTGCACCGCGCGCCAGCCCTTCCCGGCGGCTGCCGCCAGGTCGCCCCCCTCGACGCGCTCCAGACCGACCGTCCAGTTATTGCCGGCGAAGACGACGTACAGGTCCGGCTCGAGCGCCGCCGCGGCCTCCAGCACCTCCAGCAAGGCGGGCGGCCTCATCGCCAGTCTCGCCAGGTCCACGACCTCGACGGCCTCGGCTCCAGCGGCCGCGGTCAGATAGGCCGTGAGTGCAGACGCGCAGTTGAAAAGCGGGTCGAGCGGATACCCTCGCGCGCAGGACTCGCCGGCGAAAACAATGCGCGTACAGCGTTTGGGCCCGATCCGATCGATGGCGGCCCACCACATCGCGCCTTCGATGCTGTCGTCGCGGACGAACCACGTCCGCCCATCGAGACTCGTCCGGCGCCAGATGCCCACGAGCGCGGGTGGAGACGTCCTCCGGCGTTCCGGCTCCTCCGAGCCGCACAGCGCCGTGCGCCGGCGATCGATCGCCGCGCGCGCCTCGCGTCGCGTTGTCGCGGCCGCCAGGTCCCGGGCGAGCGCCGCGCACGACTCCCTCGATTCGAGACTGTTCCGCATCAGCTACTCGTGCAGCCGCGCCCGGGCGATCGTCAGGCGACCATCGCCGGCATTCGAACGCCCCGCTCTCGTAACTGATCCATCTGACACGTCACGGCCGCGATGCGCCCGTCCGGCCCAGGCTCGAAGACGAACGCCGTATCCCACCGATCGGACTTGAGAAAGAAGTGGTGCTCCCGCTCGTGGACGAGCTCGTGCGGTCGCCCCGTTCCCCCCGTGGTCATGACCTGGCCGACTGTGGGGGATGCGTTGCACGTCCAGCCGGCCCAGAGGGCCCGGCCGGCGCACTTGACCTCCAGCACGAACTCGTCGAACTGATAGCAGCCAACATACGGCTGCACGTCTCCCGGGCCGTCCTCGCCGGCGAGACGGCCATGCCACACGGGCGGAAACCGCTTGTCGATCTTGACCAGCGTCCTCTGGAATCCCCGGTCGGGCACCGTCATCGAGATCCGCCCGTCTGCACGGCGCTCGAACCGGATGACGCCGCCCGGCCGGAACCCGCTCGCCGGAAGCCAGAACTCGTGCTCGTTCAGCGGAACGATCTGCCGCGTGTCGCGGCCGTTGGACATGTAGAGCCCGTCCCCGTCACGGGTGAGCGTGACGCAGCAATTCGGCGTCAACTGATACACGCCCGCGTACCGATCGAGGCACTCCGGACCGACGGCGACGCCGCGCGGCGTGTCGAGGGGCGCCCGGAGGAGCACCGAATCGTTCGGCAGCAACGGGTGCTCCGGATTCAACAAGTGCCGGCAGATGTCGGTGACGCCCACCGGCGCCACCGCGTTCAGCAGCGCGACGACGCCTCGGCGTTCCTGCCTGGAGTAACCGACAAAGGCGCGATGTCCCATGGAATTGCCGTCGTGCGAGATGGTGTCCGAGCCGTTCAGCGTGCTGATATGCCACGCCATCCCGACATGCTCGAAGCCGGGCGCGCCCCGGCGGCGAATCGCGGCGCTCCGCACAATGGCCGCTTCGAGCGGTGTCGCCGTGCAGCCGATGCACGCGCCGAGGAGGCGCAGCAGGTCCGCCGCGGTTGAATGGAATCCGTACCCGCCCGTGACGGTCGGCGTGGTCAGCGGCCCTATGGGCGCGAGACCCGCGTCGTGCCCGGCGGCGACGCGATGCGCCGACTCGCGCGGCACGTCGACGGCGGTGTCCTTCATCCCCAGCGGCGCGCAAATCCTGTCTCGCACGAGGCTCGCATGCGGCGAGCCGGTTCGGCGCTCGAGGACGTACCCGAGCACCGAGAACCCTGCCGTCGAATACTCGTAATACGTCCCGACGTCGTGGCGTGGAACATGACTGCGGAGCAGATCGAACACCCGCTCGATCGGGTCGTACACGTCGACGGCGTGGTGCGGCAATCCAGCCGTGTGGGTCATGAGGTGCTCGATCGTCACCGGCACCCCATTCCGCCCGACACCTGGCACGTGCGGCGGCAGGTAGCCGGCAATCGGATCGGAGAGACCCATCTCGCCTCGTTCAATCATGTCCGCGCAGACGAGGCCCGTCAGCACCTTCGTGACGCACCCGAGCTCGAAGAGCGTGTCGGACGAGACGAGGCTGGCGGCGCCCACGGCCGGGTGGCCGTACTCGATCGTGCGTGGGCCCGACGAGTCCACGACGCCGATGACGCCGCCAATGGCTCGCCTGGAGACGACAATGCGGTCGCGCAGGAGACGTCTGATGTCGTCGTCTGATGGGAATGGCCGGCTCACACTGTTCCTCCACGGGCGTCGATGCGCGGGATGACGCCTGGCTGGGTTACGACGGTGTGGTGCGGTCGAGTCCGACCGCGAGGATGTCATCGCAGGCTCTCGCGGTGAGCGCGAGCATGGTGAGCGTGGGATTGACGCTTCCCGCGCTGGCGAACGCGGATCCGTCCGTCACGTAGACGTTTTCGCAGTCCCAGATCTGGTTGCGGGGATTGACGACCGAGCGCCGCGGATCGGTTCCCATCCGCGCCGTGCCGACTTCGTGGATGCTCAACCCGCTCGGATCGTAGTGGCCGACGATCCGCACGAGATCGTATCCGGCCGCCTGCAGCATCTGCCGGCCCGTCTCGAGCATGTCCGTGATCATGTTCTGTTCGTTCTCGGACAGCGAGTACGAAATGTGGGCCACCGGCACGCCAGAGGTGTCGCGCGTCTCGTCGCTGAGCCGAACGTGGTTCTGCGCGCGTGGTTGAACCTCGGCGAATGCGCTCAGGTGGAGGTAGTCGTACGGCCCTGCGTGCTCCGTCGATCGTGTCGCGAAGCCCTGCCACCAGTAGCCTCCGGCAAAATCAGTCGAGCGAGCCGTGACATTGCGATATCTCGGGATGAGGAGTGGATGGAAATAGTCGGCGGTCTCTCCGAGCGCCCGCCGGCGGCCGGTGACGGCAACACCGGACGCGTGGTCCATCAGGTAGCGGCCGAGCATGCCCGAGCGATTTCCGAGACCACTCGGATGGCGATCGCTCGTGGAGTTGAGCAGCAGCCGGGTCGTCTCGATGGTCGAGGCGCAGACGAGAATCACGGATGCCCGGAACTCCAGGACGTCTCCGCTGCCGGAGTCTCTGGCGACCACGCCGGACGCACGGCCCGTGTGCTGGTCGACGATGACGCTGGTCACCGTGACCTGGCTGCGCAGCGTGAGGTGGCCACTCCGCTCCGCCAGGTCGAGCAGGCGGAACAGGGGCAGATCGCGAACCGCTCCTTTCCAGGACGTGGGGTGCGTGGGGCTGGTCGGCCGGTAGAGCACTTGACGCTCCGGCCAGAGGGTCTCGACCGAGTCTTTGAAGCGTTGAGCTGACGAGGGCCACGGGCCTGTATACGACGAGACGTACTTGCCGGTCTCCTCGTCCACGGCGCACGCCGCCTGAACGCCGAGCGCGTCCTCGGCGATTCCGTAGTGGTGCGCGAGGTCCGAATACCGGACGGGCCACCGGGGATGGTCGGGGAGCCGCGGGCTGAAGTCCGCGTCGGTCAGACGAATCGCGCCGCCGGACCATGCCACCATTCTGCCGCCGAGCTGACGGCCACGAATCCAGAGGAACCGATCGTTGCCGTCGGTGCTGTAGGGATGGAGGTCGTCATCCACGAACAGCTCGGCGAATTCGCCGGTGCACCTCC
>JBOGIW010000357.1:0-1621 GCA_050748045.1 Vicinamibacterales bacterium | reverse complement strand
GCCCGGCACCTCACGATGGAGAGCGTGCTGCTCGCCCTCGCCGGCGGCGCGGCAGGCCTCGTGCTGGCGCTCTGGGCGGTGCGCACGTTCGTGGTGCTGGCCGGCAACCAGCTCCCGCGCGCCGCGACGATCGAGATCGACGCGCGCGTCCTCGCCTTCACGGCGGTGGTGTCGATCCTCGTCGGCGTGTTCTGCGGCCTCTGGCCGCTCGTGCTCCTGCGGACGAAGGAGCTGATGCCGGCCGTCCGCGAGGGAGACACACGCACCGTCAGCGGCGCGGGACGCGGCTTCGGGAATGGTCTCGTCGTCGCGGAGATTGCGCTGGCGTTCGCGCTCCTCGTCGGCGCCAGCCTGCTCGTCAAGAACCTCGTGCTGCTCCGCCAGCGCGATGCGGGCATCCGGACCGAGGGCATCGTGACCTTCGACGTGCGCCCCGCCGGACCGCGCTACGAGGCGCCCGAGCGCCAGCTCGCCTTCTACCGCGATCTCCACGAGCGGCTGTCGGCGACGGCCGGCATTCAAAGCGCCGGGATGACGAGCCACCTGCCCATGTTCAGCTTCGGCTGGAACGGGGAGTTCTCAATCGAAGGCGGCAACCCCTGGGGACCGCACGAGGCGCCGCTCGTGGAGTACCGGTGGATTCATGGTGACTACCTGGAGACGATGAACATTCCGCTCGTCCGAGGCCGCGTGCTCGACGATCGCGATCGCAGGGACTCGAGAACCGTCCTGATCAATCGCGCCATGGCCGAGAAGTTCTGGCCTGGCCGGGATCCGATCGGGAGACGGTTCGGACAGGGCGCCGATACGAGCCGCTGGTATGAAGTCGTCGGCGTGCTCGGCGACGTGCGCTCCTTCGGCCTCGCGCGCACGACGCCGTACGAGTTCTACAGGCGGATCGAGCAGAATCCCTTCGCCGCGATGACCGTCGTCATCCGCACCGACGGCGCCGATCCGACGGCCGTCGTCCCGACCGCGCGCCGCCTCGTGGCGTCGATCGACGCCACCGTGCCGGTGAGCCGGGTGCAGACGATGGAGGACGTTGTGGCGGATTCGGTGGGTCAGCCGAGGCTGATGTCGGCGCTCACGGCGGTCTTCGGGGCGCTCGCCGGCCTGCTGGCGATGGTCGGCGTCTACGGCGTGATGGCGTACAACGTCCGGCGTCAGCGCCGTGAGTTCGGGATCCGCCTGGCGCTCGGTGCCGAGCCCGCGCGCGTCAGGCGTCTCGTCGTCGGCCGGGGCCTGGGCCTGGCGCTTGTCGGCGTGACGGCCGGCGGCGTCGGTGCGTGGCTCCTCACGGGCGTGCTGAAAACGATGCTCCACGACGTGCGGCCGACCGATGCGTCGGTCTTCGCCGGCACCGCGGCCGCCGTGCTCGTCGTGGTGCTGCTCGCGTCGTATCCGCCGGCCCGGGCGGCAGGGAGTGTCGACGCGGTGGTGGTCCTGCGAGACTCGTAGCGGCATTCGAGACTCCTGCACCCGCCTTCCAGTGACTGCTCCTGATCACGGGGGCGCAGAGGCGCGGAGACGCAGAAGCTTCGCGTTCGACTGGTCGGCCCGCGCAGTGGGCCACGCGCGTGAGGGCAAGGCGGTGGCAACATGCCGCACGACACACCCCATC
>JBOGIW010000356.1:0-6379 GCA_050748045.1 Vicinamibacterales bacterium | reverse complement strand
GCCTCTGGGGAGCATTCAGCTCGCGGCGTTGAACGCGCTCGCCGCCGCACCGGCCGGCCTGACGGCCAGCCAGTTGCGCGAGCTGGGGTTCGACTCCGGCGTGATCGCGCGTCTCGTGTCGCGCGGCCTCGCCGTCGTCCGCCGCGAGCACGACGACCGCGATCCGTTCGAGAGCGCGGCGCTGGCCGCGGCGACGCCCGACGCGGCCCGCGAGCTGACGGAGGAACAGGACTCCGCCGTGCGGCGGCTCATCGATCTCGCCGCAGCCGGCGAGTTCCGGGTCGCGCTCCTGCACGGCGTGACCGGCAGCGGCAAGACCGAGATCTACCTGCGGCTGGCCGGCGAGGTGGCGCGACGCGGGCGGCAGGTGCTCGTGCTCGTGCCCGAGATTGCGCTCACGCCTGCCGCGGCCGCGCAATTCCGCGGCGCGTTCGGCGCGCGCGTCGCGATCCAGCACAGCGGCCTGTCCGGCGGCGAGCGCCACGATCAGTGGCAGCGCATTCGGCGCGGCGAGGTCGATGTCGTCGTCGGGACGCGCTCGGCCGTGTTCGCGCCGCTGCCGAATCCAGGGCTCATTGTCGTCGACGAGGAGCACGACACCTCCTACAAGCAGGAAGAGTCGCCCCGGTACCACGGGCGCGACGTGGCGGTGATGCGCGGGAGCCGCGCCGCCGCCCTCGTCGTGCTCGGCTCGGCCACGCCGTCGATGGAGACGTACCAGAACGCGCTCTCCGGCAAGTACGTCCGGATCACGCTGGAGAAGCGCGTGATGGGTCGCCCGCTCGCCGGCGTGACGCTCGTCAACATGCGCGACGAGTACGCCGCCGAGGGGCCGGACATCGTCGTCAGCCGTGCGCTCGTGGCCGGTATCGAGGACCGCCTCGCGCGCGGGGAGCAGGTGCTCGTGCTGCTCAACCGCCGCGGGTACGCGACGGCCGTCTTCTGCCGCCAGTGCGGCGACACCTTCGAGTGCCCGAACTGCAGCGTGTCGCTGACGCTGCACACGGGACGAAGCGGGTTGCGCCCCTCGGCGAACGCGGCGCGGCTCGTCGACGGCCGTGCGCGATGCCACTACTGCAACTACTCGATGCGCGTGCCGAAGCAGTGCCGCGCGTGCGCGGCGCCCTACCTCGAACAGGCGGGCTTCGGCACCGAGAAGGTCGAGCACCAGCTCCGGGAGCGCTTTCCCGGCGCCCGCATCGGGCGCATCGACCGCGACGCGGTGCGCCGCAAGGGTGCGCTCGCCGAGCTCCTCGCGACGTTCGCCGCGGGCGCCCTCGACATGCTCGTCGGCACCCAGATGATCGCCAAGGGACACGACTTCCCGCGTGTCACGCTCGTCGGCGTGATCTCCGCCGACGTCGGGCTCGGCCTCGCGGACTTCCGCGCCGGCGAGCGCACCTTCCAGCTCCTCACGCAGGTGGCCGGCCGCGCCGGCCGCGGCGAGCGCACAGGGGAGGCGCTCGTGCAGACGCTCTACCCGAACCACTACAGCATCCAGCTCGCCTGCCGGCAGGACTACCCGGCGTTCTTCGAGCGCGAGCTGCTGTACCGGAAGGGGATGCGCTATCCGCCGGTCGTCTCGATGGTCAATGTCATCGTACGCGGCCGCACGTTCGGCGCGGCGATGGGAGACGCCATGGACCTGGCGCGGCGGCTGGAACCCGCGGCCGCGTCGGGCGCCTTCACGATTCTCGGACCGGCCCCGGCGCCGCTCGGGAGGCTCCGCGGCGAGCACCGCGTCCAGTTCTTCCTGAAAGGCGCGCGGCGCGCGGCCATGCGCGACGCGCTCCGCATCGTCCTCACGGCCATGCCGGAGATCAGACGACGCGCCTCGGTGGACGTCGATCCGTTGACCGTGCTGTAACGACTGATGTTCCAGGTTCCGGGTTCCAGGTTCCGAGTTCGTGTTCGAGGTTCTGTTCAGGGTTCTTGGTTCGCTGTTCTGGGTTCGGTGTTCTGGTTCTGGGTTCGGGGTTCTGGTTCGGGGTTCTGGTTCAGCGATTCTGAATGCCTGATGCGAATCCCAACCGAGAACCGCGGACCACGAACAGCGAACGCGAACACAGAACAAGGAACTCGAACAGGGAACTCGAACAGGGAACTCGAACAGGGAATGCGAACAGGGAACGCGAACAGAGAACTCGAACAGCGAACAGGGAACTCGAACAGCGAACAGCGAACTGAACACCGAACACGAACCCGGAACCTGGAACCTGGAACCCGGAACTACAAGGAGCGCTATGGCTGCGACATCAGATCGAGCGGCTCGATTGGCGCGTGCGTGAAGCACAGGATGAACATGACCAGGGCGAACAGCGCGAGCCGCCGCCGGCCGCGATCCAGCGGCACGTCCTCGTCGGCGGTCCGCGGGTGCCGCGGGCCGAAGACGAGGAGCATCCCGATCGTCAGCACCGTCCACAGCATCCACGATCGTGAGATGAACGTCAGACCGACGAGACTGAGAACGGTCGTGACCGTGAGGACCGTCGACTTGCGTCCGAGCACGGCGTACGAGATGTGGCCGCCGTCGAGCTGACCGATGGGGAAGAGGTTCAGCGCCGTGGCGAGCAGGCCGAACCAGGCGGCGAACGCCATCGGGTGCATGTTGATCGAGTAGCCCTCCTGCGGCGTGCCCCAGACGAGCCACGCAACCATCCGGAAGAGCAGCGGCTCACCGAGCTCGAGACCCTGGAAGTCGGGCGGGATCGCAATGACCCTCGACAGGCTGATGCCGGCCAGCAGCACCGGGACGGCGACGACGAAGCCGGCAATGGGACCCGCGATGCCGATGTCGAAGAGCTGGCGCTTCGTCGGGATCGGCTGCCGGATGCGGATGAAGGCTCCGAGCGTGCCGGTCAACGGCAGCGGCGCCGGCAGAAAATAGGGCAGCGACGCGTCGACGCCGTAATAGCGGCACGCGTAGTAATGACCGAGCTCGTGGGCCCCGAGAATCGCGAGAATGGACAGGCTGTACCATAGCCCGTTCAGATAGAGTGCCGGACTGGACAGGTCCACCGTGTTTGCGCCGAAGTCGAGGGCGAACCCCACGTAGTGCAGCCCGCCCGCCAGCGTCGTCGTGACGAAGGTGAGGAGGACGAACACGAGGTACTTCAGCCGGCGCTCGGAACGACGGAACGTCATTCGGACCGGTGGGACCGGGGGCTCGAACGCCGCGCTGGGCGGACGATCGATGTCGGGGAATTCGTACGGGGGACGTGACATCGCGGCCGAAGAGGCTGCAAGCAGCCTACCACTAGCCTATGTTCTGCAGGTCTTTGCCCGGCTTGAAACGGATCGTGCGCCCGGGCGGAATGCGTACTTCTTTGCCCGTTCTCGGGTTGCGGCCGATGCCGCGCTTCCGCGGCTTCACCTGGAAGACGCCGAACCCGCGCAGCTCGATCCGGTCGCCTCGCTGCATCGAGATGCGCATCGCGTCGAAGACGGCGTCGACGGCCACCTCAGCCTTGACTTTGGTGATGTCGGCGACTTTCGAAACCTCGTTGACGATGTCGACCTTGATCATCTGGCGGGGTCCTTCTGCGGAATGGCTGTAACTACTATAGAGAGAGTCACTTAGGCTGTCAAGGAAGGGCTTGGCACCGTGCAGGTTAGCGGCATTTTCGGCTGAGTCTCGGTCTTCCGTGCAGAAGCGCCCTGCCAACGTCGTCCTCGTCGGCCGCCCCAACGTGGGCAAGTCGACGCTCTTCAACCGGCTGACGCGGACCCGCCGCGCAATCGTCACGGCCGTCCCCGGGACGACCCGCGATGTCCTTGCGCAGCCCGTCACGTGGGAGGGCGTGACGTTCGAGGTGATCGACACCGGCGGGATGTTCGGCGCCAGCGAGGATCCGCTGCACCAGCTCGTGCTCGAGCGCGGGCGGCGCGCGATCCGGGACGCCGACCTGCTCGTGCTCATCGTCGACGGGCGTGAGGGGCTCGTGCCGGGCGACGCCGACATCGCGCGCGCGATGCGCGAGGCCAATGTCCCGGCGCTCGTGGCGATCAACAAGAGCGACGACCGCCGGGCGAAGGCGAGCGCGATGGAGTTCTATCAGCTCGGCTTCGAGCCGGTGTTCGAGATCTCGGCCGAACATGGCGAGGGCGTGGGCGAGCTGCTGGACGCGATCGCCGAGCGCGTCCGGAAGGGGCCGGCGCGCACCGCGGCGCCGGAGCCGGCGGCCATGCCCGAGGAAGTGGCCGTCGCGATCGTCGGCCGCCCCAACGCGGGCAAGTCGTCGCTCGTCAACCGCCTGTTGCGCGAGGAGCGGATGCTCGTCAGCGAGGTGCCTGGCACGACGCGCGACGCCGTGGATGCCGTGCTCACCTGGCACAGCCGCCGGTTCCGCATCGTCGACACCGCCGGCATCCGGCGGCCCGGGCGCGTGGCGCGGAGCGGCCAGGTCGAATCGGTCAGCGTGCTGCTCGCGCGCCGGTCGATCGAGCAGTCCGACATCGTCGTGCTCGTCGTGGATGCCGGCGCCGGCGCCACGGACCAGGATGCGGCGATTGCCGGCGAAGCCGATCGCGCGGGCCGCGGGATCATCGTCGTCGCGAACAAGTGGGACCTGATGAAGGCCCGTGGTCCGGACGTCTCCAAGACCTTCGACGAAGACCTGCGCCGGCAGCTCAAGTTCCTCGACTACGCGCCGCTGCTGCACATCTCGGCGGCCACCGGGGAGCGCACGCCGAAGCTCCTCGAATGGATCGACCGGGTAGCCGTGGCGCGGAGGAAGCGGGTGTCGACCGGCGAGCTGAACCGCTTCGTCGCGGAGGTGACAGCCGCGCACCCGCCGGCCAGCTCCACGCGGCGGCACGTGCGGATCATGTACGCCGCGCAGACCGGCGTGGCGCCGCCGACGTTCGTCTTCTTCACGAACGTCGCCACCGACTTCCACTTTTCCTACGAGCGGTTCCTGGTGAACCAGCTTCGCGAGCGCTTCGGGTTCGAGGGAAGCCCCATTCGCATCCACGTGCGGCGCCGGAGTCGAGAGAAGGGATAGGGAGGGGGGTCGCGCGGCGGCGAAAGCGGACCCAAAAGCTCATCAGGCCGGGCAGCGTGAGAATCTGGTTCCCTCGTGCCTTATGCCCTCAGCTTTATGCGCTCTTCTCCTAGGACGATGGTCCTGGGTTCTAGGGTTATGGTCCTGCGTGCTCGGCTTGTGGACCATCGGTTCCGTGCGTTCACATGGAACACCGGGAGCGCCGAAGTGCAACGCGGCGAGCCGGATGCGTAGGGCGCCATGCGGAAGGCGGAATGGAACGGAGCAAAGAACTCCGCCGGGCGAGGCACAGTAATTGCCCTGACGTAATCAGAGCGCGCACGTGATTGTTGCAGCCACGGCGCGCGTTCACCGTTAACCGACGATAACTGAAGAGGCGCCATGCCGTCCGCGCGGGCCCAAGCCCCAGGATCTCGACACGAGACGGCGAGGTTGCCCGAGAGCACCTGTTCACCGTAAATGGCACACATCCTCCTCGTCGATGATCGATCGGAGAATCGTCAGTCGCTGAGGGACCTGCTCGCTCGACACGGCCACGAGGTGCAGGACGTCGCCGACGCGCGGGATGCGGTAAACGTGCTTCGTGACTGGTCGGCCGACTTGGTGCTGTCGGACGTGCGAATGAATGCCAACGGCGATGGATTGACGCTCTTGCGCACGATCAAAAGCGAGTGCCCCCAGTTGCCGGTCATTCTCTATACGGGCTTTGCGCAGGTCGGAGATGCGGTGCTTGCCATCAAGCTGGGAGCGGCGGACTATCTCGAGTTTCCGATCGATCCCGAGCAGTTGCTCAAAGCTGTTACGAAGGCGGTCGAACGCAGACAGCCTCGGCCGGCCACTTCCGGCTCGCTCGTGGGTTCGTCCAGGTGGCCGCATGATCTCGTCGCCGTGAGTCCCCCGATGCGCGCCGTGCTCGACTGGGTGGCGCGCATCGCGCCGACGGACCTCTCGGTGCTCCTCCAGGGCGAAACCGGGACGGGCAAGGAGCTCATCGCGCGCGCGCTGCATGCCAGCAGCGACCGCCGCACGCGCCCGTTCGTGGCGGTCAACTGCGGCGCGATTCCCGAGGGCCTGTTCGAGGCGGAGCTGTTCGGGTACCGCAAGGGCGCCTTCACCGGGGCGTTTGCCGAGAAACCGGGGCTGGTGGAGGAGGCGCACGGCGGCACGCTGTTCCTGGACGAGATCGGCGAACTGCCGATGCTCATGCAGGTCCGTCTCCTCCGGTTCCTGGAAGATGGGGAAGTGCGGCGTCTCGGAGCCACGAAGACCGCCCATCTCGATGTGCGGGTGATAGCCGCAACGAACCGCGTCCTGAACGACGACGTCGCGCAGGGCCGCTTCCGCTCCGACGTCTTCTTTCGCCTGAATACGGCCTA
>JBOGIW010000355.1:0-7560 GCA_050748045.1 Vicinamibacterales bacterium | reverse complement strand
GTGCCCGGACCATGCGTGAGGGTCTTATCTCAGCAGAGCCTGGCTGCACCCGGATTTCTCCCCGCCTTACCGGGAATATTCCGAATAATTCCCGTGTGCTCATGCCCATCACGGCAGCAGTGCTGGCACCCATACGTCGGCGGACTTCCGAGGCGTATCGGCGGCTGGAATCACAGTACGGCTCGAACACCCACGTGGCCGTGCTCAGTCGGCGTGCAGAAGATGGTGCGGTCCGACCTCGCCTCCGCCGGAGTGATGTTCTGGATCGATACCGAGACAGGGTTCGCCAATGCGGTGCTGGTGAACGCCGCCTACGGCCTCGGCGAGAGCGTCGTGCAGGGCACGGTGAATCCCGACGAGTTTTATGTGTTCAAGCCCACGCTGGCGACGGGATTCCGCCCGATCCTGCAGCGAGCGGCCGTTGGCTCCATGTCATCAGGATGACATCCGGCGGGTCGGCGCCTTCACCGGACGCGCTCCGCTCACCGCTCGATGTTACGTTGCAGGAGGTCTCATGCAGTCGTTCCGTCTCGTCGCTCCCCATACCACCGAGCTTCGTTCGGTGCCCCAGCCGGAGCCGGGCCCCGGCGACGTGTTGATCCGCGTGGGCGCCGCCGGCGCCTGCCACTCGGACCTGCACCTCATCGACGCACCCGACGCGCTCGGCATGGCCATCCCGATGACGCTCGGGCACGAGAACGCCGGGTGGGTCGAAGCGCTCGGCCCGGGTGTCGGGGGGTTCGAGCGTGGCCAGCCAGTCGCCGTGTACGGCATCGTCGGATGCGGGACGTGCGTGGGGTGTCTCGCGGGACGGGACAACGAGTGCCGCAGCGTGCCGCCGGGCGGGATCGGTTTGAGCCGGGATGGGGGCATGGCCGAGTACCTCGTCGTGCCGGCGCGCCAGCTCGTGCCCATCGACGACCTCGACGTGGCGCAGGCGGCGCCGCTCACGGATGCCGGCCTCACGCCCTACCATGCGATCAACATCACCCGCCGCGGCCTGCGGCCGAGCAGCACGTGCGTCGTCATCGGCGTGGGCGGGCTCGGGCACATGGCGGTGCAGATTCTCGCCGCGACAACCGCCTCGCGGATCATTGCCGTCGATCTCCGGGACGAGGCGTTGCGGCTCGCAAGCGACATCGGCGCGCATCACACCATACCGTCGAACCGCGACGCCAGCCGGCACATTCGCGAGCTCGTGGGACCTCCGCCAGGCGGGGCCGATGTGGTGCTCGACTTCGTCGGCGCGCCGCCGACCGTCGATCTCGCGCGCGCCGTCGTGAGCACCGGCGGCGATATCGCCGTCGTCGGGCTCGCCGGCGGCACGCTGCCGGTCGGCTTTGGCACGCTCCCGTTCGAGGTCCGTGTGACCGTTCCCTTCTGGGGCACCAAGGCGGAGCTGGCGGAAGTCCTCGCGCTGGCGCGGGCGGGGCGGATCACCGCGCACGTCGAACGGTTTTCCCTGGTCGATGCGCAGGCGGCGTACGAAAAGCTGCGCGCGGGACAGGTTCAGGGACGAGCCGTCATCGTGCCCGCCGCCTGATCCGCGGTCCTGAGAATCGACTCATGGACGCCGCTTCGCGTTGTGTGGAGAATGCGCCGAAGGTCGGCTCCGGTGGCTCGCTGTCGCCGCGGAGTGCTTGGCGGGCACTGAGCGACGGGCACGCCGACGCGTGGCTCAAAGAGCTGGAACGCGAGGTGCCTGACTGACTGTTCGCACGATGCTATCGGATCTTCCGAGGACGTCTGCCACGGTTGTGAGCTGATGGATGTGACACCGCCTGCTCCTTTGTCGGTTCCGGGACACCCTCCGACTTGTCAGCGCCAGCGATGTCCTGTGTTCCATCGGCACCCGCCACATAGTGTCCAGGCTGGCGAACCGACTCATCGCTCTCAGCCGGAACCTTCCGCCCCGACCGGTCCACGCCATACACGTGCTCGCCTCTGGCGTCTGCGTCGTCACCAGAATCATTGATTTCTTGGCTCGGCCGTTTGGCCATGTCCACTCCCTCCTGCATTGGGAAAATCGCGCAGCGAATGGGAACGCCGATCCGACGCTCGTTCGTACGTCCCTTGCATCGTGTCTACCAAAACCGATTGGCCGGGCGTCGCAAGCTAGCGCGCTGGCTCGAGGGCAACGAGCCTCATCTATTGCAGTGAACGGAGTTGATTCGGTCCAAAGCGAACGAGATGGTTGATATCAAACGCATCCTCTGCCCGGTTGACCTTTCAGAGTTCTCGCGGCACGCGCTCGACCATGCGCTCGCGCTGGCGAAGTGGTACGAGGCGCGCGTGACTGTGCTCCACGTCTTCAGCACGCCTCAGCCACTGGCGCCTGCCCCTGGAATGGCAGCAGAGATGGCGTATCTCCCACCGGTTCAACCGGGTGAGATTACCGAAGACGTACGGAGATTTTGCGGGCCAGCCGTCACAGCGATCGGTGGTCTTGTGGATATTGAGGTCATTGAAGGCAGCGCCGCGAAGGAAATCGTGCGGCTGGCGGAGCAACTTCCGGCGGACCTGGTCGTGACGGGCACGCATGGCCGCGGCGGATTCGAGCGCCTCGTGCTCGGATCGGTGACCGAAAAAGTGCTTCGCAGCACGGACGTCCCGGTGCTCACGGTCCCACCACCCGTCACACGAACCGGCTCAGTGGTCTACAAGACGATCCTGTGCGCCATCGAGTTTTCCGACGCATCGATGCGGGCTCTCGAGTACGCGCTCTCGCTGGCGGAAGAGACCGACGCCCATCTCATCCTGCTGCATGTCGTCGAAGGCATCCTGGAGAAGCCGCACGTGGGCGAGCTCGCTCATTTCAGCGTGCCGGAGTACTTTCGCCATCTCGAAGAGGACGCGATGGATCGTTTGAAGGCCGCCGTACCAGCGGAAGTACGCGTCTGGTGCAAGCCCGACGAACGGCTGGCCGCCGGCAAGGCACATCGAGAAATCCTCCGCGTCGCGGAGGAGGCAAGCGCGGAGCTCATCGTGATGGGAGTACATGGCAAAGGCGTGTTGAACAGGCGGCTTCTCGGCTCGACCACACATCGTGTCATCCGCGAGGCCGGTTGCCCCGTCCTCACATTGCGCGGCTGAGGCACTCTATCGGCCGGCCTTCGGTCGATCGGGATTTGGCGGGTCGCCTTCCTGGTGCGCGGCTTCCTCTTCCGCGTCACCCAGGTTCAGCTCCGGGTGACCACGCTGTGCCTGCAGGACGTCAGAACGCTTGCCGAGCTTGCGTGGCTCGCCGAGGAAGGTCGATTGCCGTTTGCCGTGACCCCGTCGGTGGCTGATTCTTGCGACCTCGACTCTTGTTGACCATAGCGATGAAAGGTGGCAAGCCACATTCCACTCACGGATGCTGAGACCGCTCTGATTGCATTGGTTGCGAACAGGTGGGGTCCGACGCCCAGAGAGCGACTATGGCTACGACATCATCTGAGCTTCATGAGCGGGATCAGCTCCCGCACTTCGACGTGACGACGCTCGACGGGCGCCGCGTCCGCTACGACGAGCTGTGGCAACGCCGCAATCTCGTGCTGATTCTGACCGATCCTCAGAAGCGTCAAGAGGCGACGGTGTTTGCCTCACAGCTGAGCGCACGCCAGGAGGAATTCGGTGACGCAGAAACCGCAGTTGTGGTCACGTCTGACTCGGTGCCGGGATTCCGTGCCCCGTGTGTGGTCATAGCGGACCGTTGGGGCGAGATTATGCATCTCGAAGCGATTACCTCAGGTGATACCTCACCGCGGCCGACCGTCGATGAGTTATTGGACTGGGTGCGATTCGCTCGAATTCAATGCCCTGAATGCCCGCCCTGATGTTGGACGCGGAGAGTGTGGCGTCTCCGCGTGGTCCGTACGTGACAAGTGCGGTCACGAGAATCAGCCTCAGAAGATCCCGAGCTGCAGCCTCGCGGCCTCGGACATGCGACTGCGATCCCAGGGCGGATCCCACACGACATCCACTTTCACATCCGTCACACCCGGGACGACGGCGATTTTTTGCTTCACTTGTTCCGGCAGGAACTGCGCGGCGGGGCACGCGGGAGCGGTCAGCGTCATGCGAATGCCCACGGCGCTCGACGCATCGACGATCACGTCGTAGATCAGTCCCAACTCGTAGATGTTGACGGGAATTTCGGGATCGAACACAGTCGAGAGCGCGTTCATGATCTGCGGCCTCAGCGCAGCGCTGCGTGCCGGGTCATTGACCATGCCGGCAGTCTGCAGGGGGCCGCTTGCAGTCGCGGGTGCCTGAGACGGCTGGATGACGGGCAGCGGCTTCATTCCGTCGACACCACTTCGTCGCGCGCTTCCACGGCGGCGCGGAGCGTATGCCACGCGAGGCTCGCGCACTTCACGCGCACGGGAAACTGACGGACGCCGGCCAGCACGGTGAGCTTGCCCAGATCGTCGGGCGGAGCGTCCGCCGGCGCGGTGATCATCCGCTGGAACCGGTCGAACAGCGCTTCGGCCTCTGCAATCGTCTTTCCCTTGACGCTTTCCGTTAGCAACGAGGCCGATGCCTTTGAAATGGCGCAGCCGGATCCCTGAAAGCTGACGTCCTTGATGAGGGCGTTGTCGACGCGCAGATAGAGCGTCAGGCGATCGCCGCAGAGCGGGTTATACCCTTCGGCCTTGCGGCCGCCTTCGATCGCCCGAAAATTCCTCGGGCGACGGTTGTGATCGAGGATGACCTCTTGATAGAGCTCCTGCAGCTCCGCGCTCATGCGAAGACCTCCCGTACCGTCAGGAGCGCCCGCACGAGCGCATCGATCTCGTCGCGCGTGTTGTACAGCGCCACGGAGGCGCGCGCCGTCGCCGGCACACCCAGTCTCGCCATCAGCGGCTGACAGCAGTGATGTCCCGCGCGGATCGCCACGCCGTCACGATCGAGGATCGTGCCGATGTCGTGCGGGTGCACGCCCTCGAGCACGAACGACAGGATGCCTGCCTTCGCAGGCGCCGTGCCGGTCAGCCGGAGACCGGCGAGCTCCGAGAGCGCCTCGGTGCCGTAGGCCAGCAATTCGTGCTCGTGTGCGGACACTCGATGCAGACCGATGGCCGCCACGTAGTCGAGCGCCGCCGCCAGGCCGACCACGCCCGAGATGTTCGGCGTGCCAGCCTCGAACCTGTACGGCACGTCGTTGTAGAGCGTCCGCTCGAACGTCACCGAGCGAATCATGTCGCCGCCGCCCTGATACGGCGGCATCGCGTCCAGCAATGCCAGACGGCCGTGGAGAACGCCGATCCCCGTCGGCCCGAACACCTTGTGCCCCGAGAAGACGTAGAAATCAGACCTCAACGACTGCACGTCCACGGGCATATGGGCGATCGCTTGAGCACCGTCGACGAGCACGGGAATGCCGCGATCGTGTGCGAGCCGAACGATTTCGGCAACGGGATTGATCGTGCCCAGGGCGTTCGACACATGCGCGATGGCGACGATTCGCGTGCGGTCGCTCAGGAGCCGCTCGTATGCGTCGAGTCGCAGCTCGCCGGCGTCGGTAATCGGGATGACGCGCAGCCGAGCACCCTTCTCCTCGCAGAGCATCTGCCACGGCACGATATTCGAGTGATGCTCCATCTCCGAGATGACGATCTCGTCGCCCGCCCCGACGTGCGCGCGGCCGTAGGTCTGGGCCACCAGATTGATCCCCTCGGTCGCGCCGCGGACGAAAACGACTTCACGCGAGTCGGCGGCATTCAGAAACCGGCGCACCGTCTCCCGCGCCGCGTCGTAGGCGTCCGTGGCGCGAACGCTCAGGACATGCACGCCACGATGGATGTTGGCATTCTCCTCGGCGTAGTACCGCACGAGGCGATCGATCACCGCCTGCGGCTTCTGCGTGGTCGCGGCGTTATCGAGGTAGACGAGCGGCTTTCCGTGAACACGCTGCCGCAGGATCGGAAACTCCTGCCGGATCGCGTTCGCGTCCAATGCCTCTCGACGTGCGGCTGCCACGGATGTCATGCGTACCTCATGCAGCTGGCGCCAGCGCATGCGCGAGCCGCCGCTGCAGGACCTGCTCGGCTGCTGCCCTGATGGACTCGAGCGGCAGGCGGTTCAGCACATCGGCCGCAAAGGCGTGAATCAGCAGGCGCCGCGCCTCAGACTCCGCCAGACCGCGCGAGCGAAGGTAGAAGACGGCCTCGTCGTCGAGCTGGCCCACGGCCGCTCCATGCGTGCACTTGACGTCGTTCGCGAAGATCTCGAGCTGTGGCTTCGTATTGATCTGCGCGTCTTCCGACAGCAGGAGCGCGCGATTGGTCTGCTTGGCGTCTGTCTTCTGCGCATCGGGCCGCACGATGATCTTCCCGTTGAACACGCCGCGCGCACGATCCGCCAGCACGCCTTTGTAGATCTCACGGCTGCCGCAGTGCGGCTTCGCGTGGTCGATGGTCGTGTGGTTGTCGACCAGCCGCTGTCCGTCGGCGAGATACAGGCCGTTGAGCGTGCACTCGGCACCCTCGCCGTCCAGCACCGCGAACACGTCGTTCCGCACGAGGAATCCGCCAAGGTTGACCGAGTGGGACGTACAGTTCGCGCTCCGTTGCGCCCTGACGTGTATCGCTCCGACGTGGCAGGCCTGCGCGCCCTCATGCTGGAGCTTGTAGTGGTGGAGCACGGCGTGATCGCCCAGCACGATCTCTGTGACGGCGTTCGTGAAGTAGGCAGCTTCGTCCGGCCCCGCGTGGCTTTCCACGATCGACGCCTGGCTGCCTTCGCCTAGCATCGCCAGCACGCGGGGATGCGACATCGTCGCGGGGCCGTCGGAAGGCGTGGACATGAACAGCACGTGGATTGGGTGCTCCAGAATGACCCGCGGCGGTATACGGACCCAGGCTCCATCGGCGAGAAACGCGGTGTTCAGGGCCGTAAATGCCTGCCGCTCGAAGGATGCCAGGCGCGTGAGGTACGGCGCGATCTCGTCGGCTCGCGACGCCAGAGCGAACGGCAGGCTCTCGATTGACGTGCCCGCTGGCAACCTGCTGGCGGTCGAGAGTGCGCGAACGTAGCGGCCGTTGACGAACACGATCTCCGCGCTGAGCCTGCCGGGCAGCCGGAAGCGATCGACGTCAGAGCGTCCGGCGTCCGCCGCCGCTTCGTCGCCGAGCGCGAAGGTGCGATCCGCGATGGACGCCACACTCGTGAAGCGCCAGTCTTCGTCGCGCGTCGTTGGAAAGCCGAGCGCGCAGAACCGGTTCAGCGCGTCCGAGCGCGCGCTCACGAGCCAGGCAGGCTGCCCGATTGAACGCGTCCGGCGTGCGTTCTCGTACTCGGCGACGTAATGATCGAGGGACTGCGCCATCTCACCCCACCGGTGCTTCGAGCCAGCCGTACCCCTTCTCCTCGAGCTCCAGCGCCAGCTCCTTCCCGCCCGAGCGGACGATGCGGCCGTCGGAGAGCACGTGCACGACGTCGGGCACGACGTAGTTGAGGAGCCGCTGGTAGTGCGTGATCAACAGAAAGGCGCGATCCGGGCTGCGCATCGCATTCACGCCGTGCGCGACAATCTTGAGGGCGTCGATGTCGAGCCCCGAGTCCGTCTCGTCGAGG
>JBOGIW010000354.1:0-4381 GCA_050748045.1 Vicinamibacterales bacterium | reverse complement strand
GGCATGATGGACCTGCACGCGCACCTGATGCTCCTCGGACACGGCAACTACGCGCAGTGGTTCCCGTGGATCGCGAAGAACGGCGTCGAGCGTGTCATGGCGATTTCGGCGAAGCAGTTCATCGAGGCCGGCGTCACGACGGCGGTGGATCTGTCGGGCCCGCTCAAGGAGAGCCTCTCGGTCCGCGACCGGATCAACCGCGGAGCGATCCCCGGCCCGCGCATGCTGATGAGCGGCCCGTGGATCTCGTTGTCGGCAGGCAACTATCCGCCCATCCCCGATTTCCAGATCGTCGTCAAGACGCCCGACGAGGCGGCCGCCGCCGTGGACAGGCTCGCCGCCGCGGGGGTTGACGTGATCAAGGCGTACCCGATGTCGCGCGCGCACTACGACAAGGTGGTCGCCGCGGCCCGCAAACATAACCTGAGGGTGCACGCGCACGTCTACGCGGAACGGCTGGTGCGGGACGCCCTCGAGGCGGGGATCGACGTCCTCACCCACTCGGGATCGGCCGGCACCACGCCGCCGTACAGCAAGGAACTGATCGCCGACATCGTCAATGCCGGCCGTCCGGTCGTGGTGACGGCCGCCCATCGCTCGTGGATCTATCCGGACACGATTGCGTTCCCCGAGCGCCTCCAGGATCCGCAGTTGAAGAAGGACTTCCCGCCGGACATCTGGCAGGAGGTGCAGAGCTCGTTGACGCACTGGCACACGCTGCCGTACTTCCAGCGGACGGATCGGGAGACGTTCTTCCGCGAGCGCGCGCTGAAGCAGTTCATCGAGTCGGGGGCCGTCATGGGCATGGGCACCGACTCGGGCACGCCGATGAACTTCAACACGGAAGCGCTCTGGCGGGAGATCAAGGCGCACGTCGACATGGGCATGTCGCCCCAGCGGGCGATCTCCGCGGCGACGCGCGTCAACGCGCGCATCATCGGACGCCAGAGCGATCTTGGCACGATCGAGCCGGGCAAGCTGGCCGACATCATCGTGGTCAAAGGCGATCCGCTGTTCAACATCACGGCGCTGGCGCACGTGGAAACGGTCGTCAAGGACGGCGTCGTGCTCAAGGGCGGGCCGGGCCGTCCGGCGCGGCAGCCGACCTCGTCGCCCCAGTAGGCATGCCGGCACGGAGGCTTTCGTCGTCGTCAACGGACAGGCGTTATGAGATACACAGTTCTGTCGATTGCGGCGGTTCTCGCGCTCGTCCACGTCCCGACCGAGGCGCGGCAGGCGCGCCAGGGCCGGCAGGCCGCTCCCGCGAAGCTGGCCCTCGTCGGCGGCATGCTGCTCGACGGGTACGAGGTGCCGCCCGTCCACCACGCGGCGATCCTCATCGAGGGCAATCGCATCGTGTGGGTGGGGCGCGCCGCCGACGCGACGATCCCGCCCGACGCCCGCGTGATCGACACGAGCGGCCGCGTCATGATGCCCGGCCTCTGGGAGATGCACGCGCACCTCAACCTCATCGGCCACGGGAACTACTCGCGATGGTTCCCGTGGATGCGCGAGAACAAGCTCACCGAGAAGGTGATGGAGATCTCGGCGAAGCAGTTCATCGACGCCGGCATCACGGGCGCGGTGGATCTCGGGTCTCCCGTCGCCGAGAGCCTCAGCATCAAGCAGCGGATCGAGAAGGGCGAGATTCCGGGGCCGCGGCTCTGGATCAGCGGTCCGATGATGCAGCTCAACCGCGAGATCATGCCGGGCGTGGGCAAGATCGTGACCGGCGAGGACGCGGCGCGGACGGCGGAAGCGCTCGCCGCGGCCGGCGTCGACGTGCTGAAGATGCAGGAAGGCGGATTCGGCGCCGAGCACTACAAGGCCGTCGTCGAGGTCGCGAGGAAGCACAAGAAACAGACGCAGGCGCACGTCTACTTTCCGCAGGCCGTCAAGGCCGCCCTCGACGCGGGCATCGACGTCCTCCAGCATGTCGGCTCGGGCGGAACGCCTCCGTATCCGCCGGAACTGATGAAGGAGATCGTGGACCGCGGCATCCCGGTGTGTCCGACCGCGGCGCACCGCGTCGCCGTGTTCCCGGCAACGGTCGCGTTCCCGGAGCGCCTCCAGGATCCCCAGCTTCGCGAGGACTTCGGGCCGCAGATCTACGACGAGGTCCAGAGCTCCTTCAAGGACTGGCATCGCCTGCCCTACTTCGCGCCGCTCATCGGCATCGGCGACACGCCGCGGCAGATCTTCTTCGGCGAGCGCGGATCGATCGAGCAGTGGATTACCTCGGGCGCCGTGGTCGTCATGGGCACGGACTCGGGCACGCCGACGAACTTCAACACGGAAGCGCTCTGGCGGGAGATCAAGCTCTTCGTCGACTACGGCATGTCTCCGCTCAAAGCCATCTCGGCGTCCACACGGATCTCCGCCCGCGTGATGGGGCGGGGCCGCGACCTCGGAACGATCGAGCCCGGCAAGCTGGCCGACATCATCGTCATCAACGGCAACCCGCTCTTCGACATCCAGTCGCTTGCGCACGTCGAGGTCGTCGTCAAGGACGGCGTCGTGCTCAAGGGAGCGGGCGCCGGAAAGCCCGTCACCACGTCGTCCCGGTGAGGTTGAGCATGCGTAGTACCACGACACGTCGACTCGCGCCGGTCCTGTTTGCTGCCGTCCTGCTCCTGCCGGCCGCGCCCTCGGCGCAGGAGGCGCCCATCGTGCTGCAGGCGAGCACGGTTCTCGACGGCCGCGGCGGCGTGATCCGCAACACCGCCATCGTCGTGGACGGGACGACCATCGCGCGTCTCGACCCCGCCGCCCGCGGCACGGTGTACGACCTGCGCGGCCTCACAGTCATGCCCGGCTGGATCGACACGCACATCCACAGCGGGTCGGGGTTCCACATCACCACCGGCAAAGCGTTTCCGCGCGACGCCACGCCCGAGCAGCAGATGCTGTACGAGATGGAGAACCTGTACCGCACGCTGCTGGGAGGGTTCACGACGGTCCAGAGCCTGGGCTCCGGGCGCCGCGATCCCGACGCGCGCGCGTGGATCGAGAGCGGCCGGCTTCCGGGCCCGCGGCTGCTCACGTCGCTGCGCTCGGTCGATCACAACACCGGCGATCCCGGGAAGATCCGCGCCTTCATCCGGCAGGTGGTGGCCGACGGAGCCGATGTGATCAAGGTTCTCGCCACGGCCAGCATCCGCGACGGAGGCGCCCCGACGATGAGCTACGAGCAGGTGTTCGCGGCGTGCGACGAGGCGAAGCGGCTGAACCGGCGGAGCGCCCTGCACGCCCAGTCGCCCGAAGGGGCGGTGATGGCCGTGCGAGCGGGCTGCACCCAGATCGAGCACGGCGCGAGGCTCTCGGACGAGGCGATCGACATGATGGCCAGGGCCGGCACGTACTTCGATCCTCACAACGGTCTCCTTTTCCACAACTACTTCGAGCACAAGGCGCGCTTCCTCGGCATCGGGAACTGGAACGACGAGGGGTACGCCCACATGGAGAAGGCGCGGCCGGAGGGATGGCGATGGTTCCGCCGCGCGCGCGAGAAGAAGGTGCGCATCGTGTTCGGCACCGATGCCGTTCCGGGCTCGCACGGCCGCAACGCCGAGGAGCTCGTCTTCCGCGTCAAGGACGGCGGCCAGCCCCCGATGGAGGCGATCGTGAGCGCCACGTCGCTGGCCGCTCAGTCGCTCGGCCTCGAGAAGAAGATCGGGGCCATCGCGCCGGGCATGGAGGCCGACATCATCGCGGTCGAGGGCGATCCCCTGACCGACATCACGGCGGTCCGGCGCGTCGTCTTCGTGATGCGCGGCGGACGGATCCACAAGAACCTGATTCCCCGCAGGGCGGCTGCCACGAGCTCCGCACGCCGATGAGGCACCGCGCCACGCGCAGGAGCACGCGTTGAGCGGGTCCGCCCGTTCCGTCCACAGATCATTGCGGCTCGACACGTCATAGTCACAGAGGAGCGGAGCACGATGAACCACAGAGGCTGGATGGTCGGTTCCTTCGGTCGCGCAGCAGCCCTGGGCTGCTTCGCCTTCATCATCATTGCTACTTCAGCGTTCGCGCAGGGTGGAACGGCGACGGGCACCATGGCCGGCAAGGTCGCCGACGACACCGGCGGGGTCCTGCCGGGAGCCACCGTCACGCTGGCGAATCTCGCCACCAACCAATCGCGTAGCACGGTCACGAACGAGGAGGGGCTCTTCAGGTTCGCCGCCCTGCAGCCGGCCAGGTACTCGGTCACGGTGGAGCTCCCCGGCTTTGCAACCTTCGTCAGGCCGGAAGTCACCGTCAACGTCGGCGCCGCCGTGGACGTCGACGTGGTCATGCGTCTTTCGAGCGTGCAGGAGACGGTGACGGTGACGGGGGAGGGGCCGATCGTCGAGCGGGCCAATACCGACCTCAGCACGAC
>JBOGIW010000353.1:0-12531 GCA_050748045.1 Vicinamibacterales bacterium | reverse complement strand
GAGGCGTCGATGGCGGCGATGCGCTGCGTCAGGGTGCCCTCGAGCTGGTCGAACGCGGTCCGGGCTTGCAGCGGCGTGGCCGCGTCGATCAGATCCGCGACGGCCTCCGACTGGACGAGATCGATCCGGCCACTGAGGAACGCGCGCAGCGTGAACTCTCCGGGCCCGGCGAGCCGCGCGCCTTCCCGCGTTGCCGCGTCGACGATCGTGCGCAGCACGACGGGGCTCCCGTGCGCGCTGATCTCGACGACGTCCTCGCCGGTGTAGGAGTGGGGCGCTTTGAAGAGCGTCGCGACGACTTCGTCCACGTGGCGGATGCGCGCACGCGTCGCGTATCGCGGCTCGAGCGGATCGGTGCGGCCGAGAATCGCGCGCGCGATCGCATGGCTCGAGGGCCCGCTGATCCGGACCACGCCGATCCCGCCCCTGCCGGGCGGCGTGGCAACGGCGACGATCGTATCGTCGGGAGAAAACATCGCAGGGAGCACGGCAAGGGAGCTCCCTGCTCCCTTACCTCTTCATCGAGATGATAACGGTCTTCATGTGCGCGTCGCCGACGCTCTCGGACGTCATGTTGTCCTGCTCGGCGATCGCGAGGTGCACGATCCGGCGTTCGTACGGATTGAGCGGACCCATCTCCTGCGGAGCGCCCGTGCCGCGGGCCTTGTCCGCCATGTACTTCGCCATCTGGCGCAGCTCCGCATCCTTGTCGCGACGGAACCCCATGCAGTCGATCACGATCCGGTGGTCGTCGCCGAGCTGCTTTCGGAACGCGGTGGCGACAATGTGCTGCAGCGCCTGGAGGCCTTCGCCGCCTCGCCGGATCAGCGCGCCGCCATCATCGCCTTCGAGATTGATGCGCGTCGCCTCGGGCGTCACCTCGATCCGCGCGGTCAATGCCAGGCCCATGGCATTGACGACGTTCTGCACGAACTCGGAAATGTGCTCGTTGAGTGGCATAGGTCGCTTGTCGAGCCGGCTGAAGCCGGCTTTTACTTCTTCGCTCCGGCGGTCTTCCCCGATCCCGCGCTCTTCACACGGCGCTCTGCCGCCGGCCGTACCGCATGCACCGGCATCGGCCCCAGCAGCCAGTTCGTGAAGTACTGCTGGCCGATCGCCCACAGGTTGCTCACGAACCAGTACAACACGAGACCGCTCGGCGCCGAGAGGAACATCACGCTGAACACGATCGGCATCATTAGCATGATGCGCTGTTGCGTCGGATCGGCGCTCGTCGGCGTGATCCGCTGCTGCCAGAACATGCTCGCCGCCATCAGGATCGGCGTGACGTAGTACGGATCCGGTTGCGACAGGTCCGTGATCCACAGGCCAAACGCCGCGCCGCGGAGCTCGATGGCGACCGAGAGAAACGAATAGAACGCAAACAGGACCGGCAGCGTGAGCAGCATCGGGACGCAGCCGCTCGCCGGGTTCACGCCCTTCTGGCGATAAAGGTTCATCACCTCCGTGTTCATCTTCTGGCGCGCCGGGTCGGTCACCTTCAGATCGGCGTAGCGGCCCTGGATGGCCTTCAGTTGCGGCTGCAGCTCCTGCATCTTCCGCATCGACACCACGCTCTTGTGGCGCAGCGGGAAGATCGCCAGGTTGATCAGGATCGTGAGGATGACGATCGCCCACCCATAGTTGCCCACGAACCCATGGACCCACTGCAGCGCGCCCAGGAGCGGCACGGCGAGCCACGCGAACACGCCGAAGTGGATCGCGCGCACGAGCTCCGCGTCCACGCTCTTCAGGACATCGAACGCCTTGGGCCCGAAGAAGAACTGCACGCCGCTCGGGGGCTGCGGGAAGCGGTACGCGTGCGCCACGAGCTGTCGCTGCGTGTTCGGATCGGTTGAGCCCGGCAGCGTCACCTGCCGGTACTCGATGCGCGCAGGGCCCGGATTGACCGCCGCGGCGATGAAGTAGTGATCGTCGACCCCCGCGAAACGGAACGTCCCCTCGTGCACCGGTTGTTCGGGGATACTGGTCGCGGCATTGCGCACGACGTCGTTGCCGTCGTGGAGGATCGCCTGCGGCGGCTGCACGTAGTTGCCGGTGAAAAAGCTGCCGCCCCCGCTCGTCGCGCCGGCGTCGCCGAGCCCGGGACCCCACTGCACGAACGGGTTCAGAACCTGAGGGCCCTGGCGCACGTCGGCGGTGAAGGTGATCACGTATCGCTCGGGATCGAGCGCGAACTGTTTCCGGACATGGAGGCCCGAGGCGTCCTCGTACTCGAAGGTGACGTCGTTGCCGGTGTGAGTCGTGCGGTACAGGGCGCTGTTCAGCGTGCGTGTCAAACTGCCCTCGTCCACGCGCAGGGAGAACGGCAGCGGCTGGTCCGGGTCAAGGCTCGTCGGCACGAGGTCGACCGGGCGCCCCGATTCGTCCTGTGCGTAGACCTTCAGCAGCCACTGCTTGATGCGGCCCCCCCGATTCGTGAACACGGCGCGCACCGTGTCGGTCTCGATGACCACGTCGCGCTCAGCCGTTTCGGAGACGACCGGGCGGGCCGCCGGCGGTGGCGCCGGGACCGGTGTCGGGATGGGCTCGACCGGCGCGGCAGGCGCCGGCGGCGGCTCCGCCGCCTGCTCCCTCGGGCGAGGCGGCTCCGGTGGGATGAAGAGCGCCTGGTAGGCATACACAACGAGGAATGACAGGAAGACCGCGAGGAAGATCCGACGTTCCATTAGTGCTTGTGCGGGACCGGGTCGATACCGAAGCCGCCGAAGGGATGGCAGCGGGCCAGGCGACGGAGACCGAGCCAGATGCCTGACAGGGCGCCGTGGGCGCGAACCGCGTCAGCCATGTAAGCGGAGCAGGAGGGCTGAAAGCGGCAGGAACTCGCAAACAGCGGAGAAATCAGGAGCTTATACCCTCGAAGCAGGACGAGGACGACCGTCGCGCCGACGCCCGGGGTTCTGCCCTGGTCGGGCCGTGCCACGTCGCGCGAGGGCTCGGTCATAATCGGCTTCGAGGCTTGCAAAGAGGGCATCGAGCATTTCCCGGCGCGGCACGATGACAATGTCGTAGCCGGGCGTGATCTTGTGGTGCCTGAAGATTTCACGCGCCAGACGCTTGGCGCGATTGCGTTCCACGGCCCCGCCCAGCTTGCGGGTGGCGGCCACGCCACACCGCTGCGTGGCCCCGCCATTGGCGAGCAGGAACACCGTCATGAACCGGCCGGAGATGCGGGCGCCTTCCTTGTAAATGCGCTCGAACTCGGACCGGCGGCGGATCCGCTCGTCCGACGGCAGGCCTTCCTCGCTCACTCGTCGGCAACCGTCAGGCGCTTCCGGCCTTTGGCACGCCGCCGTTTGAGCACGAGCCGCCCGTTCTTGGTGGACATTCGCACCCGGAAGCCGTGCGTCTTCTTCCGGCGGCGCGTGTTCGGCTGATATGTGCGCTTCCCCTTCGGCATGATGCTTCGCTTGGTCTCAGGTGCTACCGGCCGTGCTGCGATGAACCTCCAATACTAGTCGGGCCGGATTGAGAGTGTCAACAAAACGGCTGCCTTTCGCGTCCCACGACCCGCTTGTGCTACAGTCGCGGGTCCATCGATCGTTGACAGCACCCGGTCGAACGAAGGACTTCCTTGGGTTTGTTCCCCAAGTTTTCCACAACTGTGGAAAACACTGTGGAAAAGCGGGGCGACGGCAATGGGACGACGGCTGGGCTGAGTGGGGCGAAAGTTCATAGAACCTTCTTTTCCGCAGTTGCAGCGTATGGCCGCCAGCATCTGGGACCAGGTCCTCGGCCGGATCGAGACGAAAGTCAACCGCCACAGCTTCTATACCTGGTTCAAGCCCACGAGCCTGGTCAGCGATTCGGGCCAGACCATCACCGTGCTCGTGCCGAACACGCTCTTCAAAGACTGGCTGACGAAGCACTACTCGGTGGTGCTCACCGAGGCGCTGACCGAAGTCGAGCGCAGCGACAGCAAAGTGCACTTCGTGTCCGAGGGGACCTCCGCGGCGGCGCCGCCCTCTGAAGACCAGCCTGCCACGACCGCGGTCGCCGCCGAGTTCTCAGGGAGCGGCCTCACCTCCACGGGAGGGCTGAACCCCCGGTACACCTTCGACACCTTCATCGTCGGTACGTCGAACCAGTTCGCGCACGCCGCGTGCCGTGCCGTCGCCGAAGCTCCATCGCGATCGTACAATCCGCTGTTCATCTACGGCGGCGTGGGACTCGGCAAGACGCACCTGATGCACGCCATCGGCCAGTACGTGCTGCGGCACGATCCGTCGTTGCGGCTCACCTACATCTCGTCCGAGCGCTTCATGAACGAGATGATCAACGCCCTGCGCTTCGATCGCATCCTCGACTTCCGCGAGCGCTACCGCAGCGTCGACGTGCTGCTCGTCGACGACATTCAGTTCGTGTCGGGCAAGGAAGGCACGCAGACGGAGTTCTTCCATACGTTCAACGCGCTCTACGACGCGCAGAAGCAGATCGTCCTGAGCAGCGACCGTCCACCCCACGAGATCACGCAGCTCGAAGAGCGGCTGCGCTCGCGCTTCGAGTGGGGCCTCATCGCCGACATCCAATCGCCGGATCTCGAGACGAAGGTGGCCATTCTCAAGAAGAAGGCGGAGAGCGAGGCCATTCCGCTGCCCGACAACGTGGCGCTCTACATCGGCTCCCGCATCAAGTCGAACATCCGCGAGCTCGAAGGATCGCTGATCCGGCTCATCGCGTTCGCCTCGCTCACCGGACGCGAGCTGTCGCTGGAGCTCGCGCAGGAAGTCCTGAAGAACGTTCTCGACCAGGACGATCGCGCGGTCACGATCGAGACGATTCAGAAGTTCGTCTCGGATTACTACCAGCTCAAAGTGGGAGAGCTGAAATCCAGAAACAACTCGAAGTCGATCGCGATGCCGCGGCAGGTGGCGATGTACCTCTGCAAGTCACTCACTCATGCGTCGCTGCCCGAGATCGGACGCAGTTTTGGGGGAAAGCACCACTCGACCGTCATCCACTCCATTAAGAAAGTTGAGGTCATGCGAAAACGGGACGGAGATTTCAACAGCCTGATCAATAGTTTTCTGGAGTCTTTCAAGTAGATTCCGGCGCCATGCACACGGGACGGCTTGGTATGCCTGTTGACAGAGCCGGGTGGCCGCTTCCTCACAGAAACCGCACCGTCGCCCGCGCCGGACCCGCCGAAATCTGCACATCCTAAATGGTTGAAAATCAAGGGGTAAACTGTAGCGTAAGGGTTTTGCACAGCACCTCTTTTCTTGTATAATTCTTTGTCTCTTCTTGATCCTCTAATCAGTTCTGTTCAGAAGGGCGCGTCCCTCCGCGCCGAGGTCACCGCACCTATGGAACTCGTTGTCCGGAAGAATGAACTTCTGCGAGAACTGCAACTTTTTCAGGGCATCGTCGAGCGGAAGAACACGATCCCGATTCTTGCGAATGTCCTGCTCGAGGCGAAGGGCGACGAAGTTCGAATGCTGGCGACAGATCTCGAGGTCGCGCTTCGGAGCCGCTGCCATGCCTCGGTGGCGAAGGGCGGCTCGCTGACGCTGCCGGCCAAGAAGCTCTACGAGATCGTCAAGGCGCTGCCGGAGACCGACGTCCGAATCGAGGAAGACAAGAACGGCGTGAAAGTGGCGGCGGATCGATTCGACTCGCGCATGCAGACGCTGCCGCGCGAGGACTTCCCGACGCTGCCCGAGTCCACCGGCACGGCGCGGGCGGTGCTCGAGCGCGCCGCGTTGAAGGAGATGGTGGCGAAGACGCAGTTTGCGATCACGGGCGAAGACACGCGGTATTTCCTGAACGGGGCGCTCTTCGTGCTGCGCGGCGATTCGATGAGCCTCGTCGCCACCGACGGGCATCGCCTAGCGCTCGTCAGCGTGAAGCGCGAGGGCAAGGACGGCACCCTCGGGAGCGGCGACGAGGTCAAGCGCATCCTGCCGAAGAAGACGCTGCTGGAGCTCGGCAAGCTCCTGGCCGAGGGCGACGGAGACATCCAGTACGAGGCCGGCGAGAATCACCTGTTCTTCGAGGTGGGGGGCCGCGTGCTGATCTCCCGGATGATCGACGGCCAGTTTCCGGCATACGAGCGGGTGATCCCGAAGGGGAACGACAAGCTGATCGAGTTCGAGCGCGAGCGCCTCACGAGTGCCGTCAAGCGCGTGGCGCTCCTGTCGAACGAGCGGTCACGTGCGGTGAAGGTCGAGATCGACACGGGCAAGGTCGAGGTGACGTCGAGCAGCTCGGAGTTCGGCGAAGCCCATGAACAACTGCCCGTGGAGTACACGGGCGGCGCGATGACCATCTCGTTCAACGCGCAGTACGTCCTGGATTTCCTCAACGTGGTGGAGACCGATCTGGTGTCGCTGTCACTGAAGGACGAGGTGAGCCAGGCCGTCATGAAGCCCATCGGCGCTGAAGGCTACGACTACACGTACGTCATCATGCCGATGAGGATCTGAGTCAAGGAACAGCGTGGAATATCCGGAACAGCAGAAGACAGACGCCCGGCCCGAGGGCCTGGCGCCCGAGACCTCTTCCCCATCGGGCAGCAACGGCAACGGTTCCGCCGACGATTACGGCGCGGACAAGATCAAGGTCCTCGAGGGCCTCGAGGCCGTCCGCAAGCGCCCCGCCATGTACATCGGCTCGACCGGCCCGGCGGGGCTCCACCACCTCGTGTACGAGGTGGTCGACAACTCCATCGACGAGGCCCTGGCCGGCTTCTGCAATCAGGTCAGCGTCACGATCCACATCGACAACTCCGTGACGGTCATCGACAATGGGCGCGGCATTCCCGTCGACCGCCACGCCAGCGGGAAGTCGGCGGCAGAAGTCGTGCTGACGGTCCTGCACTCCGGCGGCAAGTTCGACAACGACAGCTACAAGGTGTCGGGAGGCCTGCACGGCGTCGGCGTGTCCGTGGTGAACGCGCTGTCCGAGCGCCTCGATCTCGAGATCTGGCGCAACGGGCAGGTCTACCAGCAGAGCTACGAGCGCGGGAACCCGGCGGCCGATCTCGAGGTCACCGGCACGACGCAGCGCCGCGGCACGAAGGTCACGTTCAAGCCGGACAGCCAGATCTTCGAGACGACCGAGTTCAGCTTCGATACCCTCGCGCAGCGGCTGCGCGAGCTGGCGTTCCTGAACGGCGGCATCCTCATCACGATCGACGACGAGCGCGACGGGAAGAGCCACAAGTTCCAGTACGACGGCGGCATCGTGTCGTTCGTGCAGCACCTGAACAAGAACAAGGTCGTCGCCAACGACAAGCCGATCTTCATGAAAGGCGAGCGTGAGGGGATCGACGCCGAGATCGCGCTCCAGTGGAACGACGGCTACACGGAGCTCGTGTTCTCCTTCGCGAACAACATCAACACGCACGAGGGGGGCACCCACCTCTCCGGCTTCCGTTCGGCCCTCACGCGGACGATCAATTCGTACGCGATGAAGAGCAACCTCGCCAGGGACCTGAAGGACGCGACGATCAGCGGCGACGACATCCGCGAAGGGCTGACCGGCGTCATCAGCGTCAAGATTCCCCGCCCGCAGTTCGAGGGGCAGACGAAAACAAAGCTCGGGAACACCGAGGTGAAGGGGATCGTCGAGGCGATCGTCAACGACCGGCTCGGACAGTTCCTCGAAGAGAACCCGGCGGTGGCCAAGCGCATCATCGGCAAGGCGGTGGATGCCGCCCGGGCGCGCGAGGCGGCCCGGAAGGCGCGCGACCTGGTGCGCCGGAAAGGCGCGCTCGACGGCAGCAGCCTTCCGGGGAAGCTCGCCGACTGCCAGGAGCGCGACCCTGCCCGGAGCGAGCTGTACATCGTCGAGGGCGAGTCCGCCGGCGGGTCGGCCAAGCAGGGGCGCGACCGGCGGTTCCAGGCGATCCTGCCGATCAAGGGCAAGATCCTCAACGTCGAGAAGGCCCGCTTCGACAAGATGCTCTCGAGCGACGAGATCAAGACCATGATCGCGGCGCTCGGATGCGGCATCGGCACCGAGGACTTCGATATCGAGAAGCTGCGGTATCACCGCGTGATCATCATGACCGACGCGGACGTGGACGGCTCGCACATCCGCACGCTCCTCCTGACCTTCTTCTATCGCCAGATGCCGCAGCTCATCGATCGCGGGCACATCTTCATCGCGCAGCCGCCGCTCTTCCGCGCCAAGCGCGGCCGCACGGAGACCTACATTAAGGACGAGCGTGAGCTCGAGACGTTCCTCGTCCGCCGGGCGGTGGAGTCGCGCGTGGCGAGGCTCGCCGACGGCAGCGACGTGTTCGGCGAGACGCTCGAGCGCCAGCTCCAGCGGATGGTGGCGTACCGGAAGCTGCTCCAGCAGGTGACGCGGCGGGGGAACCCGCCGGAGATCGTGACCGCTCTCCTGCAGATGGACGCGCGCGACAAGTCGTTCTTCGAGCAGCGCGACAAGCTCGACATCCTGGCGGCGCGCATGACCACGCCCCTCCGGACCGTGTCGGTGAGCCGCGACGAGGAGCACAACGCGTTCTACCTGGCGATCGAGGACCGCTCGCACGGCTATCCGCGGCAGTTCGACATCGGCGTGAACTTCATCACCTCCGGCGAGTACCGGACCCTCGCGGCGGCCTACGCGGCGATTCGCGACATCAGGTTCCCGGTCCTCGTCAGGGCGACGGACTTACCCGCGGACGAGTCGGTGGATGCGGGCAAGGCCGCTGCGGATGACACCGCCATCGGGGGCGCGCCGCTGGACGATCAGACGAAGCTCGCCGCCGAGCCGAAAGACCGCATCAGCGAGGCCGTTGGCGTGAGACCCGTCCCGCGGAAGGAGCCCGACGTGACGCTCGGCGACGTGGACGCCTTCGTCGAGTACTTCATCGCCGCCGGCAAGAAAGGGATCGCCGTCAACCGCTACAAGGGCCTCGGCGAGATGAACCCCGACACCCTCTGGAAGACCACCATGGATCCGGATATCCGCACGCTCCTCCAGGTGCGCGCCGAGGACCATACCGAAGCCGACCAGATGTTCACGACGCTCATGGGCGACCAGGTCGAGCCGCGCCGCAAGTTCATCGAGGACAACGCGCTCGACGTGCGCAATCTCGACGTCTAGGGGCCAGGGCACAGGACGCTGGACCGAGCGCCGTCGGAGGACTTAGCGCCCCCCTCGCATCGCACGCATGGACACACCGAGCACCAACCGAGTTCCCGTCGCCATCGAAGACGAGATGAAGCGCTCGTACATGGATTACGCCATGAGCGTCATCATCGGGCGTGCGCTGCCCGACGTCCGCGACGGGCTGAAACCCGCCCACCGGCGCGTCCTGTACGCGATGCGCCAGATGGGCCTGGCGTCGAACCGCGCGTACCGGAAGTGCGCCGCCGTCGTGGGCGAGGTGATCGGCAAGTACCACCCGCACGGCGACCAGTCGGCGTACGACACGCTCGTCCGTCTCGCGCAGGAGTTCAACGCGCGGTACCCCCTGGTCGACGGCCAGGGGAACTACGGCTCCGTGGACGGCGATCCGCCCGCGGCGATGCGGTACACGGAGTGCCGTCCGGAGTCGCTCGGCGAGGCGCTCATGGCGGACCTCCCGATGGAGACCGTCGACTGGGTCCCGAATTACGACGAGACGACCGAGGAGCCGACCGTGCTTCCGGCGCCGTTCCCGAACCTGCTCGTGAACGGGTCGGCCGGCATCGCCGTCGGCATGGCGACGAACGTCCCGCCGCACAACCTGCGGGAAGTCCTCGAGGCCGCCATCTGGATCATCGAGTCGAGCCAGCAGGCGCAGCCGCCGACGATGGCCGAGAAGCAGCGGAAGCTCCTCGAGCTCGTGCCCGGCCCGGACTTTCCGACTGGTGGCTACATCGTGGGCCGGCGAGGCATCCATCAGGCCTACCTGACGGGCCGCGGAGCCGTCGTGATGCGCGCCGTGGCGGACATCGAGGTCAGCAAGAAGGGCGATCGGGCGTCGATCGTCGTCACGGAGATTCCCTATCAGATCAACAAAGCGCGCCTCATCGAGCGGATCGCGGAGCTGGTCCGCGAGAAGACGATCGAGGGCATCTCGGACATCCGCGACGAGTCGGATCGCGACGGGATGCGCATCGTGATCGATCTGAAGCGAGGCGAGGTCGGCGAGGTCATCCTCAACAACCTGTACAAGCACACGCAGCTCCAATCGAGCTTCGGCGTCATCATGCTGGCGATCGTCGGCGGCCGGCCGAAGGTCCTCACGCTCACCGAGCTCATCGAGACCTTCATCGAGTTCCGCCGCGAGGTCGTGCGGCGGCGCACCGAGTTCGAGCTGCGGAAGGCGGAGGCGCGGGCTCACATCCTGGAGGGGCTGAAGATCGCGCTCGACCAGCTCGACGCCGTCATCGCCCTCATCCGGGGGGCGAAGAACCCGAACGAGGCGCGCGACGGCCTGGTGACGCGGTTCGGCTTGAGCCAGATCCAGTCGCAGGCCATCCTCGACATGCAGCTCCAGCGCCTGACCGGCCTCGAGCGGCAGAAGATCCTCGACGAGCTCGTGGAGATCCTGGCGCTCATCGAGCGCCTCCGCGCCATCCTCTCGAGCGATCGGCTGCTGCTGGAGATCATCGTGTCGGAGCTCCGGCAGATCCAGGAGAAGTACGGCGACGCGCGCCGCACGCGGATCCTCGCGGAGGAGGGCGAGTTCCGGATCGAAGACCTGATCGCCGAGGAGGACATGGCGATCACCGTGAGCAACACCGGCTACATCAAGCGCACGGCGATCACCAGCTACCGCCAGCAGCGGCGAGGCGGTAAGGGTCGCATCGGCATGCGGACACGCGAGGAGGACTTCGTCAGCCACCTGTTCGTGGCCTCCACGCACGCCTACATCATGATCTTCTCGGACCGCGGGCGGGCCTACTGGCTGAAAGTCCACGAGATCCCCGACGTCGGCCCCGACGGCCGCGGCAAGGCGATCGTCAACCTCGTGTCGATGGAAGAGGGCGAACGGATCGCCGCCATGATCGCCGTCAAGGAGTTCGAAAGCGACAGGTTCGTCGTCATGGGGACGCGGCACGGCGTAGTCAAGAAGACCGAGCTCTCGGCGTTCAGCAATCCGAGGGCAGGCGGGATCATCGCGATGGGCGTCGAGGCTGGGGACGCGGTGATGGCGGTCCAGGTGTCGGATGGACACGGCGAGATCTTCATCGGCACGGGCGACGGCATGGCGATCCGGTTCCCCGAGACCGACGTCCGGCCGATGGGCCGCGCCGCCTACGGCGTGCGAGGCATCTCCCTCCGCGAGGGTGACACCGTCGTCGCCATGGAGGTGCTCAAGCCGCGCGGCACCATCCTCTCGGTGACCGAGCAGGGGTACGGCAAACGGACGGAGCTGGAGGAATACCGGGTCCAGTCGCGCGGCGGTATCGGGATCATCAACATCCAGACCTCGGAGCGGAACGGAAAGGTCATCGGGATTACCCAGGCCAGCGACGAGGACGAGCTCATGCTCATCACCCAGCAGGGCAAAACCTTGAGAATGTCGGCCAAGGACATCCGGATCATCGGCCGGTCCACCCAGGGCGTGAAGCTGATCGACGTGGAGGGCGGCGACCGCGCCGTGTCGATCGCCCGGCTTGCCGAGAAGGACGAAGAGGAGTAAATTCCGACGACCAAGGAGGCCCGTTATGTCACGGACGTTCGCCGCGTTACTCCTGCAAGCTCCGGTCATTGCCGGGTTCGCCTTGCTCGCGGCCGGCTGCGGGGCGACGCCGCCCGAGCAGCAGGTCATCAACAGCTTCTTCCGAGCTGCGCGGGTTCGCGATAACGCCACGCTGGCCAATCTCGCCGCGGTCTCGTTCGATCCGCGCACGCAGGGCACGGTGCAGGACTTCGAGGTCGTGAACCCCGGCGAGGAACAGCGCCGAACGCTTCAGATCCGGCAGTTGATGGAGGAAGAAGAAAAGGCCATTCAGGACGACGCCGAGTTCGCGAAAAGGAAGAAGGAATACCAGGACGCCAACCTCGAAGCGATTGAGCGCGTCGTCAAGGCGGAGCGCTCGCAGGCGACGGTCCGCGGCCGGGACGCCGAGGTGCAGGCGGCCTGGACGAAGTGGCGCGAGGAGCAGGGGCAGTACCAGAAGCGCCTGTCCGACGTGCGGAGCAGGCTCGCCAACGAGCGGGCGCTCGCCGTCAACAGTCTGACCCCTCCCGGACAGGCCGATTTCGACGTGTCTGACATGGAAGTCGAGCTTGTGACGAAGCAGGTGACCATCAACGCGGAAGTCCGCGAGCCGAGCGGCACCACCACGCCGAAGATGCTGGTCTTCACGCTGCAGAAAGCCGTCGGGAAGGGCGCCGACGGCGAGCGGGACGGCCGGTGGATCATCACGAGCATCCGCGAACAGGACGCCGCGGCGCCGGCGACGAACTGATCGTCCGTCGGTCCGCAATCGTTGGCACTTCGGCCAAGGGGCGCAATCTGATTGCAGATCGCGGTTCGCGGACAGCCGAGTGCGGATTGCGGATCGCGGATTACGCGACCTCGAGCTTGGCGAATTTGGCGCGAAGCGTCTTCTGGCC
>JBOGIW010000352.1:0-4431 GCA_050748045.1 Vicinamibacterales bacterium | reverse complement strand
TTCGCGTGAACTGGATGCGCAAGTCCTCTTCAGCATTGGCAAGGCGCTGATGAATGGTCCACAGCCACTCGGTGGCGGCGTCGGGTCGACCCCCCGAGAGGCGGGCAGTGATGACTCCGACAAGGACGCATCTGGCGGCATGACAACACCGCCGAGGTTGAAAGCGGTGCATGCACGAACCTTTTCAATTGTCCGGTTGAGGACATCTCGCGTGCGATATTGCCGGTACGCTGGTGGCTGGTGATTTCATGACTGACAGCAGTGCGGATGCCGAGGTCCGTGGGTCTGCGGAAGACCACCGCATATCCGCGGAGGTGGCCAGGAATGAAGCCGAACGGTTCAGGCGGCTGGCCGAGGAAGCGCGTGAGGTTCGCGACCATCATCGCGAGGCGCTCGAAACAATCCGACAGGAGCGAGAACGGCTGCGCGGCACGGCTGAGACGGCGCGCATCGCCAGCGAGGACGCACGGCTCGCGGCCGAGGCCGCGCGCGCCGCCGGCGAGGACGCACGGACTGCCACCGACGCCGCGCGGCAGGTCGTGGTGGATGCGGTGCGCGCCACCGCCGATGCGCTGAACGCGTCGCTCGAACAGATGAAGGTCGTGGAGGAGATGCGACGGACCCTCAGGGAGCTACGGGACCTGAACAAGCTCGACTCCAACTAGCGGCCGTCTCTTTTTCGGGCATGAGCCGCGACAACGGCGAGCCACGCGGCCTTCGAGGTGGCGTACCGACACGTCTGACGCGAGTCCAGCGCGCCGACGCGCTTGTGACGTTCACGCTGATCCTCCGCAGCGCGCGCCGCGTAGAATGCCGCATGCGTTGTTCGGATCGGCGACCAGGCCGCCGGGCTCCGGCCTCGTCATGACAGAGACCCGCTTCCGCCAGGCCTTTCTCCTTCTGCTGGTCACGGCGATCTCCGCCGCGTTCGTCGCGATGATCCGCGCGTTCGTGGTCACGATCCTGCTGGCGGCCATCTTTACCGGTCTCAGTTATCCCGTGTATCAGTGGCTGCTCGCCCGCCTCGGCGGCCGGCGGGCCCTGGCGGCGGTCGCGACGCTCGTGCTCCTGCTGACGCTCGTGATGGCACCGCTCCTGGCGGTGCTTGGAGCCGGCGCCACCGAAGCGCTGCGAGTCACCGAGACGATCCGGCCCCGTCTCCAGCAACTCGTGGATCAGCCGGGCGAGTTCGAGAGCCGGCTGCGGGCCCTTCCCGGCTACGATCGCGTCGCGCCGTACCGGGCGCAGATCCTCACCAAGGCCGGCGAGCTCGTCGGCGGCACCAGCGCGTTCCTCTTCGCTGTCCTCTCTGCCACTACACGCGCCACGGCGGTCTTCATCTTTCACTTCTTCGTGCTGCTCTACACGATGTTTTACTTCCTGACCGGCGGTCCGGGCCTGCTCCGGGGCGTCCTGGCCTATCTGCCGCTCACAGAGGCCGACAAACAACGCATGCTGGAGAAGTTCGTGTCCGTCACCCGCGCGACGCTGAAGGGCACCATCCTGATCGGCGGGGCTCAGGGCGGGCTTGGCGGGCTGGCGTTCTGGGCAGCCGGTCTCGACGGGGCGATCTTCTGGGGGACGGTAATGACCATCCTCTCGATCATCCCTGGCATCGGCAGTGCGCTCGTCTGGGTGCCGGCCGCCATCATCCTCATCGCCACGGGCGAGGTCTGGCGAGGCATCGCCCTCGCCGTGTTCTGCGCGCTCGTCGTCGGGAGCGTGGACAACGTGCTGCGACCGCGGCTGATCGGCCAGGACACCAGGATGCACGAGCTGCTCATCTTCTTCTCGACGCTCGGCGGGCTCATGCTCTTCGGCGCGATGGGCTTCATCCTGGGCCCCATCCTGGCGGCGCTCTTCGTCACCGCGTGGGAAATGTTCGGCACGACGTTCCGCAGCGTACTGGCCGAACCGGGACCCGCGGCGACAGACCCCAACCCTCCGACCAGCTCAGGGTCACCCCGCCGGGTCGAGAGGTGACCCGTCGACGACCTCAGGTCCATCAGTACCCTACGTGCATCAACTGCATCCCGCTCGCGCGGTCTTTCACTGGAGGGGCAAGGTCATCAGTCTGTCGCAAGAGTCACGAAGAGTCATAAGGTGCGTCTGCGCGCGCGAGTGTGCCGTGCGCGCGTATCGATCAGTTGGATGCGCAGGTGTTATCGTCACAAGTACTGCACGGAAAGAGCAGCCGAGACCTTGACGGCACCAGGGTCGCATGCTACAAGGCTCACTTCGTCTGTCATTCGTTTCGCGTCATACACACACTCGCGGCGAGCGAGCGTGCGGTCCAAACTCCTCGGCGGCAACAGGCACGATTGAGGTGTTCGTCGTCAGCAACACTGTGACGGCTTGGGCGGCAGCACATCCAAACGCGCTATGCTCCCGCTTCATCGCCGGGTGCCACCCTGCACTCACGCCACTCGTGCCCACGGTCCCGGACCGTACTCGCGGCCTCCCCATCGTCGATCGACGGGTCCTGCTGGGCTTCTGATTCACATCGTTCGTCTCGCCGATGAGCTCCGCGCCGGAGGTCGGCGCGATCACGCGCTGTCGTCCGTGTTGCGCGGGGACCGGCGCGGAGGGAAGGCAATGGCCGGCGAACGTCTGCACGGCTGGTTTGCACTGCAGACGCGGCTCGGACGGGAGCGTGCGGTCACGTCCATTCTGCAAGGCAAGTCTTACGACGTGTTCCTTCCCATGTTCGAGAGCCGTCGCCAATGGACCGACCGCGTGAAGACACGCATGCTGCCGCTCTTTCCCGGCTACGTCTTCTGCCGTTCCACGGCGACAGCCATCGGGCGCATCGTGACCACTCCGGGCGTGCTTCGGATCGTCGGCTTCGGCGGGACGCCGGCGCTCGTGGATGACGACGAGATCGAAGCCATCCGGCGCATCACGGCGTCGGGCGTGCCCCTCAGCCCGTGCGAGTGCCTGCGCGCCGGTCAAGCGGTGACGATCGCGAAGGGCCCGCTGGCCGGCCTGCGCGGGGTCTTCGTCCGTGCAGGCGGGCATCACCAGCTCGTCGTCTCGGTCCGGCTGTTGCGCCGTGCCGTCGCCGTCCGCATGGATGCCGCTTGGATCCGTCCGGACGACGTCACCGTGTCCGGCCGTGGCGTCGGCGAGCGCTCGGCGTCCCGGTGATGCGATCGCGCCTCGAGCGCACGCCGGCCCGCGACGGACACGCCAGGCGACGTCCATTCCGTGAGGGGAACACGCGTGCAGGACCGCCGAGACCAGCAGCCACGGGCCGATGACGGGTTGCCAGGCCGCCCCTTGCCGGTCGCGTACCTCGACAGGGTGCTGGCCGAAGACACGGCCAAGGGCTACAAGCGACAGATGCTGGAGCTCCTCCATCCGCGGGATGGAGACTGGGTGCTCGACATCGGGTGCGACACGGGCGACGACACGCATGCCATCGCGCGGCTCGTGGCGCCGACGGGAAAGGTGATTGGGATCGATTCCGACGCGCGGATGCTGAGCGAAGCGTGGCGGCGCGCCGCTCCCCTGCGGCTCCCGCTGGGGTTCCGCGTGGGCGACGCGCAGCGGCTCGACTTCGAGCCCGCGACCTTCTCGGCGTGCCGGAGCGATCGCGTCTGGCAGCACCTGCGGGATCCGGAAGCCGCGCTCGCCGAAGTCGTCCGCGTGGCGCGGCCGCGCGCGCGCATCGTCATCGCGGACGTGGACCGGGACCTGCTGGCGATCGACATCGAGCCGCGCACGGTCACACGCCGCATCGTCGCCTGGATCTGCGATCGGCGCGTGGCGCACGGATGGTCAGGACGCCGGCTGCCAGGACTCTTCACGCGGGCGGGGCTCGAGGACGTCACGGTCTGGCCATCCAGCATGGTGACGACCGATCGCACGGCCGCCGATCGCTTGTGGCAGTTGCGCAACGCGGCCGACGGCGCGCGCGCGCGGCGTCGGCCATCACCGGCGACGAGTGGGCGGCGTGGACGGCCGCCCTGGACAGGCCTTCGACACGCTTCTTCGCCGCGATCACGGGCTTCATCGTTCGAGGCGTCAAACCGTGAGGACGCAGACGACTGGCGCGGGCATGTGGGCGAAACCGGATACAGGAGGCACCTATGGCCTGGGATGACGAGGACGATCACACGGTCTATCGGGTCGTCGTGAACCACGAGGAGCAGTATTCGATCTGGCCGGTCGACCGCGACCTGCCGAACGGCTGGCGCGACGGCGGCAAGCAAGGCCTCAAGCCGGAGTGCCTGGCATACATCAGCGAGGTGTGGACGGACATGCGCCCGCTCAGCCTGCGCAAGAAGATGGAGGCGATGGCGTCGGAGACCGGCGCCTGACCGTCACCCGCACGAGCACCATCCTCATTCGAGCCACAGGCACCGCCGGCGCCCCACCTCCCTTCGATGACTGATTTGCAGAGCCGCATCGACGCCCTGAGCCCGGCGC
>JBOGIW010000351.1:0-1922 GCA_050748045.1 Vicinamibacterales bacterium | reverse complement strand
ATCGTGTGACCCCCAAAGGACATCAGATCATGACCACTGCCCTACGATGCCGGGCAGCGACGCTCGAGCAACTAGCCGCATGACTATGTGTCAAAAAAACAAAGAGCGACGGGTTAGTGTCACGAAGTTCACGAAGGCTTACGGAGATCGGACGAATGGCGCTTCGTGTCCTTCGTGATCTTCGTGGCTTCGTTTTACGCCCAGCCTCGTGCGCGCACGGCTTCGGCGACGCGGCCGACGGCAACGCAGTAGGCGCCCTTGCGCATGTCGACGCGATGGCGCCGGCTCGCCTCGAGCGTCTCGTTGAAGGCGAGGGTCATCTTGCGGTCGAGACGCCGGTGGACGTCCTCGAGCTCCCACGGCATGCCGCGCTGGTTCTGCACCCACTCGAAGTACGACACGGTGACGCCTCCCGCATTGCAGAGGAAGTCGGGAATCACGAACACGCCCCGGCGATAGAGGATCTCGTCGGCCTCGGGGATCGTCGGACCGTTGGCCTCTTCCGCCACGATTCTGGCGCGGATGCGCTCGGCGTTCTCCGCCGTGATCTGGTTCTCGAGCGCGGCGGGAATGAGGATCTCGGCGTCCACTTCGAGGATGTCCTGGTTGGAGATCGCCTGCGCCCCCGGAAAGCCGACGACGGAGCCGGTTTCGTCCTTGTACTGGTGGATTTCGCGGTAGTCGAGCCCGCCCGGCCTGAAGATGCCGCCCTGCGAGTCGCTGACGGCCACCACCTTCGCGCCGAACATCTCCTGTGCGAGCGACATCCCGAACATGCCGGCGTTGCCGAATCCCTGGATCGCCACGCGCGCCTTGGACAGGTCGATGCCGACGACCTTCGCGGCCTCTCGAATCGCGTACATCGCGCCGCGCGCCGTGGCGTCGTCGCGGCCGAGCGAGCCCCAGAGGGTGAGCGGCTTGCCCGTGATGACGCCCGGGGTCGTGTAGCCGCGATGCTTGGAGAACTCGTCCATCATCCAGCCCATGATCTGGGGCGTGGTGTAGACGTCGGGAGCGGGGATGTCGCGCTCCGGTCCGATGATCCAGGCGATGGCGTTGATGTAGGCCCGCGACAGGCGCTCGAGCTCGCGCTCCGAGAGCGTCTTCGGATTGCAGATGATCCCGCCCTTGCCGCCGCCAAGCGGCAGGTCCATCACGGCGGTCTTCCACGTCATCCACGCCGCCAGCGCGCGCACGGTATCGACCGTCTCGTCGGGATGAAATCGAATGCCCCCCTTGGCCGGGCCGCGCGCGTCGTTGTATTGCACCCGGAACGCCTTGAACGTGCGCACCGAGTCGTCGTCCATCCGGACGGGAAGCGTGACGTGCAGCTCGCGGACGGGCTCGCGCAGCACGGCTCGGAGGCCGGGATCGAGATTGAGCAGATGGGCGGCCGTATCGAACTGGAACTGCGCGATGGCAAACGGATTCAGAGTGCGCGGGGGGTCGACGATCTGCGGCATGAGCCTCCTCCGGAGAGCGAGAACGCGAGTTATGAGTCTGCCGAATCGTGAGGATGCACGGCCCTTATGGATCGCCGGATGGTACTCCGCGCGCCGCCAGAAAAAAAGGGCCCCCCGTTTTCATGAGCTGCCCGCCGAAGACGGGAGGCGGACGGCGACGTCGAAGGCCAGGCCACTCGGTTCCTCACGCGCGGCCAGCGCCTTGCGCCTGGCGATCCAGAGGTGAGTCGAGCCGTCCGTCCAGCGGCATCGATTGGCCAGCCTGACGAGCTGCACACCCGTGCGCGGGACCTCTTGTTCGTCCAGGCGGTAGGGACCTCCCTGGAGGCGCGTCGGCTGAAGTATCCGGCCTGCCGGCTGCGGCCGCCTGGGAAACCGAGCGTTTCGTGCGGACAGTGTCAGCCCAGAACCTGCCTGGCGATCGTCTGAAGCTGCAGGTTGGACGTGCCCTCGTAAATC
>JBOGIW010000350.1:0-6566 GCA_050748045.1 Vicinamibacterales bacterium | reverse complement strand
GCGCCGTATTGCTCGGCATCGGCGCCCCGGCAGCCGGCGTACCGCGCCGCATGCGCCGCGAGGTCGCGCATCGCCCCCGCGAAGCGCGTGTCGGCCGGCAGCGAGACGTTCAACTGAAAGGCCCTGGTGGTCATCACGAGTGCGCCGGGGACGCCGGGGGCGCGTTCGTCAACTCCCGTCCTACACGCTCAGTTGCGCGAAGAGGCGCTCGGCGCGGCGCGTGTCGGCCTCGATCTGGGCACGAAGGGCGTCGACGTCCTCGAAGCGTCGCTCGTCGCGCAGCCGCTGCACGAACGCGAGCCGCACCTCCCGGCCGTACAGGTCGCCGTCGAAGCTCAACACGTGCGTCTCGATGCTCCGCTCGCTCGCCCCGAACGTCGGCCGCACGCCGATGTTCGTCAGCGACGCGTGCACGACGCCGTCGACGGCCAGCGTCGTCGCGTACACGCCGTTCGGCGGGACGAGCTCGTTGGCGGTCCGCAGGTTGGCCGTCGGGAATCCGATCTCGCGCCCCTTGCGGCGCCCCTCGACCACCGTGCCGTCGAGATAATACGGGTGCCCGAGGAGTCCCCCCGCTTCGTCCATCCGGCCCTCGCTCACGAGCCGGCGCGCGCGCGTGCTGCTCACGACGAACTCCTTGTAGCGGACCGGATCGATCTTCTCGGCACGGAACCCGTAGCGCTGGCCGAGCATGCGCAGCAGCGAGAAGTTGCCGGTCCGGTCGCGCCCGAAGAGGAAGTTCGCGCCAACCCAGACGTCGGCGACGCGAAGCCAGTCGACGAGCACGTTCTTCACGAACGTCTCGGGCTCCCACCGGGACAGCTCATGGGTGAAGCGGACCACGGCGACGACGTGCAGGCCGGCGCGCTGGAGGGCCTCGAGCTTCTGCGCATGGGTCATGAGCAGGGGCGGCGCCTTGTCGGGCCGTATCACGCGCGGCGGGTGCGGGTCGAAGGTCATCGCCATCGGACACCCGCCGTGCTCGAGGGCGCCGCGCTTGACCCGCTCGACGATCTTGAGGTGGCCGCGGTGCAGCCCGTCGAAATTCCCCAGCGCGAGCACCGGGTGCACGAGGTGCGGCGGCCGCGAGTCTTCCGGAAAGTGAATCACCTCCACGATGCCTGAGCCCCGGAATCCCGAGCCCTACATCCCCATGCTGCAGGAGACCTGGGAGGTACCGGGGATCGGGGACGTGGGGGTTGCGTCAGGCGGCATCCACATCGACGTCGAGTATCAGCCCATCATATGCCAGTTCGACGCCCGCGGGCAGCCGCGCACACGTCGCGGCGTGCGGCAGGTCGTGGGCCATGTGGGTGAAGAACGCGCGCCGCGGCGCGATGCGCGCGACCGCGCCGAGCGCGCCCTCGACGGTGAAGTGCGTGGGATGGGGCCTGTCCCGCAGCGCATCGATGACGAGCGCGTCGAGCCCCTCGAGGAGCGCCCACGACTCGCCGGGAATCGCGCTGCAGTCGGTGAGGTACGCGAACGCGCCGAAGCGGAAGCCGAGGATCGGCAGCCGCCCGTGGAGGAGCGGCACGGGCACGACGCGCACGCCGCCGACGTCGAAGGGGCCCGCGATCTCGCGCGGCTCGAGCTCCGGCACGCCGCCGCCCGGCCTGGCGACGCCGTCAAACACGTAGAAGAAGGTGCGCTTCAGCGCCTCCCAGGTGCGCGCGTCGGCATAGCAGGGAATCGTCGCCTTCTGGATCGCGTTGAAGCGCCGCAGCTCGTCGAGACCGAGGATGTGATCCGCGTGCGCGTGGGTGTAGAGCACCGCGTCGACGCGGGTGATGCCGCCCGCGAGCGCCTGCTGCCGCAGGTCGGTGGAGCTGTCCACGAGGAGGCGCGCGCGCCCGGGCACGTCGACGTAGATGGACGGCCGGAGGCGGCGGTCGCGGGGATCGGTCGAGCGGCACGTCGCACAGGCACAGCCGATCATCGGCACGCCGTGCGAAGTGCCCGTGCCGAGAAACGTGACGCGAGCGTGCATGCTCACCCTCGGCGCCGCTCCGGGTGACCCTGGGCCGGTCGCCGGTTCAAGGGATGATGATGCCCGACGGCGTCCGCGAGCCGCTCCGCGGCACGCGCGTGTCCTCGCTCCGCGCGGCGCTCGCGTCACCGCCGCCGGCCGGCGTGCCGGCGCCCCGGACCTCCACGAAGCGCAGGCGCAGCTCGTAGAGCACCTGCTCGAGGAGCTGCCGCTCTTCCGCGCTGAGATTGCCGCGCGTCTTCTGCTCGAGGAGCGACAGGATGTCGATCATCTGCTGCGCCGCAGCCAGGTTGGGCGACGGCCGCGCGCCGGCCGGGTCGGGGACGTCGCCAAGGTGGACGGCGGTGGTGTGGGCGAGCGACAGCACGAAGGCGGCAAAGCTCAGACCCGCGTCGTGCTCCCCGCTCCCGGTGCTCTGATGTGCGTCTGCCATATCGACCAGCCCTCGAATGGTACCATACGCCGCATGGCCGAGACCGCCGGGACCCGCTTCGATCGCCTCGTCGAGATCATGCACGCGCTCCGCGCGCCCGACGGCTGCCCATGGGATCGGGAGCAGACGCACGCCTCGCTCCGCCCGTTCGTGCTCGAGGAGACCTACGAGGTGCTGGACGCGATCGAGGCCGGCCACCCGGCCACGCTCTGCGAGGAGCTCGGCGATTTCCTCTACGAGGCGGTCTTCCTCGCCCAGATCAGCGAGGAAGCCGGCCAGTTCACCATCGCCGACGCGGTCCAGGCGATCTGCGACAAGCTCGTGCGCCGGCACCCGCACGTCTTCGCGCGCCACACCGCCGAGGGCGCGCCGCTGACCTCGCAGCAGGTCGTCGAGAAGTGGGAGACGATGAAGGCGCGCGAGCGCGCCGCGCAGGGGCCGGCGCATCGAGCCGCGGCGACGACGCTCGGCGGCGTGCCGCGGACGCTGCCGTCGCTGCTGCGCGCGTACGAGATCGGCGCCCGCGCCGCCGCGATCGGCTTCGACTGGGCGAGGCCGGCGGACGTGATTGGCAAGATCGAGGAGGAAGTCGCGGAGGTGCGGCGCGAGGTCGAGTCGGGCGCCACCGGCAACCTGTCGCGCGCCGAGGAGGAGATGGGAGACCTGCTCTTCGCGATCGCGAACCTGTCGCGCCAGCTCGGCATCGAGCCGGAGTCGGCGCTCCGCAGAGCGAACGACAAGTTCACGCAGCGGTTCGAGGCGATGGAGCGCGCGCTCGCCGCGCAGGGACGAACGCTCGCCGAGACGTCACTCGATCGGATGGAGGAGGAGTGGCAGCGCGTGAAGGATCTTTCGTAAGCCACGAAGACCACGAACCTTTTAAGCCACGAAGAACACGAAGTCCACGAAGGCCGTTCGACGGCGGCCCGCGCAGCGGGCCGCCTGCGCGCCGCCTCCGGCGGCCGGTCGAACGGCCGTCACACGACAATTCGATTCAGGCCATCCTTCAAGAGCAACGAGTTGAAGTTCATCAACAAGCCAGCGCGCAGTCCCGTCGTTCGCAGATACGAAATGAGCTTCGCCTGAAACAGGGGATCGAGCCGTGCGACCGCCTTGATCTCCACGATCAGTTGTCCTTCGACAATGAAATCCACGCGCTGGCCGGCGAGCCGGTGGTGCTTGTACTGAACCACAATCGGCCGCTCACGCTCGAACGCGAGGTGTGCTGCCTGCAACTCGATCTCCATCGCTTGCGCATAGATACTCTCCAGATACCCCGGTCCGAGAGTGCGATGCACCTCGATGGCACACCCAATGGTGCGCTGAATGACCAGCTCCGTTTCCGGCGGCAATGTGCTGACGACGGCGAGTGGCATAGATTCTCCTTCGTGTTCTTCGTGTCCTTCGTGGCTAAGGCTTCGTGACCTTCGTGGCTAAGGTTTCGTGTTCTTCGTGGCCCCGAGATACGTACGAACGACAGCGCCCCTCCCATCGGTCTCCACGGTGATCTGCCCATCCCGATCCGTCCGATAGATGCGCGTTCCGGCGGCCTCGAGCCGGCGGAGGACCTCCGGGACGGGATGTCCGAAGCGGTTCCCTCTCCCGCAACTGATGAGCGCGATCTGCGGTCTCCAGGCGTCGACGAGCGCCTGCGAGGTCGAGGTGCGGCTGCCGTGGTGGGCGGCCTTCAGGATGCGGATCCGCGCGGGCGAGAGCGAGCGCAGGAGGCTCTGCTCCACCTCCGCGCCGATGTCGCCGGTCAGGAGGAACACGACGTCGCCGTAGCGCACCTCCAGCACCATCGAATCGTCGTTGCGCACGCGCGGCCGTTCCCAGTCGGGCGGCGGCGGGTGCAGGACCCGGATGTGGGCGCCATCCATGGCCGTCCGCCAGCCCGCGAGCCGGCTCCGGAACGCGCCGCCTGACGCGGCGGCCGCCGACATGAGCGCTCGCACCGGCGGGTGGTGCGGCATCGGAATGCCCTCCCAGATCTCCGCCGGTCGGAAGTCCCTCACGATCGCCACCGCCCCGCCGATGTGATCGGGATCGCCGTGCGTGACGGCGAGGGCCTCGATGCGCACGACACCACGCGCCCACAAGGCCGGCGCCAACACGCGGCCGCCGATGTCGAACGCCGCCCCGTCGATGCCCGCGCCGCCGGCGTCGATCATCAGCGCGCGGCCCCCCGCCGTCTGGAGCAGCAGCGCGTCGCCCTGTCCCACGTCGAACAGCGTCAGCCTCACGCGGCCTCGCAGATCCTCCGCGCGGAGCGCGGCGGCGGCTCCCGTCAACACGACGACGCCGCACGAGGCGAGCACGAGGATCGAGCCGGGCCGCGCCCGCGGCATCCACACGGCGCCGGCGAGGGCGACGTAGTAGCAGACGACGACGAGCGCCGGCGGCGGCGGCACGCGCAGGGCGAGCCAGGGAAGCACGTCCACGAGGCGGGCGCTCTCGACGAGCCCGCGGGCACCCGCGGCCGCGACGCGGCCCGCCAGCCGGGCAGCCGGCTCGACGCCGTCGAGACACACGACGGCCAGGCCGGCAATCTGCGTGACGGTCATCAACGGCACCGCGAGCAGGTTCAACGCGAGGCCCGCCACGGTCACGCGCGAGAACGCGGTCGCGCTGATCGGCAGCAGCACGATCTCGGTGGCGCACGAGGCCACGACGCTCGCGAGCGCCCAGGTGGCGACCGCCGACCGCGGCCCGCGCACGCGATGTGCCGCCTCGAGAATCGCCGCGGTTGCGCCGAAGGTGAGCGCGAACCCCACGTCGCGGACGTCCAGGGGCGCGGCGCACGCCAGCAGCGCGGCGCTGACGGCCATCGCATTCCATGGCGGGCTTCGATGGTCGAGCAGTCGTGCCGCGAAATAGACGATGGCCGTGGCCGTCGCGCGCCAGACCGACGGTCCCGCACTGACGATCCCCGCATAGGCGGTGAGACCGCAGATGATCGCCAGCGCCGACACGCGGCCGCGCACACCGACGAGCGTCAGGCCGCCCGCCATCAGCGCCGCGAGAATCGCGATGTTCCCGCCGGAGATCGCGATGACATGGTAGGTGCCGGCCGCCTGCAGCCGGGCGCGCACGTCGTCGGGAAGCGCCGTGCGATCGCCGATCAGGATCGCCGTCACGATCGCGGCGGCGACCGGGTCGCGGGTGCCGACCCGCCGCTGGACGACGGCACGGACGTGCGCGCGCAGGTCGGCCGCGGCCTCCTCGAAGCGGCTCCCGGCCTCCACGACCTCGACAAGCAGCGCACTCTTGATGCCGCCGGTAAGCGCGACGCCGTCGAGCGCGAGGTTCCGCTCGAGATCCGGGACACGGTCGTTGAGGTACCGCCCCGGGCGCCTGAAGGTGACCGGCGCCTCGAGGAGGCGTCCGGCCCGCCAGCTCGCCACGTGCCGCGCCGCGGCGGCGCCGGATACGGTGAGTCGCACTCCGCCCTCCGCCCGCCGCCACTCGTCGTCGAGGAACATGGCCTCGACGTGGACGCGCAGCGACGTGCCGAAGTCGCGGTGAGCCGCGTCTTCCACGAGACGCGCGCGCATGCGCACGGGCTCCACGAGCCCGGGCGGCCCTGGTTCGTCGAGCGAGAAGCCGCCGTAGGCGGCGTCAAGGACCGTGCGACTCGACGGAGCCAGGGCATCCCGCGCCGAGGCCGCGCCGAGCGTCGCGGCGGCCAGGGCGTAGCCGGCTGTGAGCGCCACGAGCGCCACGATCGAGCGCTGGCGCGCCCATGCCATGACGCCCGCCGACCACAGGCACGCAACCAGCGTGACCGCCCCCGGCAGGTCACGGCCCCACGCCGTGCCCACGTACGCGCCGCACAGAATCGCGAGCGAAGGAACCAGGGCGACCGATCGCACGCCAGGAGAGGTGCAAGGCCAACCCCAACGGCCGGATCGAAACCTGTCAGCAGGTTACGGCGGCTATGCGGGAGTAAGTGCCACGCCGGAGGAGATGAACGATCGCAGTATCTGCCACCGGGTCACGCAGCCGATCGTCGAAGGCGGCTCAAGGGAGGACGCGTCCCGATTCCTACTCCGACACTCGCTTCATTTGGTGGTGGGAAGAAAGGAGATGGGAGTCTGGCCACGAAGGACACGAAGGACACGAAGCGCCGTTCGATCTTCGTGA
>JBOGIW010000349.1:0-2143 GCA_050748045.1 Vicinamibacterales bacterium | reverse complement strand
CGCGCCTGCGGCGGACGCGACCCGCACGGGCGGCTGCTCGGTGAATTCGTCGGGCCGCAGGCGGGGCGCCCGGTCCTTCGGTGCCGCCTGCCGCCGCGGCAGGTTCTGCGGGTTCAGCGGCGTGTGCGGGCGGCCACGGCGCTCCCGCAGGTAGCCTCTGGCCCGATCGACGCGCGGCTTCAGGTCGTCGCCCGGTGCCTGCCGCACGGAGGCGATGTGATCGCGGACGGCGCGAAGGCCGTCCTCGTACGAGGCGACGAACTCGGCGTGCCGCTGCAGCGCCTCCGGCGGCGCGCCGCTCTCGGCGAGGTGGCGCTCGATCGACTCGAGCGCCGGGCGCACGGCGGTGTCGGCCACGTCAACGGCCGCCGCCGAACCGTCCAGCGCCGCGATCGAAGGCGACGCATCGCGGCCCGCCGCCAGCGCGCCGTCGATCTCGTCCATGCGCGCCTCGATCGCCGATACGGCGTCGTCCATGGACTGGAAGGCCGGGTCCGACGCTCCCGCGGCCGGATCGGCCGTCTGCGCCCACAGCACGAACCGGTGGGCTTCGACCGTCGTCCAGACGAAGCACGTCAGGACCGTCGCCGCGACCAGCCGTACCCCTCGCCCGTACCGAGAGAAAGCATGCATCGACACGCCTCGACAAAGTGGCCGCGTGACCGAAAGGGACTGTCAGTGGCGGGGCATAGACTCGGACGTTGGCTGCGCCGCGTCAAGGGCTAACAGCAACGACGGAAAAGAGTCTGTGCAAGCGAGCGCCGCGTGCGGACGAACGTCCTGGGGCGCGCTGGCGGAAGGGAAGAAGCTTCGGGAGGCGATCGCCGTGCGCTCACTTCAGCGCGACGACATCGACCTCACCGGTCCGGCGCATCACGGTCACACCCACGTCGTGCGTGTGCCGCTCGAGGTGCAGATCGACAGCCGCGCCACCCACGCGGACGTTGGTGATCTCCAGTGAGGGAATGGACTCGGGGAGCGCCGCGCGCGACAACGACACGCGGCGGGCGGCAGCGTCGACAGAAAGCCCGAGTGACGCCTGGAGCAGCAGATAGACCGCGCCGGCGGCCCATGCCTGCGGCGCGCACGCGACGGGATAGAGCGTCGGGTATTCGCCTTTCCGGCGGTGGAAGCCGCAGATAAGCTCGGGCATCCGGTGCAGGTCCACGGCCTGACTGAGGCCATACATCGCATCCAGGATCGTCGCGGCGGCGCCGGTGAACCCGTAGCGGGCCAGTCCCGCGGCGACGAGGGCGTTGTCGTGCGGCCACACGGAGCCGTTGTGGTACGACATCGGGTTGTAATGCGCCTCGCCCGACGCCACGGTCCGGACGCCCCATCCGCTGAAGGAGTCTTCGCTCATGAGCGTCTCCGCGACCCGGCGCGCACGTTCGGGGCTCACGATGCCGGCGAACAGGCAGTGTCCCGCGCTCGAGCCGCGAATGCGAGCGGGGCGCTTGTCTCGATCGAGCGCCATCGCGTAGGTTCCGAGGTCGTCGCACCAGAACGCCTCCTCGAAGCGCGCACGAAGCTCGTGTGCCCGGGCGCTCCACTCGCTGGCCGCCCGCTCGTCGCCGCGAAGCCTGGCCAAGCGCGCAGCGCCCTGCCACGCGCCGAACGCATACGCCTGCACCTCGCTCAGCGCGATCGGCGGCTCGGCCAGCGTGCCGTCGTCGTGAAACACCGCGTCGTGCGAGTCCCTCCAGCCCTGGTGCACGAGGCCGGAGGCGCTGCGGCGCGCGTACTCGATGAAGCCATCGTCATCGAGGTCGCCGCACGTGCGCATCCAGTCGAGGGCCGCCAGGATGTTCGGCCACACGCGATCGATGGATTCCAGGTCTCCCGTGCGGGCGACGTACGAATCGGCCAGCATGACGTAAAGCGGAGTGGCGTCGACGCTGCCGTAGTAGCGCCCGAACGGCACCTCGCCGAGCGCGGCCATCTCGCCGCCCCGCATCTCATGGAGGATCTTGCCGGGCTGCGCGTCCTGGAGATCCGAATACCCGGTGGCCTGCGTCTCGGCCAGGAACGCCAGGACCCCGCGCGCAATCTGCGGGTTCGCCCACAGCAGCTCGAATGCCGTGATGAGGCCGTCGCGCCCGAAGGGCGCGCTGAACCAAGGAATGCCGGCGTACGGATAGAG
>JBOGIW010000348.1:0-4016 GCA_050748045.1 Vicinamibacterales bacterium | reverse complement strand
CCTCTCCACAGCGCGAGCATGGCGGCCGCGATCGAGGCGCCCGCCACCGCCCAGCCCTCGTAGCGCGTCCACACGAGGGCGGCCAGCGCAAGCCCGAGCCGCGCCGGCACGTCGTCCCGATCGGCCTGCACCCACTCGAACGTCCACAGCACGACGAGCGCCGAGAGCCCGAGGAGCAGCGGCTCGGTCATCGGCGTCGCCTGCAGGTACAGGAGGTTGGGATTCAGCGCGAGGACGGCGGCCGACGCCACCGCCCCCGCGGCCGAGCGCGTCGTGGCGAGCACGAGCCGCGCCGTCGCCCACACGCACAGCCCGAAGCTCGCGATGGAGAGCGCCGACGCCGCGACGCCCGTGCGGTACAGGACATCGCTCTGCGCCGGCAGCAGGTTGAGCAGGTGCGGCAGCGGCAGCCAGACCGCGCCGATCTGCTGCCAGCCGGGCGTGAGATTGTCGACGACGCGCCGGGCGACGACCAGGTGCGCCTTCGCGTCGTAGTGGCTGAGGACGAGGCCGGCCTGGAAATGCACGGCCCACGCCACGAGACCGGCGAGGGTGGCGGCGAGCGCCAGCAGCCGCGGGACTATAATCATGGCGCTCGTCGAGCGTCGCGCTGTGAATCGATCCAAGAACACAAGATTACCCGGCTCCAGGTGAAATCGTTCATTAACTGGATCCACGAGCTCGCCCTCGGCCTCGGCGGCTCCGGCATCTTCACGATCGCCTTTCTCGACTCCTCGTTCGTTTCGCTGCCGCAGATCAACGACATCCTCGTGGTCCTCATGGTCACGGAGCACAAGAGGTGGATGCCGTACTACGTCCTCATGGCCACGCTCGGCTCGGTTGCCGGGTGCTACGTGATCTATTACCTCGCCGAAAAGGGTGGGGAAGCCTTTCTGTCACGGCGGGCGCGGGGCGCCGGCGTGGAACGCGCGCTCGCGCTGTACAGGCGGCACGGCCTGATGGCCCTGATGGTTCCAGCCATCCTGCCGCCGCCGGCGCCCTTCAAGCTGTTCGTGCTGATGGCCGGCGTGGCGGGCGTACGGCCGCTTCCGTTTGTGCTCGCCATCGCCATCGCCCGAGGCGCCCGATACCTCGCCCTCGGCATCCTGGCCATCTATTTCGGCGACGCGGCGCTCGAGCTGATGCGCACAGAGGGCCGCGCCGTCGCCATCGGCCTGGCCGCGCTCCTCGCGCTGTCGGTCTTCGGCTGGTGGGCATGGAATCGCTACAATTCACGGCCGTGATCCCGGACATCTCCATCGTGATCCCGCTTCGGGACGAGGAGCTGAACGTCGTCCCGCTCCACGAGGAGCTCACGTTCGTGCTCCGGGCGCTTGGCGCCCCGTACGAGATCATCATGGTCGACGATGGAAGCCAGGATGGGACGTTCGAGCGGCTCGCCGACGTGCAAGGGCGCGACCCGGCGGTGCGCGTCGTAAGGTTCCGGCGCAACTTCGGGCAGACGGCCGCCTTCGCGGCCGGCTTCGCCCGTGCGCGCGGGCGGCTCATCGTCACCTCCGACGGCGACCTGCAGAACGATCCGGCCGACATTCCGCGCATGCTGCAGCTGGCGTCGACCCACGACGTCGTCGTCGGCTGGCGGCGACGCCGGAAGGACAGTTTCCTCACACGGCACGTGCCGTCGGCGGTCGCCAACTGGCTGATCGGCATCGTCACGGGGATCCGGCTGCACGACAACGGCTGCTCGCTGAAAGTGTTCCGGGCCGAAGTCGTCAAGCCCCTGAAGCTGCGCCACGGCATGCATCGGTACCTGCCGGCCCTGGCGAGCCAGCTCGGGCCGCGCGTGACGGAGGTGGTCGTCAACCACCGGCCGCGGCGGCACGGCCGGTCCAAGTACGGCCTGTCGCGCACGTTCCGTGTGATCGGCGACCTCGTGTCGCTGCGTCGCCTCATGCGCGACGCGCTGGCGGGCGAGGCCCTTGCCGAACCGCTGTACGAGATCCGCGAGGTGCGCGAAGCCGCGTAACGCAGTGGAACCCGGAACCGGGAACCCGAACCTGGAACCCGGAACCTGGAACCCGGAGCTGCGGGTTACACTGAGTCTGCCATGGCGTATCGCAGTTCCCTCGAAGCCCGCATCGCCAGGAAGACCACGAGAGCGATCACCGGCTTCAACCTGATTGAGGACGGCGACCGCGTCATGGTCGGGCTGTCCGGCGGCAAGGATAGCTGGGCGCTGCTGCAGATGCTCGACGTCCTCCGGCAGAAGGCCCCCATCGAGTTCACGCTGGTCTCGGTCAACGTGGACTCCGGCTACAAGGAGTACAAGCACGACCTCATCGCGAAGACGTGCGCCGAGCGAGGCTGGGAGCTGAAGATCGAGCACACGACCATCGGCGACGTGATGGACGACATCCTCGAGGCGAACGCCACGCCCTGCTCGCTCTGTGCCCGGCTGCGGCGCGGCGTCCTGTACCGGCTGGCCGGTGAGGTCGGCGCCACGAAGATTGCGCTCGGGCACCACCTCGACGACTTCATCGAGACGCTCCTGCTCAACCTGTTCTTCGCGGGCGCGCTGAAGGCGATGCCGGCGCGTCTCGTCTCCGACACCGGCGAGCACGTCGTCATCCGCCCCTTCGCGTACGTCACGGAAGACGAGGCCCGCGCCTACGCGAGGGAGCGCGAGCTGCCGATCGTCGGCTGCTGCTGTCCGGCCTGCGGCGACCTCAGCCTGCAGCGGCAGCGCGTCAAGCGGCTCGTCCTGGACCTCGAGCGCGAGCATCCCGGCGTCAAGCAGTCGATGCTCAAGGCGCTCGGCAACGTCATGCCGCGCCATCTGCTCGACACCCGCCTGAACCCGAGCGGCGAGCTTCGCGACGACATGGCCGGGCGGCTCGACGACGGCGGCCGCCTTCTCCAGATTGCGCGGTAGTGGGCTGCTGAATGCGGGCCGTGGTGCAGCGCGTCAGCGAGGCACGCGTGCGGGTCGGCGATCGTCTCGCCGGCGAGATCGCGCACGGCCTGCTCGTACTGGTCGGTGTCGGCAGGGACGATGGGCCGGAGGACGTGAAGTATCTCGCCGCGAAGATTGCGACGCTCCGAGTGTTCACAGGAGCGGACGGCAAGGAGATCGATCGTTCCGTCGTTGATGTCGGCGGGTCGGTGCTGCTCGTGTCGCAGTTCACGCTGTACGGCGACGCGCGCGGCCAGCGGCGTCCCTCGTTCATCGAGGCCGCGGCGCCGGATCGGGCCCGTGCCCTGTACGAGGATCTCGTGAGAGAATTGCGCGCGGCATCCGTGCCGGTGGCCACCGGCGAGTTCCAGGCCCTGATGCGCGTCGAGCTGGTGAACGACGGCCCCGTCACGCTCCTCCTGGACAGCAAGAAGGCGTTCTGAATGCTGCCGTGAGATGGACCCGGGGCGTATCCTGCCAATTGTCGTGCTCGGCGAGGGGATCCTGCTGGCCCTTGCCCTCGCGTGGGCGTGGTTCACACGGGCGCCGCTGCCGGCGGGCGATCCGGCCACGGGCCTCGCCTGGGGCGTGCTCGCGGCCGCGACGCTGGCGGCCGTGAACCTGACGTTCCTCCGGGCACGAGGGAACCGGTGGCCGGGCGATGCGCTTCGACACGTCTGCCGCGCGATTGTCCGGCCGCTCTTCGAGCACGTGAACGCGGCGCAGATCGCGCTCGTGAGCGTGCTGGCCGGCGTTGCGGAGGAGCTGCTGTTCCGCGGCGTCGTGCAGCCGCTCGTCGGGCTGCCTGCCGCAAGCCTCATCTTCGGCGCCGTGCACGTCGGCGGCCGTGGCTTCATCGGCTACGGCGTGTGGGCCGCGTGCATCGGCGCGCTGTTCGGGTGGTTGATGGTGGAGACGGGCGGCCTGCTGGCGCCGATCGTGGCGCACGCGGTGTACGACGCGTTCGCGCTGGCATATGTGCGATATGGACGGGATCGAGTATGCGACCAGGAGCTCGCCGCGACGGTGACCAGAGATCAGTCCTGACGATCACGGAGAACAGGAAGCCGGGAAGCCTTCGTGACCTTCGTGTGCTTCGTGG